>NZ_JBEXEA010000012.1:254505-285485 GCF_040606035.1 Streptomyces sp. NPDC005483
ACACCCCCTTACAACCACCCGCACCACACCACCCACCGCGGACCGCGGGACCGGCGGCCCCGCGCCCACACCCCCGGCACCGAGACCGGCATCGCCCTCACCCCCCGACCCCCACCTGACACCCACACCCCCGCCCCCGCCCGACGCCCGAACCACCCACCCCAGGCCATCAGCGAGGGCCGAACGGCCCCAGCGCATCCACATTCCCACCCCACCGGAGACCGGCACCGCCTCCGCCACCGCACCCCCGAACCACCCGCGCGAGGCCCCCCGCCCCCCACGCAGACGTCCGGGAGCCGTCCCCCGATATCCCGAACGCCATGTCGCCGTAACCATCGGTTCAGACAGGCTTGCGAGGCTCACCGAATGAAGCCCGCCGTGCCAGAGCCTTCGCCGCCGCCCGACGGATCCGCGGGGAACGGGGACGCCCCGGTCGCCGCCGTGCTCCCGCTCGCTGCCTCCGACGCGCCCGTTTCGCTCCTGGCGCGGAAGAATGGGGTCATGAGCCAGTCGAACACCCAGGCAGAGATCCAGCACGTGCAGCCCTCCGTGGGCTCCATAGCCGCGCACCGCCCGCACACCGTGTCGGCCACCGTCTCCGATCTCGAACCCGACCTCGACGCCGACCTCGACGCGTACGAGGAGATCCCGGTCGACGGTGCCCTCCAGCTCCCGCAGGGTCGTTTCCTCGACCGGGAGCGCAGCTGGCTCGCGTTCAACGAACGGGTTCTCGAACTCGCCGAGGACCCGAATACACCCCTGCTGGAGCGCGCCAACTTCCTCGCGATCTTCGCCAGCAACCTGGACGAGTTCTTCATGGTCCGGGTGGCCGGACTGAAGCGCCGTATCGCCACCGGCGTCGCCACCCGCTCCGCCTCCGGCCTCCAGCCTCGCGAGGTGCTGGAGATGATCTGGGCCCGCTCCCGCGAGCTGATGGCCCGGCACGCCGCCTGCTACCACGAGGACGTCGCCCCCGCGCTCGCGGAGGACGGCATCCACCTGGTCCGCTGGAACGAACTCCAGGAGAAGGAACAGGCCCGCCTCTTCACCCTGTTCCGGCACCAGATCTTCCCGGTCCTGACTCCCCTCGCGGTCGACCCGGCCCACCCCTTCCCGTACATCTCGGGCCTCTCGCTGAACCTGGCCGTGATCGTGCGCAACCCGGTCAACGGCAACCGCCACTTCGCCCGGGTCAAGGTCCCGCCGCTGCTGTCCCGCTTCCTGGAGTCCTCCCCCGGCCGCTACGTCCCCATCGAGGACGTCATCGGCGCCCACTTGGAGGAGCTGTTCCCGGGCATGGAGGTCCTGGAGCACCACACCTTCCGGGTCACCCGCAACGAGGACCTGGAGGTCGAGGAGGACGACGCCGAGAACCTCCTCCAGGCCCTGGAGCGGGAGCTCATGCGGCGCCGCTTCGGTCCCCCGGTGCGTCTGGAGGTCGAGGAGTCCATCGACCGCGAGGTGCTCGACCTGCTGGTGCGCGAGCTGAAGATCTCCGAGGCGGAGGTCTACCCCCTGCCCGGTCCCCTGGACCTCACGGGCCTCTTCCGGATCGCCGGCCTCGACCGCCCCGAGCTGAAGTACCGCAAGTTCGTCGCCGGCGTCCACCGCGACCTGGCCGAGGTCGAGTCGGCGTCCTCGCCCGACATCTTCGCCGCCCTGCGGGTCCGGGACGTGCTGCTGCACCACCCCTACGACAGCTTCTCGACGTCCGTGCAGGCCTTCCTCCAGCAGGCGGCCGAGGACGACGACGTCCTCGCCATCAAGCAGACCCTGTACCGCACGTCGGGCGACTCCCCCATCGTCGACGCCCTCATCGACGCCGCCGAGGCCGGCAAGCAGGTCCTCGTCCTGGTCGAGATCAAGGCCCGCTTCGACGAGCACGCCAACATCAAGTGGGCGCGCAAGCTGGAGGAGGCGGGCTGCCATGTCGTCTACGGCCTCGTCGGCCTGAAGACCCACTGCAAGCTGTCCCTGGTGGTCCGTCAGGAAGGCGACGTGCTACGGCGGTACAGCCACGTCGGCACCGGCAACTACCACCCGAAGACGGCCCGGCTGTACGAGGACCTCGGCCTGCTGACCGCCGACCCGCAGGTGGGCGCGGACCTGTCCGACCTGTTCAACCGGCTGTCCGGCTACTCCCGTCGCGAGACCTACCGCCGCCTCCTGGTGGCCCCCAAGTCCCTTCGCGACGGCCTCATCGCCCGCGTGAACAAGGAAGTCCAGCACCACCGCGCAGGACGTCCGGCCTTCATCCGCATCAAGGTCAACTCCATGGTGGACGAGGCGCTCATCGACTCGCTCTACCGCGCCTCCCAGGCGGGCGTTCCGGTCGACGTCTGGGTGCGCGGCATCTGCGCGATCCGCCCGGGCGTCACCGGCATGTCCGAGAACATCCGGGTCCGCTCGATCCTCGGCCGGTTCCTCGAACACTCCCGGGTCTTCGGCTTCGGCAACGGCGGTGAACCCGAGGTGTGGATCGGCAGCGCCGACATGATGCACCGCAACCTCGACCGCCGGATAGAGGCACTGGTCCGGGTCACCGACCCGGCCCACCGGGCGGCCCTGAACCGGCTGTTGGAGACCGGCATGTCCGACACCACCGCGTCCTGGCACCTCGGCCCGGACGGCGAATGGACCCGGCACGCCATGGATGCGGACGGCCAACCCCTGCGCAACGTCCAGGAGATGCTCATAGACGCCCGGAGGCGCCGGCGTGGCACAGCAACACCTTGAACCGAGGGATCCCCTGGCCGGGCGCGCCGGGCCGTCCCCTGCTCTCGACTCCGTTAGAGCGGGGGAGGCCCCCACCGGGGACGCCCTCGCGGGCTACCTGCGGTCCCAAGCCACGGAGTTCCTCCGCGCCCTGCGCATGCACCGCGAGTCCGGCGGTACGGCGGCGGGCGCGGAGGACCCGGCCGACGCGGCCCGGGCCCTGCGCCGCTCGGTCCGCCGCATCAGCGCCAGCCTCCACACCTTCCGCCCCCTCCTCGACCCCGACTGGTCGGAGTCCCTGCGCCCCGAACTGGCCTGGCTGTCCGGAACCCTGGGCATGGAGCACGCCTACGACTCCCGCCTTGAACGGCTGTTGCTGGCGCTGCACAGGCTGTCGGGGGCGGTGTTCCCGGCACCTCCACGCACCGCCGACGTGGCCGCGGGCGGTCGTGCCGTCGGGGCGGCACCCGTCGGCACGGCCCCGGCACCCGCCCCGGACCGAGGCAACCTGACCGTGGGCGCCGCCAAGGCAGGCGCCCTCCTGGACCGCCAGCTCACCCTCGCCCGCACCCGGGCCCACAGCACCGCCCTCCAGGCCCTGGGCTCCAGCCGGTTCCACGCGGTGGCCGACAACATCGCCGTACTGGCCAGCGAAGTCCCCCTGGTGCAGAAGGCCGTCACCACCGACCTCCACCCCATGGCCACCGCGGCCCGGGAACGCCTCGAAGACGCGGTGACCGCCCTCCCCCTGGTCACCGCGGGCCACCCCTACAACGCCGAGGCCCTCATCCACGGTCTCTCCCCGGACCCCTCCCCCCACCCCCAGGACGCCCCCTGGCACCAGGTCCGCCTCCTCCTGCGCCTGCACCGCTACGCGCGCGAGGTCCTGACCTCCTCGGTGGACGTACGGCTCCTGACGGCGGGCCAGTGCCTGGACCGGCACCGGGACGCCTCGGAGGCGGCGGCAGCGGCGGCCTCGGCGGCCCGCACCCCCCGCATCGCCCCGGCCACCGCCTACGCCCTCGGTGTCCTGCACGCCGACCAGCGCCACGAGGTGGAGGCGGCCCGGTTCGCGTTCCAGCAGTGCTGGCAGAAGCAGGCGGTGAGCACATGACCCGTCCCGGCGACAACGACGACCCCGTCGTCCAGGCAGCGGGCTGCGTCCTGTGGCGTCGCTCACCGATCGACGGCGACCTTGAGATCTGCCTGGTCCACAGGCCCAAATACGATGACTGGTCGCATCCCAAGGGCAAGTTGAAGCGCGAGGAGGACGACCTCGCAGCCGCGCTGCGCGAGGTCGAGGAGGAGACGGGCTACACGGCCGAGCCCGGAACCGAGCTGTCCACCGTCCGCTACGTGGCCAACGGCCGTCCCAAGCGGGTCCGTTACTGGGCGGCGGAGGCAAACGGAGGCCACTTCACCCCGAACGAGGAGGTGGACCGCATCCTGTGGCTCTCCCCCGCCGCGGCCCGCAGCCGCCTGACGCAGTACCGCGACCGCACCCTGATCGACGAGCTGCTGCCGCTCTAGCCTCCGACCGCGTGCCCCTCCGCGTCCGCCCGCGCCTGGCTGCGGGCTCTGCGCGCCGGTCCGCGCCAGCCGCACGTGCACCGGGCCAGGCAGAAGCGGCCCTGCTCGACCATCTGCGTGTGATGGGCCGGTCCTTCGGATGGGGGTGCGGGGGTCCTGTCCTGCTGCGCCACGCTGACAACGTTACCCATGCCGGGTAAACGGACGGTGCGCGTGACGACCCCTCCTACCGGTCGTTATCCGAAGCGACAGGTGGTCCGTGGCGGACGTACCGGCTGGGGGTAGACGGCGATGGCGGAGCGGCAGCAGAGGCGGGCCGGCGGGTCGGTCGTCGTCGCGGCGGTGTTCATGGCCTGTGCCTGCGCCACCAGTTGCGCGGGCAGCGGCGCCACCGTGGACGACGCCGGCGCGGCCGACCCGGTCAAAACCCTGCGCCGGGCCGCCGACACCCTGGTGAACGCGGGCAGTTCGAAGGCGAGCACATCGATGGAGATGGCCACCGGCGGCACCCTGGTCACCATCCGCGGCGACGGCGTGTACGACTACCGCGAGCGGCTCGGCCGGCTGAAGGTGCTGCTGCCGCAGGACCCGGCCGGCACCAGCGAGCACCGGCCGATCACCGAACTCCTCGCCCCCGGCGCCCTGTTCATGAAGAACCGGGGCGCGGGCGTCCCCGCCGACAAGTGGGTGCGCGTCGACACCGCGTCCCTCTCCGACGGCAACCTCGTCACCGGCGGCGCCACCGATCCGCTCGCCGCCGCCGAGGTGCTGCGCGGGACCAGGACGGCGACGTACGTGGGCGCGACCGAGCTCGCGGGGACCGAGGTGCGGCACTACCGCGGCACGGCCGATCTCGCCGTCGCGGCGAAGGGCGCCTCGATCGCCAACCGGGGTGTCCTGGCAGCGGCGGCGAAAGGGTTCGCCACGGCCTCGGTGCCCTTCGACGTCTACCTCGACGACCAGGGCCGCATCCGCAAGGTGCGCCACCGTTTCAGCTTCGTCAACGGCCGGCGGCAGGGCACCGTCGCGGTCGCCTCGACGACGCTGCTGTACGACTTCGGGGTCGCCACGGACGTACGGCTGCCGGCTGCCCGGGACATCTACGCGGGCAAGATCGCCGAGGAGTGAGCAGCCGTGACGGGTGTCAAGAACTAGCCCGTCCGTGCCATGCGCGGTGTGTAGGCCGCTCCCTACTCTAGGAATTCGGTAACGGCAGAGAAGAGGTGATGCGCGTGGCTCCGGTCGGCGGTACGGCGGTTCAGGACCACGTGGCCCTCGCCGAGATCGAACTGTGCGGGGAGCTGATCATCGCGGCGTCGGCCGCGGACGACCGGCTCAGCCTGGCGAGCATCGACGAGGTGCTGAAGGTGGCCGAAGAACGCGCGGGCGCCCCCGGCGAGTGAGCCGGGGGCGCCCGTCCCGTCGCGGGGAAGGCCGGATCAGGTCCGCAGCAGGCGGCCGATCGCCTTCGTCGCCTCCTCGACCTTCGCGTCGATCTCGGTGCCGCCCTTGACGGCAGCGTCGGCGACGCAGTGCCGCAGGTGTTCCTCCAGGAGCTGCAGGGCGAAGGACTGCAGCGCCTTGGTGGAGGCGGACACCTGCGTGAGTATGTCGATGCAGTAGACGTCCTCGTCCACCATGCGCTGCAGGCCCCGGATCTGACCCTCGATCCGGCGCAGGCGCTTGAGGTGTTCGGCCTTCTGCTTGTGGTAGCCGTGCGCGGTGGGCTCGTGGGTCTCGTGGGGGCTGTTTTCCGCCACTGTCTCGGATGGCGCCGTGGCGCCGGCCTCGGTCGTCGTCATCGCGTCCTCCACATCACGGCCACACCCTGAGGGAATCACATACCCCTCCTGGGTATATCGTACCGAAGTTTCCCGGGTATAGGGCCTGCGGACGGCCCCCGTGCCAACCACTGTGCCCGATGGGCGACACTGGGGGACGGCCCATTAGCCGTGGCCGGATGATGCACCTAGCATCAGCCTGACCGAAACCGATGCACCCCGAGGACCCCTTGTGCGCTTTCGTCTGACCCCCAGGGAGACGAGCTTCTACGACATGTTCGCCGCCTCCGCGGACAACATCGTCACGGGCTCGAAGCTCCTCATGGAACTGCTCGGCGCGGACGCCTCCGCCCGGGCCGAGATCGCAGAGCGTATGCGGGCCGCTGAACACGCCGGTGACGACGCCACCCACGCGATCTTCCACCAGCTGAACTCCTCGTTCATCACGCCGTTCGACCGCGAGGACATCTACAACCTGGCGTCCTCCCTCGACGACATCATGGACTTCATGGAGGAGGCCGTCGACCTGGTCGTCCTCTACAACGTCGAGGAACTCCCCAAGGGCGTCGAGCAGCAGATCGAGGTGCTCGCGCGGGCCGCCGAGCTCACGGCCGAGGCGATGCCGAACCTGCGGACCATGGACAACCTCACCGAGTACTGGATCGAGGTCAACCGGCTGGAGAACCAGGCCGACCAGATCCACCGCAAGCTGCTCGCCATGCTGTTCAACGGCAAGTACGAGGCCATCGAGGTCCTCAAGCTCAAGCAGATCGTGGACGTCCTCGAAGAGGCCGCGGACGCGTTCGAGCACGTGGCGAACACGGTGGAGACCATCGCCGTCAAGGAGTCCTGAACTCTTTTATGGACACCTTCGCTCTGGTCGTGACCATCCTGGTCGCGCTCTTCTTCACGTACACCAACGGCTTCCACGACTCGGCGAACGCGATCGCGACCTCGGTGTCGACGCGGGCCCTGACCCCCCGGGCCGCGCTGGCCATGGCGGCGGTCATGAACCTGGCAGGAGCCTTTCTGGGCTCCGGGGTCGCCAAGACCGTCAGCGAGGGCCTGATCGGGACGCCGCAGGGCTCGAAGGGGATGGGCATCCTCTTCTCGGCACTGGTCGGCGCGATCGTGTGGAACCTCGTCACCTGGTACTTCGGACTGCCCTCCTCGTCCTCGCACGCGCTGTTCGGTGGCATGGTGGGAGCCGCGCTGGCGGGCGGCACCGAGGTGATCTGGAGCGGGGTGCTCGACAAGGTCGTCATCCCGATGTTCATCTCGCCGGTCGTCGGTCTGATCGTCGGTTACCTGGTGATGACCGCGATCATGTGGATCTTCCGGCGGGCCAATCCGCACAAGGCGAAGCGGGGTTTCCGGATCGCGCAGACCGTGTCCGCGGCCGGCATGGCCCTCGGTCACGGCCTCCAGGACGCCCAGAAGACCATGGGTGTCGTGGTGATGGCCCTGGTGATCGCCGGCCACGAGACGTACAACGACCCGATCCCGGTCTGGGTGAAGATCGTCTGCGCGGTGATGCTGTCGCTGGGCACGTACGCGGGCGGCTGGCGCATCATGCGCACCCTGGGCCGGAAGATCATCGAGCTCGATCCGCCGCAGGGCTTCGCCGCCGAGACGACCGGTGCGGCGATCATGTTCACCACCGCGTACCTGTTCAAGGCGCCGGTATCGACGACCCACGTCATCACCTCGGCGATCATGGGCGTCGGCGCCACCAAGCGCGTCAACGCGGTCCGTTGGGGCGTCGCCAAGAACATCGTCCTCGGCTGGTTCATCACCATGCCGGCCGCGGCGATCGTGGCCGCCTGCGCCTACGGGATCGTGAACCTGCTCTTCCTGTAGGAACCGCGCACCGTAAGACAACGGGCCCGCCCCCGGAATCCGGGAGCGGGCCCTCTGTGTCCTCGCGGTGGCACCGCCATGCAGCACCGCGAGGGGCTTGGGTACGGCCTAGCCGAAGCGGCCGGAGATGTAGTCCTCCGTGGCCTGGACCGACGGGTTGGAGAAGATCCGCTCCGTCTCGTCGATCTCGATCAGCCTGCCGGGCTGCCCGACGGCCGCAAGGTTGAAGAAGGCCGTACGGTCGGAGACACGCGCCGCCTGCTGCATGTTGTGCGTCACGATGACGATCGTGAAGCGCTCCTTCAGCTCACCGATCAGGTCCTCGATGGCGAGCGTGGAGATCGGGTCCAGGGCCGAGCAGGGCTCGTCCATGAGCAGGACCTTGGGCTCCACCGCGATCGCCCGCGCGATGCACAGACGCTGCTGCTGACCACCGGACAGACCCGAACCCGGCTTGTTCAGACGGTCCTTGACCTCGTTCCAGAGGTTCGCGCCCTTGAGGGACTTCTCGACGACGTCCGACAGTTCGCTCTTCTTGTACGAGCCGTTCAGGCGCAGGCCCGCCGCCACGTTGTCGAAGATCGACATCGTGGGGAACGGGTTCGGGCGCTGGAAGACCATGCCGACCTCGCGGCGCACGGACACCGGGTCGATGCCCTGGCCGTACAGGTCCTCGTCGTCGAGGAGCACCTTGCCCTCGACCCGGCCGCCCGAGGTGACCTCGTGCATCCGGTTGAGCGTGCGCAGGAACGTCGACTTGCCGCAGCCGGAGGGGCCGATGAAGGCCGTCACCGAGCGGGGCTCGACCGTCATCGAGATGTCTTCGATCGCCTTGTGGGAGCCGTAGTAGGCGGTGAGCCCACTGACGTCGATTCGCTTGGCCATTACTACTTCACTTCCAGATCTCGGTCGCTGTGTGGCCCCGCCCGGCGGAGCCGGAAATTGTCGCCTTAGCGACCGGTCTTCGGGGCCTTCCAGCGGGCGATGCCGCGAGCCACCAGGTTGAGGATCATCACGAAGGCGATCAGCGTCAGGGACGCCGCCCACGCACGGTCGTACGCCGCACCGGCGCCCGCGCTGTTCGCGTACTGCTGATAGATGTACAGCGGAAGCGACTGCTGCGCACCCTCGAAGGGGTTGGCGTTGATGAGCGAGTTGCCCCAGACCAGGAGCAGCACCGGCGCGGTCTCACCCGCGATACGGGCGATCGCCAGCATGATGCCCGTGGTGATGCCGCCGAGGGAGGTCGGCAGGACCACCTTCAGGATCGTCCGCCACTTCGGGATGCCCAGCGCCAGGGACGCCTCGCGCAGCTCGTTCGGGACGAGCTTGAGCATCTCCTCCGTGGAGCGGACGACGACCGGCATCATCAGGATCGCCAGGGCGAGCGAGCCGGCGAAGCCGAAGGGCTGCATGTCGAACATCAGCATGATCGAGAGGATGAACAGACCCGCGACGATGGACGGGATGCCCGTCATGACGTCGACGAAGAAGGTGACGGCCTTGGCGAGCTTGCCGCGTCCGTACTCCACCAGGTAGACGGCGGTGAGCACACCGATCGGCGCCGCGATCACGGTGGCGAGACCGACCTGCTCCAGGCTGCCGAGGATGGCGTGGTAGATACCGCCGCCCGGCTCGGAGTCGGAGACCAGGCCCATCGAGTGGGACAGGAAGTAGAAGTCGAGGACCTTCACGCCCCGCGAGACCGTCGACCACACCAGGGAGACCAGCGGGATGACGGCGAGCAGGAAGGCGACCCAGACCAGCGAGGTCGCGACCCGGTCCTTGGCCTGACGGCGGCCCTCCACGCGGGCGGCGATGACGTACGTCCCGAGGACGAACAGGATCGCGGCCATCAGGGCCCACTGGATGCTGCTGTCCAGGCCGGCGGCCGCGCTGATGCCGAGGCCGAGGGCGACGGAGCCGGCGGCGATGGCGTACGGGGTCCACTTGGGGAGGCTGGCGCCGCGCAGGGTGCTGGGGCGCTTCTCGGCGATTGCGGTGCTCATGCGTTGGCCCCCGAGTACTCCTTGCGGCGGGCGATGATCATGCGAGCCGCGCCGTTCACCAGCAGGGTGATGACGAACAGGACCAGACCGGAGGCGATCAGCGCGTCCCGGCCCGTCTCGCTGGCCTCACCGAACTTGCTGGCGATGTTCTGGGCGAAGGTGCCGCCGCCCGGGTCGAGCAGGCTGGCCTGGATGTCGAAGGTCGGCGAGAGCACCGTGGCCACGGCCATCGTCTCGCCGAGCGCGCGGCCGAGGCCGAGCATCGAGGCGGAGATCACACCGGAGCGGCCGAAGGGGATCACCGCCATGCGGATGACCTCCCAGCGGGTGGCACCGAGGGCGAGGGCCGCCTCCTCGTGCATCTGCGGGACCTGGCGGAAGACCTCGCGGCTCACGTTGGTGATGATCGGCAGGATCATGATCGCGAGCAGGATGCCGACGGTGAGCATCGAGCGGGGCGCGCCGCCCTGCCAGGAGAAGATGCCGGTCCAGCCGAGGTAGTCGTCGAGCCAGCCGTAGAGGCCGTTCATGTGCGGGACGAGGATCAGGGCCCCCCACAGGCCGTAGACGATGGACGGCACGGCGGCCAGCAGGTCGATCACGTACGCGATCGGGCCGCGCAGTCGGCGCGGAGCGTAGTGCGTGAGGAACAGCGCGATGGCGACCGCGATCGGGACCGCGATGGCCATGGCGATGATCGAGGAGACGATCGTGCCGAAGACGAGGACCGCGATGCCGAACTTCGGCGGGTCGAGCTGGGTGTTCCACTCGAAGGCGGTGAAGAAGTTGGCGTCGTCCTTGCTGATCGCGATCGAGGCGCGGTAGGTGAGGAAGCCGGCGATGGCGGCCATGATCACCAGCAGCAGGATGCCCGACCCTCGGGACAGACCGAGGAAGATCCGGTCACCGGGCCGGGTGGCGCCACGGGCCGCGCGCTTCTGCTCGGCCTCGGTCGGCTGGGGGGTGGGGGGAGGTGCGTCTGTTATCTGTGTGGTGTCCATCGGGTTCTCCGGTCTGCTGAGCCGCACGCGTGGCGCGGCTCCTGGCGGCGGTGCACCGGACGGTGCGGTCCGGCCCGGAACCCTCGAAAGCGGGTCCCGGGCCGGACCACACACTCAGGTCAGCTCAGGCCCTCGATGGTGGTGCGGACCTTGGCGATGATGTCGTCGGGGATGGGGGCGTAGTCGTTGTCCGCGAGGACCTTCTGGCCGTCCTCGGAGGCGGTGTAGCGCAGGAACGCCTTGGTGGCGGCCAGGGTGTCGGCCTTGTTGCCCTTGTCGCAGACGATCTCGTACGTGACGAGGACCATCGGGTAGGCACCGTCGGCCTTGGTCCCGTAGTTGAGCTCCAGCGCCAGGTCGGAGCCGGTGCCGATGACCTTGGCGTCCGCGATGGCCTTGGTGGCGTTCTCGACGGTGGGCGGGACCGCGGCGGAGGCGCCGGTGTCGATGCTGACCGGCGTGATGCCGTCCTTGGCGTAGGAGAGCTCGAAGTAGCCGATGGCGCCGTTGGTCTGCTTCACCTGCTGGGCGACACCGGAGGACTGCGCGGCGGACTGGCCGCCCTTGGCCACCCAGGTCTTGCCGTGCTCGTAGGGCCAGTCGCTCTTGGCGGTGGCGATCAGGTACTTGGTGAAGTTGTCCGTGGTGCCGGAGTCGTCCGAGCGGTGGAACGCCTGGATCTTCAGGTCGGGCAGCTTCACGCCCGGGTTCAGCTTGGCGATCGCCGGGTCGTTCCACTTGGTGATCTTGGCGTTGAAGATCTTGGCGATGGTCGGCGCGTCCAGCGTCAGCTTGTCGACACCGGAGATGTTGATGCCGAGGGCGATCGGGCCGCCGACCATCGGGAGGTCGATGCCCTGGCCGCCGGAGCAGACCTTCTTGGAGGCCGTGACCTCTTCGGGCTTCAGCGCGGAGTCGGAACCGGCGAAGGCGACCTGGCCGTTGTTGAACGCGGTCACACCGGCGCCGGAGCCGCCGCCCTTGTAGTTGATCTGCACGCCACAGGCCTGCGTGAACTGCTTGACCCAGGCGTCGATCGCGTTCTTCTGCGCGGAAGAGCCGTCGGCGAGCAGCTGACCCTTGGCGTCGTCACACTTGATGCTGCTGGCGTTGGCGGTCGCCGAGCCGCTGGCGTCGCCGCCGCTGCTCGTGTCGTCGGAGCCGCACGCCGTGAGGGCCAGGGCGCCGGAGACGGCGAGAGCACCGAAGGCGAGGGCCCGCCGGTTCTTGCGCTGAAGCTTCACTTGAGTTCCTTCCGGGAGCCGCCGTCCTGAATCCGGCGGCGTGCGCGAAGTCTGGGTGATACGGATGCGCATTCGAGGCACACCACGCATCGCGTAAGGCCGAAATTAGGCAGATCAGGTGAAGGCGCCTATGGCCGGAAGTGAACGGCGGGTGAACCCCTGCGAAAGGTGCGGTGAGGTCACGGAACGCTTACGTCGAGGGCACAGTGTGATTCCGGAACCCTCCAGGGAACCCTCACCCCCTCTGCCTCGTCTCGTTCCACGGAAGCCGACGAGGCCGACGAAAGGCACGGACACATGGAACGGCGTACGTTCATCGGGGCCGGCGCGGCCGCGATCACGGCGGTGGCCACGACCGCGTGCGACGGCGGAGGCAGCGCCGACGCCGCGCAGAGCGCGGTCGGCAGGTCTATATCCTCCCGTACGCCCACCGCCTCCGCGAGCTGGGCGGCCCTCGCCCGCGGCCTGGAAGGCACCCTGGTCCGCCCCGGCGACGCCGACTGGGCGACGGCCCACCAGCTTTACAACACCCGTTTCGACTCGCTGAAGCCCGCGGCGGTGGCGTACGTGGCCCACGCGGACGACATCCGCACCACGCTGGCCTACGCCCGCGCCCACGGTGTCCGGGTGGCGATCCGCAACGGCGGCCACTCCTACGCCGGCTGGTCCTCGGGAAACAGCCGGCTGATCATCGATGTCTCCGAGCTGAACCGCGTCCGCGCCTCGGGCGGCACCGCCGTGGTCGGCGCCGGCGCCAAGCTGATCGACGTCTACCGGGCCCTCACCGCGAAGGGCGTGACGATCCCGGGCGGCTCCTGCCCCACCGTCGGCGTCTCCGGCCTGACACTGGGCGGCGGTCACGGCGTGGCCTCCCGGGCCTACGGCCTCACCTGCGACAGCCTCACCCGGGCGACCCTGATCACGGCCGACGGCAAGGAAGTGACCGCCGACGCCTTCACCGACAAGGACCTCTTCTGGGCCCTGCGCGGCGCGGGCAACGGCAACTTCGGTGTGGTGACCGAACTGCACTTCAAGACCCACCCGGCCCCGCAGGGCGTGACCGCGTACGTGACCTGGCCGTGGTCCAGGGCCGCCGCCGTGGTGCGCGCATGGCAGGAGTGGGGTCCCGGCCAGCCCGACGAGATCTGGTCCTCCTGCCACCTGGAGAACGGCGGCTCGCCCTCCGTGGCGGTCGCGGCGTTCTCCATGGGCACCTACGGCGAGCTCCAGAACGCGCTCGACCGACTGGCCGACCGGGTCGGCGCACCGGCCCGCAGCGTGACCCTGCGCCGGCACTCCTACGAGAGCGCGATGGAGGCGTACGCGGGCTGCTCGTCCTTCGCCACGGACGCCAGGTGCCACCTGCCCGGCCCCACCCCGAACCGCGACCCGCACGGCGCCCTCGGCCGGGAGACCTACGCGGCCCGCTCGGACTTCTTCGACCGCTCGATCTCGGCGGCCGGCATCCAGACCCTGCTGCGGCAGATCGCGTCGGTCCGGGGCGGCTCGGGCAGCATCGCCCTCACGGCCCTCGGCGGGGCGGTCAACCGCGTCTCCCCCACGGCCACGGCTTTCGTCCACCGCCGCTCGCGCATGCTGGCCCAGTACATAGCGTCCTGGAAGGCGGGCACGACGGGCACGACGGCCCAGGCCTGGCTGACGGGCGCCCACGAAGCGATGAAGCCGTACGCCTCGGGAGCGGCCTACCAGAACTACACGGACCCGACGCTGAAGGACTGGCGGAAGGCGTACTACGGCGACGCGGCGACAAAGCTGGCCAAGGTGAAGAAGCAGTACGACCCGCAGGGGTTCTTCACGTACCCGCAGTCGCTGTAGGCGTGCGGGCGTCGTGCGCTACGCGGCGAGGTCCCTCTCGGAGGCCGCAGCGTCCTGCCGGGCCCCGGGGATCACCGAGGCTCCCTGCCCACCGTCTCGCGCGCGAACGAGCCACGCACCTTTCGAGGACCTCTCGACGGCCTTCATCAAAGGCGTGAGCAGAGCCATCGCGAGCGGCGACAACAGCAGGGCCACAGCCGTCCCGAGTGCGAACCCGCCGATGACGTCCGTCGGGTAGTGCACACCCATGTACACCCGGCAGAACCCTTCGAGCAGTGCCAGCGCGATGCCGGCGAGCCCGAACCTCCGGTTGGCCACGAACAACGCGACCGCCATCGCCATGGTGATGGTCGCGTGGTCGCTCACGAAGGAGTAGTCGGTCTTCCCGGAGACCAGGACATCGAGCCCCTCATGGGTCCGGAACGGCCGGGGCCGCTCGACGAACCCCCTTATGGGCACGTTGACCAGCACGGCCAGCGCGGCGGCGAGGGGCGCCCACACCAGCGCGGCCACGGAGGAGGCCGCGTCCTCACCCCCGCGTCGGCGGCCCACCCACCAGCACCACAGGACGAGCAGCACCATCCCGAGCAGGATGCCGTACTCCCCGACGTACTCCATGACCCGGTCGAACCAGTGCGGGGCGTCCTTGGCCAGGCCGTTGATGTCGTAGAGCAGGTCGACGTCGGGGTTCGACCCGGATTCGGCGAGAACAGCCATGATGCTGCGGCCCCTTCGTCGTCTTTCCCGGCGTACCCATGTGCGCTCGGCTACGCCCCCAGGAACGCACGGCTCCCGTTAATACGTTCCACACTCCACTGAATGATCACGCAGACGTTATCGAAGAGAGACACATCGCCGCAGCTCAGGGGGTGGGTTTCACGTTCCGTCACACCGTCGTGGGCAACGCTTTCGCGCCATCTTCAGTGACCCGGGTGGCACCGAAGTACTCAGATGTGTCGATCGGGTCGAACCGGATCACAGCACCCGTTCTCGGTGCGTCGATCATGTATCCGCCGCCCACATAAATCCCCACATGGTGGATGGCGCGCGAGTTGGTGAGGTCCGTGGAGAAGAACACCAGGTCCCCCGGCAGCAGTTCACTTCTGGCCGGATGCGGGCCGGCGTTGTACTGGTCGTTCGCGACGCGCGGCAGCGTGATGCCCACGCTCTCGTACGAGGCCTGCGTCAGCCCCGAGCAGTCGAAGCGCCCGCCCTGCTCGGCGGTGCCGGTCCCGCCCCACAGATAAGGCGTCCCGAGCTTCTTCTGCGCGTAGTAGATGGCGCCGGCGGCCTGCTCGGAGGGATCGACGCGGGTCGTGGGCGCCGCGAAGCTCTCCTCCAGGGTCGTGATGGTCTTCACGTAGTTCTGGGTTTCCTTGTACGGCGGCACGCCCCCGTACTTGATGACCGCGTAGGCGCCCGCGTTGTAGGAGGCGAGCATGTTCGCGGTGATGTCTCCCGGGACGTCCTTCACATAGGACGCGAGCGAGCAGTCGTAGGAGGCCGCCGAGGGAATCGCGTCATTGGGATCCCAGACGTCCTTGTCGCCGTCACCGTCACCGTCGACACCGTGCGTGGCCCAGGTCCCGGGAATGAACTGCGCTATTCCCTGCGCCGCCGCGGCGCTCTGGGCCTTCGGGTTGAATCCGCTCTCCTGGTAGAGCTGGGCGGCGAGCAGGGCCGGGTTGATGGCGGGGCAGAGGTTGCCCCACTTCTGCACGAGGGCCTGATAGGCGGCCGGAACCGCGCCCTTGGCCAGGGCTCTGCCGGCTCCGCCCGCCCCGCCCGCGAGGTTGCCCGCGACGACGTAGACCCCCACGACGAGCAGCATCACGAAGCTGAGCCCCGCCCCGAACACGGCGCCCGCAACCAGCCACGCCTTACGCACCGTCAACCGCCCCTCGCCCACTGGGAGTCCGCCCGCGCCAGTCTAGGAGCTTCCCCGAAGGAAACCGGGGTACTCGGCGGGGTCGGCGCGAAGATCAGCGGACCGCGTCGCGGTAGAGCGCGGCGGCCTCCGCCCCGAGCACCACGCTGTACGACACGTCGGCCGTCGCCCCGCCCTCCTCGTGCCCGCCCAGCACCCCCACGACCTGTCCGTCCCCGTTCACCCAGGGACTGCCGCTGGTCCCGCCTATGTAATCCGGGCACTCGATCCGCTGTTGCGTACGGCTGTGCGCGGTCGGCTTGTTGGTGCAGCTGATCGGCACGCCACGGGAGGACGGGTATCCGGTGACGGTGACGGCGGTGGCCCCGGTGGCGGTGCCGGTCACGAACCGGTTCCCGCCGACGGCGTCCTGGACGTCTCCCTCGACCGTGGCGAAGGCGACATCGCTGTCCTCGTCCTGTCCCTTGGACCACCCCTCGGGCAGGTACCGCTTCGCCACCTTCCATTTCCCGTACGGCGCCGCACCGTCCCGGTATCCGGGCACGAACACGAGGTCGCGGTCGCTGTCGTCGAGGCAGTGCGCGGCGGTGACGATGAGGTCCCGGTGCGGGCTGCGTACGACGGAGGCGGTGCAGTGGTGCTGCGCTCCGTCGAACAGGGCCCCCACCCGGGCGTTCTGCGAGGTCGCCGCGGCGACGGCCGTCACCCCGAAGGGCCCCGCCCCGTCATCGGCGGCCGCTTCGGAGGCCGAGGTGACGGTGAGCAGGACGGCGGCGGCGTGGAGAGCGAGACGTGGCGTGCGCTTCACGGAAACCAGCATTCCGTACGAAGGTGAGAAAACGTCAACCGCGATTCCATGATCGACGCATACATATGCCATTCCCGTCATAGAAGACATAACGCGGTGATCCCGACCGCGTGGAACGCGCACTCCGGGGCAGCCGAGCCTCTACGGCCGAGCCCGGGAGGCTGGTGTGTTCGACGGTTTCGAGCTGACGCGATGCGAGGGCGACGACGGCGTCCGGCTGCGCGTGCGGCACGGTGGCAGCGGCCCCGCCGTGCTGCTCCTGCACGGACATCCCCGTACGCATGCCACCTGGCACCGTGTCGCCCCGCTGCTGGCCGCGGCGGGCCACACCGTCGTCTGCCCCGATCTGCGCGGCTACGGCCGCTCCGACAAGCCCGCGACCGACCCGGAACACCGCCCTTACTCCAAACGGGTCATGGCCGGTGACTGCCTCGCGGTCATGCGCCGGCTCGGGCACGAGCGGTTCGCGGTCGTCGGGCACGACCGGGGCGCGTACGTGGCGACCCGCCTCGCCCTGGACCACCCCGAGGCCGTGTCCGCCGTCAGCGTGCTGGACGCGATCCCCATCGGGGAGGCCCTGCGCCGCTGTGACGCCGGTTTCGCCGCGAGCTGGTGGCACTGGTTCTTCCTCGGCCAGACGGCCAAGCCCGCCGAGCGCGTCATCAACGCCGACCCCGACGCGTGGTACACGGCCACGCCCGAGCAGATGGGCGCCGAGGCGTACGAGGACTACCGGCAGGCCATTCACGACCCGGCCACCGTGCACGCCATGTGCGAGGACTACCGGGCCGGCCTCGGCGTGGACCGCGAGCACGACGACGCCGACCAGCGGACCGGCCGACGCATCGACAGCCCGCTCCAGGTCCTGTGGGCCACGCGGGACGACATGACCGACCTCTACGGCGACGTCCTTGACGTCTGGCGCGACTGGGCGGGCGCCCGGCTGGAGGGCGGTCCGATCGACTCCGGGCACCACATGGCCGAGGAGGCACCGGAGGCCCTGGCCGGCGCATTACGCGCGTTCTGGGAGCCGGAGCGCGACGGGCCGGTGTCACGGACGTGACTCAGCCCCGCGCCACCCCGTGAAACCGGAGACTCCGGCCAGCGCACCGCGCGCACGTCCCGGAGCGCGGCGGGCCGGTGTCACGGGCGTGACCCCGCTCCACGCCCAACACCCCGTGAAACTTCAGACGCCGGCCAGCGCACCGCGCACGTCCCGGGAGCCCGAGCGCGGCAACCCAGCCGCACGGGCGTGCCTCAGCCCCGCGTCCCACACCCCGTGAAGCCGGAGATCCGGCCAGCGCTCCGCGCGCACGTCCCGGAGCGCGGAGCGCAACAACCCAGCCCCACGAGCCTGACTCAGCCCCGCGTCCCCACACCCTGTGGAAAACGCGTCCCGGTCAGCTCCTCCGACGCCGTCCACAGGCGCCGGGCCACCGCGACGTCGCTCGCGGCCGCGCTCCGGCCCACCAGCGTCGGCGCGCCCCGCATCTCCCCGAGCCCGTCCGGTCCCACGTAACTCGCCCCCGGCAGGTCCTGCGTCGCCGCGTACAGCGTGGGCAGCGCGCCCGCCGTGTCGTCCTGCGCCAGGAACCTGTTGCCGAGCTGCATGAACATCCGCGCCGCCGCACTGGCCGCGTGGCTCTGCAGGTTCGTGGCCGCGTAGCCGGGGTGGGCGGCGAGGGCGCGGACCCGGGAGCCCGACTCCGTCAGCCGCCGCTGGAGTTCCAGCACGAACAGCAGGTTCGCCAGCTTCGACTGGCCGTAGACGCCCCTCGGGTCGTAGGCCGACGTCCTGTTCAGGTCCTCGAAGTGGATCCGCTGGTCGCCCCAGCGGTGTGCGCCGGAGGACACCGTGACGACCCGATCGGTGACGTACGGCAGCAGCAGGTTCGTCAGCGCGAAGTGGCCCAGATGGTTCGTGCCGAACTGCATCTCGAAGCCGTCCGCCGTCCGCTGCTGCGGGACCATCATCACGCCCGCGTTGTTGATCAGCAGATCCAGCGGGCGGTCCCACGCCGCCGCGAACTCCCGCACCGACGACAGGTCCGCCAGATCCAGCCGCCGTACCTCCGTGCTGCCGTTCACGGTCCTTGCCGCCGCCTCGCCGCGCTCCGGGTCCCGTACGGCGAACACGACGTGCGCGCCCGCCCCGGCCAGGGCCTGCGCGGCCCGGAGTCCGATACCGCTGTTCGCCCCGGTGACCACCGCCGTGCGGCCGGTCTGGTCGGCAAGGCGGGTCGCGTTCCACTTCTGCTGCTTGTCCGTAGCCATGACCCTGAATGTAGACGTCGCCAACAATGCTGTCAATGACAACAATGCTGGCGCCGTCTACATCCGGATACCATGGCGGCCATGCCCGCCGAGAAGCCCGAGACCCGCCCCTACCACCACGGCGACCTGCGCTCCGCCCTCCTCGCCGCCGCCGAGCGCACCCTCCGCGACAAGGGCACCGCCGCCTCCCTCTCCCTGCGTGAGCTCGCCCGCGACATCGGCGTCAGCCACGCCGCCCCCGGCCGGCACTTCAAGGACAAGCAGGCCCTGCTCAACGCCCTCGCCCTGGTCGGCTACGACCGCATGGCCGAGGCCCTCGACGCCGCCGACGACGAAGGGCTCCCCCTCCAGGACCGCCTTACCGCCCTCGCCCGGACCTACCTCGGCTTCGCCATCGACAACGCCGAGCTCCTGGAGCTGATGTACGCCCGCAAGCACGAGCCCGACGCCGCCGAGCAGATCACCGCCGCGATGGACCGCACGGTGGGCTCCCTGGAGCGTGCCGTCGCCGCCGCCCAGCAGCGCGGCGAGATCATCGACGGCGACCCCGAGCACCTCACCCTCGTCGTGGGCACCGCCCTCCACGGCCTCGCGTCCTTCGCCATCACCGGCAAGTTCACCACCGAGGCCGCCATGGACGCCGTACCGGGACTCGTCCACCACCTGCTGTACGGCCTCAGGCCCCGCTGACCCGGCACCACGAACCGCCGTCCCGCACCCGGGAGTTGTGCGCGACGCGTGTAGATGGTCAAGCCGTGACCATCCTCCGCCCATCCGACCGCCATCGATCAGCAATCCCCCAACGCCCTTCGGTAAGGCGGAAGTCAGGATTCCGTCGCCTGTCTTGTTGTCACGTACTCAACAAGGCGATGGTCTACGCGGGTCGCCGCCCCCGCCGGGAACCTCACCGGTGGTCCCCCACTGCAGGCCTCTGCAACCACTCCCAGGAGGCTGTACGTTGCGTACTCCCCACTCCCCCCACACATCCGGCAGATGGCGCCGGGTCGGCTCCACCGCCGTAGCCACCACCGCCCTCGTGTTCGCCGGACTCGGCACCGCCGTCCACGCGACCGCGGCCACGCCCGACCACGTGAGCGCCAAGGCCGTCGCCACCGCCGTCGCCAAGGCCCATGTGCAGTACGAGAGCGCGTGTGACACCACCCCCGAGAAGGGTTACGCCGCCTGCCACGCCCTGCGCGTCACCGGCGGCACCACCGCGTACATGGAGAAGCAGGCCGCGCTGAAGGGCGTGACCGCCAAGACGCTCACGCCGAAGGCCGCCTCCGCCACCCCGACCGGCTACGGCCCCTCCGACCTCCAGTCGGCGTACGGCCTGACCTCCGCGTCCGCCTCCAACGGCTCCGGCGAGACCATCGCCATCGTCGACGCCTACGACGACCCCAACGCCGCCGCGGACCTGGCCACCTACCGCTCCTACTACGGCCTGCCGGCGTGCACGACCGCCAACGGCTGCTTCAAGAAGGTCAGCCAGACCGGCTCCACGACCTCCCTCCCCACCGCCGACAGCGGCTGGGCCGGTGAGATCTCCCTCGACCTCGACATGGTCTCCGCCATCGCCCCGAACGCCAAGATCCTGCTGGTCGAGGCGAGTTCGTCGAGCATGGCCAACCTGGGCAAGGCGGTGAACGAGGCCGTCACCCTGGGCGCCAAGTTCGTCTCCAACTCCTACGGCGGCTCCGAGTCCTCCTCGGACACCTCCTACGACTCCTCCTACTTCAACCACCCGGGTGTGGCCATCACCGTCTCCGCCGGCGACGAGGGCTACGGCGCCGAGTACCCGGCCGCCTCCAAGTACGTGACGGCGGTGGGCGGCACCGCCCTCAAGACCTCCTCCACCTCCCGCGGCTGGACCGAGACCGTCTGGAAGACCAGCTCCACCGAGGGCACCGGCTCGGGCTGCTCGGCCTACGACGCCAAGCCGACCTGGCAGACCGACACCGGCTGCACCAAGCGCATGATCGCCGACGTCTCCGCCGTCGCCGACCCGGCCACCGGAGTCTCCGTCTACGACTCCTACGGCGCCGACGGCACGGGCTGGAACACCTACGGCGGTACCAGCGCCTCCGCCCCCATCATCGCGTCGGTGTACGCCCTCGCGGGCACCCCGGGCAGCAGCGACTACCCGGCCCAGTACCCCTACGCGGACACCTCCGCCCTCAACGACGTGACCTCCGGCAACAACGGCACCTGCTCGACCAGCTACTTCTGCACCGCCAAGTCGGGCTACGACGGCCCGACCGGCCTGGGTACGCCGCAGGGCCTGGGCGCCTTCACCGGCTGAACGGAGAGCTCCCGAGTGTCCCCCGTCGGGTCACGGGGGCGCCGCCCTCAGAGGGGGACGTGGGGTCCCCTCGGCGGCACAACGGCAACGGGTCGCAACCTCCGGGTCGCGACCCGTTCGCCACACCCCTACAACCCAGGCGACCACGCCCGCCGCCGGGGGCACCGCACCCCCGGCACGCACCCGCACCGCCACCCCCGTTCCACCATCAGGAGGCTGCACTTCGCGTACCGACTCCCCCACATACGCGTGAGACGGCACCGCATCGGCTCCGCCTCGGCCGTCACCGACGCCTCGTCCTCGCCGG
Source organism: Streptomyces sp. NPDC005483 (assembly GCF_040606035.1). Classification (NCBI taxonomy): domain Bacteria; kingdom Bacillati; phylum Actinomycetota; class Actinomycetes; order Kitasatosporales; family Streptomycetaceae; genus Streptomyces; species Streptomyces sp. NPDC005483. The sequence goes on from NZ_JBEXEA010000012.1 coordinate 276,061, forward strand.
CCCCGGCCCCGCGGTCCACGCGGACGCGACGCCCCCGTCCAAGGTCACCTGGGCCGCGACCCCCTGCGCCACCCCCAAGAAGACCGGCGAACTCGCCTGCGATTCCCTGCGCGTGACGGACGGCACCACCGCCTCCCAGAAGGCCCGCGGCATCACCCCGAAGGCCGCCGACGCCGCGAACCCCTCCGACCTCCAGCCGGCGTACGGCCTGACCGCCGAGGCCGACCTCGCGAAGTACCGCGCGCACTACGGCCTGCCGGCCTGCACCACCGCCAACGGCTGTTCGCCACCATGGCCAACACACGGGCAAGGCGGTGAACGAGGCCGTCACCCTGGACGCCAATTTCGTCTCCAACTCCTACGGCGGCTCTGAGTCCTCCTAGGACACCTCGCGCATGATTTCGGACGTTTCCGCCGTCGCCGACCCGGCCACCGGCGTCTACGACTCGTACGACGCCACCGCCGGCCGGCACACCTTCGGCGGCACCAGCGCCTCCGGCCCCATCATCGCGGCCGACTACGCGCTGGCAGGTACGCCCGGCAGCAGCGACTACCCGGCCCAGTACCCCTACCAGCACCCTGGGCGGAGTGACCGCCTTCACCGGCTGACTCTCCGTCAACACGCGGGCCGCGGGCACCCCTGCCGCGGCCCGTTCGTCATACCTACGGCCCTGCGGGTTAGCCTTCACCCGCAGAACATCGGTGCCAGAAGCGCCGCAGGTCGTAAGAGGGGTTAACGACGGAACCACACGACAGGTTCCGCTCAGGCCTCATTGCCCGGCGTGACCTGCCGTGATACACAGAGTGACCAGACAGTCATTCGTACGAAACCCGCCAACCAATGACGCCAAGTCGACATACGACGGCGGAATTGTCGGCGACAATGAGGCCTGACCTCTGCGCACACGCAGGGGAGACGGAACTACCCACCAGGGGCGGTGACTTACATGCTCTTTGCGGCCGACAAGGGAGACATCAACACCATCATCGGCGGGATCGCTCCGGACTGGGGCCCCTTCGGGGCGCTGGGGACCGAGGCGAAGACGATGATCCAGGTCGTCATGGCGGTCGCCATCCTGCTCTGCCTCGGCATCGCCATCTGGGGTGCCGCCAAACAGCGCATCGGCGCCACCGCCCTGCGGGACACCTTCAGCGCGGAACAGGGCAAGGGCCTCATCATCGCGGGTCTGACCGGCGTCTTCATCATCGGATCGCTGGGCACGCTCTTCACCATCGTGTACGGCATGGCCGTATAGCCGCCGCGTCCGGTCGACGCACCTCCGGTCCGGCCGGGCGCGCCCGGTACCCCCTCTACCCCACCCGTCCGCAGTGCCCACCGGCTGAGGTTGCGTTCCCCCGATGTCTCCGATCTCCTCGATGACTCCGATGACTCTGATGCCGAGTCACCACACCGCGCCCGCGCGGGAACCAGCACGGCTACCGTCGTACCCGTACGCGTTTTCCCGCACTTCTCCGCACCACGTCGAGGGGGCGTAAGCGGTATGAGTCTCGGAGACGACCAGGACGGCTCCGGCGGTTACGGCGGCACCGGTCAGACCCGCACCCACCTGCCCGGCGGCACCACCGACGTCTACGGCGGCGCCCGCCGCCCCGGCCGCTCGTCCTCCCGAAGCCTGGTCACCGTGGTCGGCGTCATCGTCCTCCTGATCGCCGCAATCGCCTTCGCGAACCGCGGAGGAGACGATTCCTCATCGTCTGAGGTGGGGGCGGGGGGTCAGCCGAAAGCCGCGCCCACGTCAGCCAGCGGACAGACGCCGGTGCAGGCGCCGGCGGACGGTGTCCCGACGGGGTTCGCCCATGACGAACAGGGGGCACAGAGCGCGGCAGCCAACTACGCGGTGGCCCTGGGTTCCACCAGCATGTTCAACAAGACCACCCGCGACACCCTCCTGCAAACCATCATCACCCCCGCCCGGGTCGCCGGCCTCGAAGCCGCGCTGGACAAGGCGTACACCCCCGAGTTCAACGAGGCCCTCGGGCTGAACACCGACGGCTCCGCGCCCGCGGGTTACACCTTCGTGTCCCGTACCAGCCCGATCGGCACGAAGGTCACCGAGACGTCCGCAGCCGCCACGACCGTCGACGTGTGGTGCGGCGGTCTCCTCGGACTGGCGGGCGAGAACTCCACCAACCCGGTCACCAGCAGCTGGTTCACCATCACGATGAAGCTGGAATGGACCAGCAACACCTGGAAGATCGTGACGCACTCCCAGAAGGACGGCCCGTCGCCCGTCCCGGGCGACGACAAGGCCTCCAGTGCCGACGAGATGGCGAAGGCCGTCGAGGAGTACGGAGGGTTCACCTATGCCCGCTAGCCGACGCGTGCTCACCCTGGCCGGCGCCGCCGCCGGCCTCCAGGCCACAGCCGTGCTCATGGCCACGCGTGCCTTTGGGGCGCCCACTCCCACCCCTTCGCCGACCCCGTCCAAAAGCAGCGACTGCTCCCTGATCGCCCCTCCGGCCAGGGACTACTGCGAACAAGGGGGTGGCAGCGGCGGTTCCGGGGGTTCGACTCCCAGTCTCACCTCCACCCTCGACCCCATGTCCTCCCTGGCCAAAAGCTGCGCCAAGGCCGCCGCCTGGACCATCGACAAGCTCAGCGAGGCCGTCAAGGACACCGCGAACGTCGACTTCACCAACCAGAAGTTCCTCCAGCAGTACGCCGTCGTCTTCGCCGCGTCGACCATCCTCACCCTTCTCCTGTGGCTGCTGGCCGTAGCCAAGCGCGCGGTACGAGGCGCCCCCCTCACCACCGCCATCAGCGAGGCGATCGGGTTCCTGTGGCTGACCGTGCTCGCGTCCGCCTTCACCCCCCTCATCCTCTACACCGTCGTATCAGCGACAGACGGCGTATCGGAGGTCCTCGCCAAGGCCACCGGCGACCAGACCGACACGTTCTTCGGCACCTTCTCCGGCGCCCTGCAGAAGGGCAACGACATCGGCGGCGGCCCCATCATGCTGATCGTCGTCTCCCTGGTCAGCATCCTCGCCGCCGGAGTGCTCTGGCTGGAGCTCGTCATCCGCGCCGCCCTCCTCTACGTCGGCGCCCTCCTCGGCACCGTCGTCTACGCCGGCCTCGTCGACAAGAACCTCTGGGGCCACGTCCGCCGCTGGGCCGGCATCATGATCGCCGTCATCCTGGTCAAACCGGTGATCGTCATCGTCCTCGGCCTCGCCGGCGCGCTCTCCTCCGACGACGGCCCCGACGCCTTCTCCGCCGTCGTCTCCGGCCTCGCCATCATCCTGCTCGCCATCTTCGCCAGCGCGATGATCTACCGCTTCGTCCCCGGCTTCGGCGACGAGATCGCCGGCTCCCGCAGCAACCGCATCATGCAGGGCGCCGAGGGCAAGGCCGCCGCGGTCATCAGCTCCCCCGCCACCCTGGTCGCCCAGGGCATCAAGACCCACAGCTCCCGGGCCGACAACAACGGTCAGGCCTCCGGAGGTTCGGGCGCCCGCCCGAGCAACCCGGCGTCCGGCGGAGTCGCCGCCCACAGCTCGCGCACCCCGAACGGAGGCGGCGGATCTGTCCCCTCCGCCGCTCCCGCTCCCCGCGCGGGCAACTCGGTGAACACCCCGCACGCCGGCAACCGCAACGCAGGCAGCAACAGCACAGGAGGTGACGGGCGTTGACGACCGAGTCCCACGTGTCGCATACGGTCACGCCCCGCCGTACATATCTGATCGGCCGCGCCCGGCCGAACGCGATCGTCGGCCGCAACCGCGAGACCGGCGAGATCGCGCTCATCATCGTGGGCGCGTTCCTCGGCATGATGTGCGGGCTCCTCGTCCCGGTCCTCTCCCTGCGCATCGTCCTGCTGATGGGCTTCCCCCTCGTCGCGCTGGCCGCGGTCTACGTGCCGTACAAGCGCCGCACGTTCTACAAGTGGTTCGAGATCAACCGCAGTTACAAGCGGACCCTGCGCCAGGGCACCACGTACCGCTCCTCCGTGATGGAGGCCGGCACCCACGTCGACGGCCGTGAGGTCGAGGTCGGCCCACCCCCCGGCATCGGCCGGATCAACTGGCTCGCCGCCCCGTTCGGGCCCGACGAGCTCGCCGTACTGCTCCACGCGGACCGCCGTACCGTCACCGCCGCCATCGAGATCGAGGGCCCCGGCGTCGGCCTGCGCGACTCCGAGGACCAGGAAGCCCTCGTCGACCGCTTCGGCACCCTCCTCAAGCACGTGGCCAACGGCGACGGCTTCGTCACCCGCATCCAGATGCTCGCCCGCACCCTCCCCGCCGACCCCGACGCCCACGCCAAGGACGTCGCCATGCGCGGGGACGACAAGGCGCTGCCCTGGCTGCAGACGTCGTACGACCAACTCCAGTCGATGGTGTCCACCAGCAGCGAGCAGCACCGCGCGTACCTCGTCGCCTGCATGCACTACTCCCGTGAACTGGCGGCGGAGGCCCACGCGATGGCCCGCGCCGCCCGCCCCCAGTCCGGCCGCAAGCTGGACAAGGACGCGGGCCTCGCGGTCGTCATGGCCCGCGAGCTGACCGACATCTGCTCGCGCCTCCAGGAGGCCGACATCCGGGTACGCCAGCCGCTCGGCCAGGGCCGGCTGGCGTCGCTGATCCACTCCATGTACGACCCCGACCACCCCATCGACCACATCCAGGCGATGACCAAGCGCAACGCCTGGCCGGCCGAACTCGACGCCATGGAACCGACGTTCCTCCAGGCCAAGACGCGGGAGTCCAGCACGCGCGCGCCCTGGTGCCACGCCACCGCCTGGGTCAAGGAGTGGCCGATGACCCCCGTCGGCGTCAACTTCCTGGCGCCCCTGCTCGTCCACACCCCGGACGTCATCCGCACGGTCGCCGTCACCATGGACCTCGAACCCACCGAGATCGCCATCGAACGCATGCTGACCGAGAAGACCAACGACGAGGCGGAGGCCTCCCGCGCCGCCAAGATGAACCGGACCGTGGACCCGCGCGACATCGCCGCCCACACCCGGCTCGACCAGCGCGGCGAGGACCTCGCGAGCGGCGCGGCCGGGGTCAACCTGGTCGGCTACATCACCGTCTCCTCCCGCTCCCCCGAGGCCCTGGCCCGCGACAAGCGGACCATCCGGGCCTCGGCCGGCAAGTCGTATCTGAAACTGGAGTGGTGCGACCGAGAGCACCATCGCGCCTTCGTGAACACGCTTCCGTTCGCCACCGGCATTCGAAGGTAGGGGCAAAAGCATGCGGGATCCGCTGTCCGTCCTCACCGACGCCTTCACGGCCTTCCTCTTCGGAAAGGTCGAGACGACCCGCCTGCCGGTCCGCACCTCCACCGGCCAGGCGCAGGCGGTCTACCTCCCGACCGCCGCGCCCGGCCTCGGCGACTCGGGCGTGATCATCGGCCGCGAGGTGTACTCCGGCAAGGGCTACATCTACGACCCCTTCCAGCTCTACGGCCAGCAGCTCCCGGCCCCGCACTGGCTGGTCCTGGGCGAGTCCGGCAACGGCAAGTCGGCGCTCGAGAAGACCTACGTCCTGCGCCAGTTGCGCTTCCGGGACCGCCAGGTCGTCGTCCTGGACGCCCAGGGCGAGGACGGCGTCGGCGAATGGAACCTCATCGCGCAGGAGTTGGGCATAACTCCCATCCGCCTGGACCCGATGGCCGCCCTGGACATGGGGATCCGCCTCAACCCGCTCGACCCGGCGATCACGACGACCGGTCAGCTCGCGCTGCTCCGGACCATCATCGAGGTCGCGATGGGCCACGGCCTCGACGAGCGCTCGGGCTTCGCGCTGAAGGTCGCGCACGCCTACGTCAACGAGACGATCGTCGAACGCCAGCCGATCCTCACGGACATCGTCGAGCAGCTACGGCACCCCGAACCCGAGTCGGCCGAGGCGATGAACGTCGACATAGAGGACGTCCGCGCATGGGGCCTCGATGTCGCCCTGGTCCTGGACCGACTGGTCGACGGTGACCTGCGGGGCATGTTCGACGGCCCGACCACGGTCGGCATCGACCTGGACGCGCCGCTGATCGTCTTCGATTTGTCCCACATCGACCGCAACTCCATCGCCATGCCCATCCTCATGGCGATCGTCGGAGTTTGGCTGGAACACACCTGGATCCGCCCCGACCGCAAGAAGCGCATCTTCCTGGTCGAGGAGGCCTGGCACATCATCGCCAGCCCCTTCGTGGCCCAGCTCTTCCAGCGGCTGCTGAAGTTCGGCCGTCGGCTCGGCCTGTCCTTCGTGGCGGTGGTCCACCACCTGTCCGACGTGGTGGACGGAGCGGCGGCGAAGGAGGCCGCGGCGATCCTGAAGATGGCCTCCACCCGGACGATCTACGCCCAGAAGGCCGACGAGGCACGAGCGACGGGCCGCGTCCTGGGCCTACCGCGCTGGGCGGTCGAGATCATCCCGTCCCTCACCCCGGGCATCGCCGTCTGGGACGTCAACGGCAACGTCCAGGTGGTCAAACACCTGGTCACCGAGACCGAACGCCCCCTGGTCTTCACCGACCGCGCGATGACGGAGTCCTCCAGCGACCTCACCGACGACGCCCTGCGCGCCGCCGAACTGGAGGCCGAGGAGCGGGCGGCGGCCTTCGTGGAACAGCACATGGGCGACTCCGAGTCGACGGTGGCGTAGGAGGGTCGGGCAGTGGTGAGACCGGACGACCGCCTCCAGGGCGGCCAGGGAGGCCAGGGAGGCGTCCCGGACGGGCTGTTGGTCGGCATACTCGCCTTCCTCCTCGGCATGACCCTCCTCGTCTGGTCGGCGACGGGCCTCGCCGGCCTGTTCGCCCACGGCGACTGGCCCAAGGGCGTCACCTTCACCCGCACCCCCCTGGCCATGCGCCACCTCATCGGCCATCCCCAGGACCTCCCCGGCGCCTGGCCCGACACCCCCGCCGGCCAGCTCTCCGGTTACGGCCTGGTCTGGGGCCTGTTCATCGGCCAGCTGCTGATCCTGATCGTCCTGACGATCTTCGTGATGGGGACACTGGCCCGCTGGAGAGCGGTCCGCGCGAGGACGCGAGCGGAGAAACTGGCGGCCCGGGCACGGCGACCGGAACCGGGGCCGGTCCACGAGGTACCGGCTCAGGAGGTACCCATCCCGAGGCCGACGCCAGAGCCGCAACCAGCCACGACTCCCGTCCTCGGCTCCCCGCAGCCGTCGACTCGACCGCAGCCGCCGACGGCGAGCAACCCGACGGGGCTCCCCCAGCCCACCGAGCCACTCCTCGCGGCGCCGGCCACAGCCAAGCTGCCCACTTCTCTGTCCACTGGTGAACGGGTGGGCGGATGGGAAACCCCCCGCGCCGAAGGCGCGATCCTCTACGCCCCCAGGGAAGCCCGCCACCCCACCGCCACGCAGGCCATCAGGGACGCGGAAGGCCCCGCCCTCGTCGTCACCTCGAACCCGGCGGTCTGGCAGGACACCAAAGACGCCAGAGGCAAACTCGGCCCGGTCCACGTCTACGACCCCACCCACCTCTGCGACACCCCGGCCCGCCTCCACTGGTCCCCCGTCACAGGCTGCGAGACCAAGGAAACGGCCAAGGCCAGAGCACAGGCCCTCCTCGCCCCGATCCGCCCCACCGCGAAGATCGACCGGGCCGTGGCCGACGTGGCCGAAACGCTCCTGCGCAGCTACCTCCACGCTGCGGCCATAGACGCCCGCACCATCCGCCACGTCCACCGCTGGTGCCAGGGCACGCAGGTCCAGGACGCCGTGAAAACCCTCCGCACCAACCCGAAGGCAGCTCCCGGTTCCGCGGGCGAACTCGAAGCGGCCCTCACCGCGCACCCCGAACGCCGCGACATCGCCCAGGAGCTGACCAGCCGAGCCCTCTCCGCCCTCTTCACGGTCAACATCCGCGAGGCATGCACTCCCAACCGAAATGATGCCCTCGCCTTGGATTCCTTCGTCGACGAAGGGGGCACGCTTTATGTGGTGGGTGAATCCATCGAGGACCCCAGGACCGATCCGGGCGCGATGCCCCTCCTGACGGCCCTCACCTCAAGCGTGGTCGAGCGTGGCCGGCGCATGGCCGAACGGTCATCCTCCGGTCGCCTCGACCCACCACTCACGCTCGTCCTGGACGACGTCGCAGCCGTGGCTCCGCTCCCCCAACTCCCGGAGCTGCTGGCCGCAGGAGCGGAGCGGGGGCTCCCTACCCTGGCCCTGCTCCGGTCCCGCGAACAGGCCCGCACCCGCTGGCCGGACGCTGACCTCCACGCGTAGAGCTGGGCGTTACTCGTCGGGTTGACCGCGCCCGTGGAACAGCACGACGTCCTCGGCGCCCTCCGCCAGCGCGGCCCGGCTCACCTCGACCGTCCACAACCACGCAGGTGGCCCGGCGTGTACACGGGGTCCACCGGGACCAGGCCCGCGACCATCGGGTCGACCCGGCCATGGAGACGGGCGTGCCGCCCGGCGTCTCCCAGAATGTGCAGCTCTTGTCGGGAAAGCGGGTGCCTGCCCAGGAGTGGGCGTCGATGGTGACCGTTGTCCCACTTCCGCGGCGAACCCACGGCAGAACTCCATGAGTTGCTCATGGTCCGACTCCCCGCGGGCCGCCCCCTCCCCGCCGGGAACGGCTCCGGCGGCACGAGCACGCCGAGCCGGTGCAGGTGAGGTGCCAGTCGTCCGGACGCGTGCCTCATGATCTTTGACGGACCGCGCAGGAGTACATCACGCGTCAGGCGCGCTCCAACGCGAATTCCAACTCGGTCTCCCCCGAAGTCGCCGCCAACGGCACGAGCACACCCGTGGGCTCGAAGCCCACCTTGCGATAGAAGCGTTGCGCCCGCCCGTTGTCCTCGTGCACGATCAGCCGCACCCGCTCCGCACCGTGCGCCCACGCCCATTCCACAGCGGCGTCGAACAGCACATCGGTGAGCCCGCTCCCGCGTTCCTCGGAGCGTACGAACACCCCGACGAGATGCCCCTGCTTCCGCTCGACCGGAAACCCGGCCCAGTCCGTGGTCCCGGGCTCTTCCAGCAGCACGGTCACCGTCCCGACCCAGTGCCCGTCCGGGGCCTCGGCGATGATCGTCTGCGCCCCGTCCGCTCCCTCGGCACCCTTGGCGGTCCGCTCCCGCCAGAAGGAGTCGGGATGTGCGGCGGCCTCCTCATAAGTCTCCAGGAAGGCGAGTGGCGCGACCGGATCCTGGAGGGCCGCAAGCCGCAACTCCTTCGCGGCGGGCCACTCATCGGCGCGGACTGACCGGATCACGTAGCTCATGCGGCCACAGTAGTACCCGGGTGCTATCCGCGCGCACGAATAAAAATTGGTGAAACAGAAAAACCCCCGTGCCGAATGGCACGGGGGTTTTCTCAAAAATTGTTCGGCGGTGTCCTACTCTCCCACAGGGTCCCCCCTGCAGTACCATCGGCGCTGTGAGGCTTAGCTTCCGGGTTCGAAATGTAACCGGGCG
>NZ_JBEXEA010000013.1:0-281594 GCF_040606035.1 Streptomyces sp. NPDC005483
CCGCTACGAACGCAAAGCCGAGCACTTTCTAGCCTTCACCAGCATCGCCTGCACCCTCATCTGCTACCGCCGACTCGCCAAATGAGACGAAGTCTAAGACCCAGACAGGCCCACCCAACGCCCGCGGACCCCACGCCCGGAAGCCCGACCCTCCGCCCCCGCCCGTTCTCCGCCCAGGGGACACCGCCCCGCGCACCGGTGCACGCAACCTCCTCCGGCACCGACCTCCCACCCGCACCCCCTCACACCCTGGCCCACAGCCGCAAGCCGCCCCACCACTCCCCCGCGCGGCCCCCACGCGCGACCACCCCCGACACCCCCAACCACCCCCGACCGCCACCCAACAACACCCCCGTGAGCGCCCGGTAACCCCCCGGCAACACCCGGGCAATCCCCCCGACCTACCCCGCCCCTAATTTCTGTCAAGCGACAGAAACACCCCTGGAGCCGGAGGTCCGCCATGGCCACAGAGACCACATACGGAGCCCGAGACCACGCCCGTGCCCAGGAGGGCACCCGCGCCGAGGCCATGCCCGTCGTCCCGGCCCGGGACTGGCCGGACCCGCCCCCCGCGGCGGGCCCCCTGGTGTGGGCGGAGACCGTCGGGGGCGGCAACTACACCCACCGGGTCCTCGCCCGCGGCACCGAACTCCGCCTCACCGACCTGCACGGCGACGCCTGCGCGCACCTCCTGCTGTACGCGGAGGGCCGCCCCTGGGAGCGGCTGAACGTCGCCGACACGGTCAAGGTCCAGTGGAACGCCTACCTCGGCGAGGGCCAACTGCTCCTGTCCGACCAGGGCCGCGTCCTCGCGAGCGTCATCGCCGACACCTCCGCCCGCCACGACGCCCTGTGCGGCACCTCCACCCTGGCCCGCAACACCGGGCGCTACGGCGACGGCACCCCCCAGAGCCCCTCCCCCGCCGGCCGCGAGCTCTTCAAGCTGGCGGCCGCGAAGAACGGCCTCGACCCCCGCGACCTCGCGCCCTCCCTCTCCTTCTTCCAGGGCGTGCGGATCCGCGAGGACGGCACCCTCGACTTCACCGGCTCGGCGGGCCCCGGCGCCGCCGTCACCCTGCGCACCGAGCAGGACGTGACCGTACTGATCGCGAACGTCCCCCATCCAGCGGACCCACGCCCCGCTTACGTCAGCACCCCGCTCGAAGTGCTCGCCTGGCGCGCCGAGCCCACCCGCGCCGGCGACGCCCTCTGGGAAGCCACCCCCGAAGGCCGCCGCGCCTTCCTCAACACCGCCGACTTCCTCGCCTCGAAGGGACGCGCATGAAGCTGGAAGAGACACCCAGGAAGACGGTCGTTCCGGCCCGCGCCGCCTGGTCCTCCGTCATCCGCGAGGGCGAGACGCTCACCATCACCGACCTGCACGGCAACCAGGCCGTCGACTTCCTCGTCTACGACGCCCACGACACCGCGGTCCGCTACAGCGCCCCCGACACCATCCACGCGCAGGGCGGCATCTTCCTCACCACGGGCAGCGTGCTGATGTCCAACGAGTACACCCCGTTGATGACGGTCACCGCCGACGACGTGGGCCGCCACGACACGGTCGGCGGCGCCTGCTCCAAGGAGTCGAACACCCTGCGCTACGGCCATCACACCTGGTCGCAGCACGCCTGTGTGGACAACTTCCTCGCCGAGGGCGCGAAGCACGGCCTCGGCAAGCGCGACCTCGTCTCCAACATCAACTGGTACATGAACGTCCCGGTCGAGAAGGACGGCACCCTCGGCATCGTCGACGGCATCTCCGCCCCGGGCCTGGCCCTGACCCTGCGCGCGGAGCGCGACGTCCTCGTCCTGGTCTCCAACTGCCCCCAGATCAATAACCCTTGCAACGGCTTCGACCCGACACCCGTGCAGATGACGATCGGGGCCACAGGCACGGCGATCGGGGCCGGCGCATGACCTTCGACACCCTCCTCGTCGCCAACCGGGGCGAAATCGCGGTCCGGATCATCCGCACGGCCCGCGAACTCGGCCTGCGCACCGTCGCGGTGTACTCCGACGCCGACCGCGCCGCACCCCACGTCCGGCTCGCCGACCACGCCGTACGCCTCGGCCCGGCGCCCGCGAAGGAGTCGTACCTCGACGCCGACCTGGTGCTGAAGGCGGCCAAGGACTCGGGCGCGGGCGCCATCCACCCCGGCTACGGCTTCCTGTCCGAGGACGCCGACTTCGCCCGCCGCTGCGAGGACGCGGGGATCGTGTTCGTGGGCCCGACGCCCGAGCAACTGGAACTGTTCGGCGCGAAGCACACGGCACGGGCCGCGGCGGAGGCGGCGGGGGTACCGCTGGCGCCGGGGACCGGCCTGCTGCCCTCGCTCGACGAGGCTCTCGAAGCCGCGGAAGCCATCGGCTACCCCGTCATGCTCAAGGCCACCGGCGGTGGCGGCGGCATCGGCATGTCGGCCTGCCACTCCGCCGACGAACTGACCGACGCCTGGGACCGGGTGCAGCGCGTGGCCGCCGCCTCCTTCTCCTCCGCCGGCGTCTTCCTGGAACGGCTCGTCGAACACGCCCGCCATGTCGAGGTGCAGGTCTTCGGCGACGGCGAGGGCGAGGTCGTCACCTTCGGCGACCGCGACTGTTCCCTCCAGCGCCGCCACCAGAAGGTCCTGGAGGAGGCCCCGGCGCCGGGCCTGCCCGCCCGCGTTCGCGCACAACTCACCGACAGTGCCCGCGACTTGTGCGCGTCCGTCGGCTACCGCTCCGCGGGAACCGTCGAGTTCGTCTACGACGCCGCCCGCGAGGAGGTCTACTTCCTGGAGGTCAACACCCGTCTCCAGGTGGAACATCCGGTCACCGAGGAGGTCTACGGCGTCGACCTGGTCGCCTGGATGCTCCGCCTGGCCCGGGGCGAGCGGGACGTCGTACGCGAACCGGGCCCCCCGCGCGGCCACGCCGTCGAGGCCCGCGTCTACGCCGAGGACCCCTCACGCGAACACCGGCCCAGTGCAGGGCTGTTGACACGGGTCGAGTTCCCCACGGGGGTACGCGTCGACGGCTGGGTGGAGACCGGCACCGAGGTGACGACGTCGTACGACCCGATGCTCGCGAAGATCATCGCGTACGGCCCGGACCGCGCCCACGCGCTCCGGCGGCTGGACGAAGCCCTGGAACGCACCCGTGTCGACGGCATCGAGACCAACCTGGGCCTGGTCCGGGCCGCGCTGGCCGACTCCGGCTTCAGGACGGCCGCCCACTCCACGTCGACCCTCGCCACCGTTCAGGACCCCACCCCGCGCATCGAGGTCGTGGCCGCCGGAACCCTCACCACGGTCCAGGACTGGCCGGGCCGCACCGGCTACTGGCAGGTCGGCGTTCCGCCGAGCGGCCCGATGGACGACCGTTCCTTCCGGCTCGGCAACCAGACGCTGGGCAACCCGGAAGGTGCCCCCGGTCTCGAATGCACCTTGCAGGGACCGTCGTTGAGGTTCACCCACCCCACGACCGTCTGCGTGACGGGTGCCCCGGCCCCGGTCACCGTGGACGGCGAACCGGTCGCGCAGTGGGAGCCGGTGACCGTGCCCGCGGGCGGAGTCCTGGACGTCGGCGCACCCGCCGAACACGGCCTGCGCACCTACGTCCTGTTCGCAGGCGGCCTCGACATCCCGGCCTTCCTCGGCAGCGCGAGCACCTTCACCCTGGGCCGCTTCGGCGGACACGGCGGACGGGCACTGCGAACCGGCGACGTGCTGCACGGGGGACGCCGGGACGAGGGGACGCCGGTCACGGAGGCACCGGTCGACGGCCGCCCCTCCTACACCTCCACGTGGCACATCGCCGCCGTAGAAGGCCCGCACGCCGCCCCGGAGTTCTTCACCGAGGACGACATCCGCGACTTCTACGCCGCCGACTGGAAGGTCCACTTCAACTCGGCCCGCACCGGAGTCCGCCTGGTCGGCCCCAAGCCCCGCTGGGCCCGCGCCGACGGCGGCGAGGCCGGCCTGCACCCGTCCAACATCCACGACACGCCGTACTCGGTCGGCGCGGTCGACTACACGGGCGACATGCCGGTGCTGCTGGGTCCGGACGGGCCCTCGCTCGGCGGGTTCGTGTGCCCGGCGACCGTCATCAGCACCGAGCGCTGGAAGCTGGGCCAGCTGCGTCCCGGCGACACGGTCCGCTTCGTGCCGGTGGACACGGACGGCTCGGCGCGCCCGGCGATCGTGGACGGTGGCATTCTCGCCCGCGACGGCGATGTGACGTACCGCCGCAGCGGCGACGACAACCTGCTGGTCGAGTTCGGCCCCATGCAGCTGGACCTGGCGCTGCGCATGCGCGTCCACGCCCTCATGGAGGCGGTGGCCGAACAGGGCCCGGCCGGCATCACCGACCTCACCCCCGGCATCCGCTCCCTCCAGATCCGGACGGATCCGAACCGGCTGCCCCAGCACGAACTCCTCGCCGCCGTAAGGGAGATCACCGCGTCCCTGCCCCCGTCCGACGAACTGGTCGTCCCCTCCCGCACGGTCCACCTCCCGCTCTCCTGGGACGACCCGGCCACCCGCGAGGCGATCGCCCGCTACATGGCGGGCGTGCGCGACGACGCGCCCTGGTGCCCCTGGAACATCGAGTTCATCCGCCGCGTCAACGGCCTGGACTCGGTGAACGACGTCTATCGCACGGTCTTCGACGCGGAGTACCTCGTCCTGGGCCTGGGCGACGTCTACTTGGGCGCCCCGGTGGCCACGCCGCTGGACCCGCGCCACCGCCTGGTGACCACGAAGTACAACCCGGCGCGCACCTGGACGGCCGAGAACTCCGTCGGCATCGGCGGGGCGTACCTGTGCATCTACGGCATGGAGGGCCCCGGCGGCTACCAGTTCGTGGGCCGTACGACCCAGGTGTGGTCGCCCTGGCAGCAGCGCGGCGCGTTCGAGCCGGGCTCGCCCTGGCTGCTGCGGTTCTTCGACCGCATCAAGTGGTATCCGGTGGATGCGGACGAACTCCTGGAGTTGCGCGCCGACATCACGTCCGGCCGCTTCGTGCCCCGCATCGAGGAGGGCACGTTCTCGCTCGCCGAGTACCAGGCATTCCTCGCCGAACACGCCGATCCCATAGCGGAGTTCAGGGCGCGCCAGCAGACGGCCTTCGCCGCGGAGCGGGACGCGTGGGAGGCGGCGGGCGAGTTCGCGCGGGCCGAGTCGGCCTCCGCGCCGGCCGTCGCCACCGTCGACATCGCCGTCCCGGCGGGTGGCCGCTTGATCGAGGCCGAATTCGCCGCCTCGGTCTGGCAGTTGAACGTCGAGCCGGGTGACGAGGTGACGGCCGGGCAGCCGCTCCTGGCCCTGGAGGCGATGAAGATGGAGTCCAGGGTGCACGCGCCGACGGCCGGCGTGGTCGCGGAGATCCTGGCGAGGCCGGGCGACCAGGTGGAGGCGGGGACGGCACTGCTCGTCCTGGCCCCGCCCACACAGTGAAAGAGGAGCGAGCCATGTCCAGCACCGTCACCCGGGTCCGTGCCGCCTACGACCGCGTCGAGGCCGTGGACCGCCCCGAGATCTGGATCGACCTGCGTCCGCGGGAGGAGGTCGAACGGGAGGCCCGGTCGATCGACGAACGGCTCGCGCAGGGTGAGCGACTGCCCCTCGCGGGCCGCCTGTTCGCCGCCAAGGGCAACATCGACGTGGCCGGCCTGCCCACCACCGCGGGCTGTCCGTCGTACGCCTACGATCCCGAGGCCGATGCCCCGGTGGTCGCCCGCCTCCGCGCGGCGGGCGCGATCGTGCTCGGCACCACGAACCTGGACCAGTTCGCGACGGGCCTGGTCGGCACCCGTTCCCCGCACGGCGCGGTCCGCAACGCCTACGACCCCGCGAGGATCAGCGGCGGTTCCAGCTCCGGCTCGGCGGTCGCCGTGGCGCTGGGCATCGTCGACTTCGCGCTCGGCACCGACACGGCGGGCTCGGGCCGGGTCCCGGCCGCCTTCAACGGCATCGTCGGCCTCAAGCCCACCCGCGGCCTGGTCCCCACGGCCGGGGTCGTCCCGGCCTGCGCCTCGATCGACTGTGTGACGGTGTTCGCCCGCACCCTTCCGGAGGCCGAGCAGGCGCTGTCCCACATGACGACCGGCACCGCCCCGTCCCTGCCTGGACGCCGGCCCGGCCCCTGGCGGATCGCGGTCCCGGCGCGCGAGCAGCTCGGCGAGCTCGACGAGGGCTGGGCCGAGGCGTACGAGGAGGCCGTGGAGCAGCTCGCGGCGGCGGGCGCGACGCTCAGCGAGCTGGACCTGACACCCTTCACCGAGGCGGCCGCCATGCTCTACGAGGGCGCGTTCGTGGCCGAGCGCTACACAGCGGTGGGTGCCTTCATCGACAAGGCGACAGCAGCGAACGACGACTGTCTCGACCCCACGGTCGCCGCCATCATCACCGGGGCCCGCGACCTCCCGGCCCACCAGCTCTACGCCGACCTGGACCGCCTGGCCGCACTCCGCACCCGGGCCCTGGCCGAGCTGGCCGACGCGGACGCCCTTCTCCTGCCCACCACCCCCGGTCACCCCACCCTCGCCGAGGTCGCCGCGGACCCCCTGGGCGCCAACGCCCGCCTGGGCCGCTTCACCAACTCCACGAACCTCTTCGACCTGGCCGCGGCCGCCGTCCCGGCGGGCGAGGTGGACGGCCTCCCCTTCGGCGTGATGCTGATCGGCCCGGGCCACACCGACGAGCGCTTGGCGAACATCGCGCGCCTGCTCCAGCCGGAGACCCGCCTCGCGGTGGTCGGCGCGCACCTGACGGGCCAGCCGCTGAACCCCCAGCTCCTCGCCCTGGGCGCCCGCCTGGACCGTACGACCACCACGGCGCCGGTGTACCGCCTGCACGCCCTGCGGACCACGCCGCCCAAGCCCGGTCTGGAACATGTGGGCGAGGGCGGCGCAGAGATCGAAGTGGAGATCTGGAGGATGCCCGCAGCGGGCCTCGGCCGGCTCCTTTCCGCCCTCCCCCGCCCCATGACGCTGGGCAGCGTGCAACTGGCCGACGGCACCGAGGTACCCGGCTTCCTCTGCGAGCCGTCCGCCCTCATGGACGCCAAGGACATCACGTCATACGGAGGCTGGCGGTCCTATCTGAACGCCGAGTAGGTCGACCTGCTCAGGGGCGCGGGGCTGTATCGATATGCGGCTCCGCCGCCTGGGCGCGACCAGCCGCACCGAACCCCGCCACCCGCCCCCGAACCCGTCACCCCACCGACGAGTAGGCCACAACCCCCCGCAGCAACAGCTCAACAGCCTTACGCGCATTCTTCGCGACCGTGGACCCCTCGCCCCCGGAAACCGGCGCCGCCGCCGAGATCTGCCCCAACACGTCGATCACCTGCTTGCACCACCGCACGAAGTCCCCGGCAGGCATCTCCGCCTCCCGCAGCACCTCGTCGAGCCCCTTTCCGCCGGCCCACATGTACGCGGCCCAGGCGAACCCGAGATCCGGCTCCCGCTGCCCGACCCCCTCGGTCTGGTTGATCCGGAAGTCCTCCTCCAGGGCGTCGAGACGTCCCCAGATCCGCACCATCTCACCGAGCGCGGCCTTGGCCTTGCCGGACGGCACCTTGGGCGCCATGGCGTCGTCGCCCACCCGGGACTCGTACACCAACGCCGACACACACGCGGCCAGTTCGGCGGGGGCAAGCCCCTCCCAGACCCCTTCCCGCAGGCACTCGCTGGCCAGCAGGTCGAGCTCGCCGTACAGGCGGGCCAGCCGCTTGCCGTGCTCGGTGACCTCGTTGCCGCGCAGATAGTCCAGCTCGGTCAGCAGGGCCACGATCCGGTCGAAGGTCCGCGCGATGGTGTTCGTACGTCCCTCGATGCGCCGCTCCAGCTGCGAGGTGTCGCGCAGCAGCCGGTGGTAGCGCTCGGCCCAACGGGCGTGGTCCTCGCGGTCGTTGCACCCGTGGCAGGGGTGCGCCCGGATCGCCGTCCGCAGCCGCGCGATCTCACGGTCGTCGGCCGCCTGCGACCGCTGCTTGCGGGCCCGCTCCGGCGGAATGTGCCCGGCCTTGGTGCGCAGCGCGGAGGCCAGGTCGCGACGGGACTGCGGCGAGCGCGCGTTGAAGGACTTCGGGATCCGCATCCGCTCCAACGGCTCAACCGGCACCGGGAAGTCCATCGACGCGAGCCGCTTGACCTGCCGCTCGGCGGTCAGCACCAGCGGCCGTGGGCCGTCGTGGTGCTCGAAGCCCCGGTGGCCGTTGGACCGCCCGGCGGGCAGGCCCGGGTCCAGCACGAGTGCGAGACCGGCGTACTTGCCCGTCGGCACATGGATGACGTCACCCGGCTTGAGCTTCTCCAGCGCCACGGCCGCCTCGGCCCGCCGCTGGGCGACTCCCTGCCGGGCCAGCTCCGTCTCCCGGTCCTTGAGCTCGCGGCGCAGCCGCGCGTACTCCTCGAAGTCGCCGAGGTGGCAGGTCATGGAGGCCTTGTAGCCGTCCAGCCCCTCCTCGTTGCGCTGCACCTGGCGGGAGATCCCGACGACCGACTTGTCGGCCTGGAACTGCGCGAACGACGTCTCCAGGAGCTCGCGCGAGCGGTGCCGGCCGAACTGCTCGACCAGGTTGACGGCCATGTTGTACGAGGGCTTGAAGCTGGAGCGCAGCGGGTACGTGCGCGTGCCGGCCAGTCCCGCGAGGTGCTCGGGGCTGCTCCCGCGCTGCCACAGCACCACCGCGTGACCCTCGACGTCGATGCCGCGCCGCCCCGCGCGCCCCGTCAGCTGGGTGTACTCGCCGGGCGTGATGTCGGCGTGCTGTTCGCCGTTCCACTTGACGAGCTTCTCCAGCACCACCGAACGCGCCGGCATGTTGATGCCCAGCGCGAGCGTCTCGGTCGCGAACACGGCCTTGACGAGGCCGCGTACGAACAGCTCCTCGACGACCTCCTTGAAGGTCGGCAGCATGCCCGCGTGGTGGGCCGCGATACCGCGCTCCAGGCCCTCCAGCCACTCGTAGTACCCGAGGACGTGGAGGTCCTCGGTCGGGATCGACGCGGTGCGCTCCTCGACGAGGGCGCGCACCCTGCCGCGGGCCTCGTCGTCGTTCAGCCTCAGTCCCGCGTACAGGCACTGCTGTACGGCCGCCTCACAGGCGGCGCGGCTGAAGATGAACGTGATCGCGGGCAGCAGGCCCTCGGCGTCCAGCCGCTCGATGACCTCGGGCCGGCTCGGCGTCCACACCTTGGAGCGCTGCCGTCGCTCGCGCTCCCGGTCGGCCTCGCGCATCGCCCTGCCGCGTCTGCGGTCCTGGTACGACGGCCGCTGGGCCTCCATCCGGGCCAGCCGCGCGAGATCGGGGTTGACGGCCTTCTTGTTGCCCTCGCCCTCCTCGAACAGGTCGTACATCCGCCGCCCGGCGAGCACGTGCTGGAACAGCGGCACGGGCCGGTGCTCGGAGACGATCACCTGGGTGTCGCCGCGGACGGTGTCGAGCCAGTCGCCGAACTCCTCGGCGTTGGACACGGTCGCCGACAGCGACACCAGGGTCACCGACTCGGGGAGATGGATGATCACCTCTTCCCATACGGCGCCCCGGAAGCGGTCGGAGAGGTAGTGCACCTCGTCCATGACCACGTATCCGAGGCCGAGGAGGGTCTGCGAGCCCGCGTAGAGCATGTTCCGCAGCACCTCGGTGGTCATCACGACCACGGGGGCATCGGAGTTGACGCTGTTGTCGCCGGTCAGCAGGCCGACCTTGTCCGCCCCGTAACGGCGGCTCAAGTCCGCGTACTTCTGGTTGGACAGCGCCTTGATGGGGGTCGTGTAGAAGCATTTCTTGCCCTGCTGGAGGGCGAGGTGGACGGCGAACTCGCCGACAATCGTCTTGCCGGAGCCGGTGGGGGCGGCCACCAGCACACCCTTCCCCGCTTCGAGAGCCTTGCAGGCCTCGATCTGGAAGGGGTCGAGACCGAAGTCGTACATCTCGCGGAAGCCCGCGAGCGCGGTGGCCTGCTCGGCTGCCCGCAGGCGGGCTGCCGCGTACCGCTCGGCCGGTGAGAGGTCCTCTGTCATCGTGCTTTCGAGCGTACCCGGCGGCACTGACAACAGGACGATCATTATCCGGATCGGAGTCCGCGAAACCTGCTCTTCACGCAGTTCACGGGCCCAGCACGGCCACCGCCCCACGAACACAGCGCGCGCTCAGCGGCAACGGCCCGAGCGGCTCGCCGTCCGCATACCCCGTGACATCCGCCGCGGCGATCTCGACCTTCGCCGCCCTCAGCACGGTGACCTTCGGGTGGTCGACGTGGGTGCCCCGGTACACGCTCGGGAACACCCGCAGCAGGGTCGTACGACTGCAGTCGCCGACCACGGTGACGTCGAACAGCCCGTCGGTGAGGTCCGCGCCCGGGCAGATCCGCATGCCGCCGCCGTACGACGATCCGTTGCCGACGGCCACCAGGGTCGCCTCGACCTCGCGGACCTGGCCGTCATCGAGCGTGATCCGGACGGCACGGGCCGGAAGGCGGCCAGTTCGGCGAGCATCGCGAGGTCGTACTTGAGGCGGCCCGCGGGCCATCTCATGCGGTTGCCGCGGTCGTTGACGCGGGAGTCGAAGCCGGAGGCGAGGACGGTGCCGAACCAGTGGTCACCGACCCGGCCCAGGTCGGTGTCGTGGACACGGCCCTCCTTGAGGGCCTCGGCGATCAGCCGGCCGGCGGCGGCGGGGGCGCGCACCGGCAGCCCCAGGGTGCGGGCGAAGTCGTTGCCGGTGCCGACGGCGACCAGACCGAGGGGGGTGCAGGTGCCGGCGACGGCCTGAAGGGCGAGGTTCGCCATGCCGTCGCCGCCGACGGCGATGAGAGCGCCGGTGCCGTCCCGGACGGCGGCACGCGCGCGTGCGAGGGCGTCGGCTGGGTCCTCGCCCAGTACGGTCCGCACGGCGAAGCCCGCCGCACGCAACGCGGAAGCGGCCGGCTGCGCCGCGCGGGCGCCCCGGCCGCGGCCCGCGGTGGGGTTGACGAAGAGGGTGATCTCGCTGGTCACGGAAGTGACCTTACGAGCGCTTCCCGGTCGTCAGGTCACGTCGTCATAACCGTTGACCCGTTCCGTGCCCGACTGCTCGGGCAGCGCCCGGCTCGCGGAGACGGTCTCGACCTCGCCGATGTCCGCGGGGGTGAGGTCCAGGTCGGAGGCCTCGTCGTCGCCGGGGCCCTCGGCCTCACGACGGCGCTTGCGCCGGTCGTTGAGCAGGGAGAAGGCGGTCGCGGCGAAGTACAGGACCCAGATCGGCGCGGCGAGTGCCAGCATCGTCAGCGGGTCGGTGCTCGGTGTGGCGACGGCGGCGAACACGGTGATGGCCATGATCATGCCGCGCCACCAGCCGAGCATCCGCTTGCCGGTGATCAACCCGGTGAGGTTGAGGAAGACCAGCAGGAGGGGCAGCTCGAAGGAGAGGCCGAAGACCAGCACCATGCGCAGGACGAGGTCGAGGAGGTCGTCCAGGGGCAGCAGGTTGGAGGTGCCGCCCGGGGTGAAGCCGATCAGCACCTGCGCCGTGGTCGGCAGGACCGTGTAGGCGAAGTAGGCGCCGACGAGGAAGAGCGGGGCGCCCGTGCCGACGAACGCGTACGCGTACTTCTTCTCGTGCCGGTGCAGGCCGGGGGCGACGAAGGCCCACAGCTGGTAGAGCCACACCGGCGAGGCCGCGACGACGCCGGCCATCAGCGACACCTTCAGTGCCAGCGTGAAGGGCGCGAGGAGGCCGTTGATCGTGATCTCGGCGCACGGCTTGGTCGACTGCGTCGACTTGGCCAGTTCCGCGAAGGACTTGTCACAGCCGACCGAGTCGAGGATCGGCTTGGTGATCAAGTTGATGATGTCGTTGTAGAAGAAGGCGGCGACCACCGTGATGGCGACGATGGCCAGCATCGCCTTCGCGAGCCGGTTGCGGAGCTCACGAAGGTGATCCGCGAGAGGCATCCGCCCCTCGGGATCCCTCTCCTCTTTGCGGGCAGACTTCAGCAACCCACGTTCCCATCTCGTGCGGGCGGGCCGGAGGTCACCGGCCCCGCGTCAGCGCTTGGTCGTGTCCGTGGGCTCCGTGACCGGGCGCGAGCTGGTCACGTCGCCGGGGGAGGCCTGGATGGTGCGCTGAGCCGGGGTCTGCTCGTCGGTGTTGGGCGGGCCGGCCGGGGTGGCCGTGCCACTGCCCTCGTCCTTCATCGCCTTGGCCTCGCTCTTGAGGATGCGAGCGGACTTGCCGAGCGAGCGCGCCATGTCGGGAAGCTTCTTCGCGCCGAACAGCAGGATGATGACGACGAGGATGAGAATGATCTCGGGGGCGCCGAGCCTTCCGAACATAAGTCTTTACCTTCTCACCGAGGCGGCTTGTGGGGTGCTGTCCGACCGGTCGGACATGTGTCCGATCAGTCGTGCTGGCAGCGATCGTAACGCTCAGGGGTGAACGCCTGGCAATCCCTGTGCGTACTCCCGGTTCGCGGCCGAGCCTCGTTATACGGACCGCGACCAGCAGCGTACCTGCCGACCCGGCCACGGTGACAGGGCGAAGTGGCCCAAAACGCATCCGCCGCTCGACTCACACCCAACTCTCAGCCGTACTCACAGTGAGTCCACAGAACGGGCCGTGCTCACCGCCGCGCGCTCCAGGTCCTCCGCGGCCCTGCTGATGCGCTGCGCGGAGTCCGTGACCTGGCGCCCCAGACGCTGGGCCTCCAGGAAGACCCGGACGGCGAGCACGCCGAGCACGACGAGACCCACGAAACCCACTGCTACCGCGAACATCGGCCAGAACATGACACCGAGCCTAGAGGGTCTGGAGGGTCGAGAGGGACTGGCGAGAGGGACTAGAGGGTGGAGTGCAGCCGCAACGTCCGCACCCCGCCGCCGGTCAGCAGCTCCACGATCCGCTCGCCGGCGGGCTTGCGGACGGCCGCGCCGCACTCGGGGCAGGTGAAGGAGTAGAAGGTGGTGCGGCTGGTCGCGCCGATGGCGAGGCGAAAGGCGCTGGCGGCCAGCTCGAACCGCTCACGGCAGTCCGGGCAGCCCGCCTTGAAGGTCACCGGAGCCGCGCTTCTCATCCCCGCGAAGGCGGCAGCCACCGTGATACCCGCACCGGACGTCGCCGACTCGCTCAAAGCCCCTGCTCCTGCCTGTCGTACCGACCGTCGCCCTGCCCCTCGCGCTCCGCGTCCGTCGCGTGCGCACCCTGCGCCTCGACCCCGTCGTAGGCCGCCAGGGCCTCGCGAGCGGCCTCCCGGGCGCTGTCGGCGAGGTCGCGCGGCGAGACGATGCGGCCGTCACGGCCGAGCCGGAGCGCCAGCCTCCGCAGCGATGCCGGGTCGGGGGTGCGCAGGGTAATACGCAGCCCGCCGTCGGAAAGCTCATCCGCACTGTCGTGCGGGTAGTACTCCGCGACCCAGCGGCCGCCGGGGCCGACCTCGACGACCACCTCGGGGTCCTCGGCCGCGGGCTGCACCAGCCCCTCCGACAGGTCCCGGAGCTCCACCTCGGGCGGCGCGGACGGCTCGTCGAGGATCTTGATCTCGGCGACCCGGTCGAGCCGGAAGGTGCGCCGCGCCTCGGAGCGGCGGCACCAGGCCTCGACATAGGTGTGACCGACGCTGACCAGGCGGATCGGGTCGATCTCGCGCTCGGTGAGCTCATCGCGGGCGGGTGAGTAGTAGCGGATCCACAGCCGCCGGCGCTCGGAGATGGCCCGGTCGACGTCCGCGAAGACACCGCCCTCCGACTCGAAGGTCACCGACAGTCGCGCGCTGGCACCGGCGGCCTCACCGGCCGCGGTCTCCACCTTGGCGGTGGCCCGCAGCAGTGCCTGCCGGTCGCCCTCCCTGAGGCCGGGCAGCGTGGAGACCGCGCGGGCGGCCACCAGCAGCGCGGTCGCCTCGTCGGCGGCGAGCCTGAGCGGCTCGGCCGTCTCCTCCCCGAGGGCAGCGGGGTTGTGCCACCAGATCCGCTCGCCGTCGGTGTCGATGTCGAGCAGATCGCCGCCGCGGAAGCTGGTGCCGCACATGGGCAGCACATCGAGGTCGGAGACCAGCTCGTCCTCGGTGATCCCGAAGGCGCGGGCCACGTCCTCGACCCGGGCTCCGGGGCGCTCCTTCAGATAGGTCACCAGCGAGAGCATCCGCCGGGTCTGGTCGATGGCGTTCGTGGGCCTGACCGGTTTGCCTGCCACAGTTCTCTTCCGCTCCCCCTCAGCCCTTGGCCACGGCACGCAGCCGGTCCACCACGTCGGCCCGCAACTCGGCGGGCTCCAGGACCACCACGTCGGGACCGAACTCCACCAGCCAGGCGTCCAGGCCATGGCCGTACGGAATCTCCAACTCGTCCCAGCCGTCGCCCAGTTCCCGTACCGAGGTGGCCTTGGCCCGCAAGGGGTACCCGGCGCCCGTGCGCAGCCGGATCAGCGCGCTGCGGTCGGCGGTCTCCCCCGCCCAGCTCGCCACGGTCTCGCGGACGGTGACGACATCGGGGACCGGGGCCGTGAACCGGGTGCCGCGCGAGCGCACCTTGCCGGTGATCCGGGAGAGCCGGAAGACCCGCTCGGCGCCCCGGTCACGGTCGAATCCGGCCAGGTACCAGTGGCCGCGCCAGCACTCCAGCGCCCACGGCTCGACATGGCGCGGCTCGGGGCGGGCGGCGGTGGCCTTGCGGTAGTCGAAGACGACCGGGCGGCGATCCCGGCAGGCAAGCATCAGCGGCTCGAAGGAGGCCTCGTGCACCGGGATGCGCGGCTCCAGGGCACCGTGCGCCTCGTACGGGTCGACGTCCTCGGGCAGCCCGGCCGCGCGCAGTTTCTGCAGCGCGCCGCTGGCCGCGCCGGCGAGCCGGGCCTGCTGCCACACCTTGGCGGCCAGACCCAGGGCGGCGGCCTCCTCGGCGTCGAGGGTGATGGGCGGCAGCCGGTTGCTGTCCCGGCGGGCCAGATAGCCGACTTCGCCGTCGAGGTTCTCAACGGTCTCGATCACCAGCCCGAGTTCGCGCAGATCGTCCTTGTCACGCTCGAACATCCGGTTGAAGGAGTCGTCGGAATTGGCTTCCAGGTAGGCCTCGATGGACTCCCTGAGCTCACGCTTGCTCAGCGGCCGTCGCGTCCCGAGCAGACACAGCGCCAGGTTCATCAGCCGCTCGGCCTTGGCAATGGCCATCGACGCCCTTCGCCTCCCTATGGTGCTTACGGACGTTGACCGTACCGCCCCGAAGGAGCAGGGCAAAAGCCGAGGGCCCATGCCCGGACAGGCATGGGCCCTGCTCGATCAGGTCCGGTCGGATGTCGTACGACGATCCGGCCGCGACGCGATCTTCTACGACTCCTCTGGTGACTCCGGTACGACGATCAGACGCCGAGGAGGTCGACCACGAAGATCAGGGTCTCACCGGGCTTGATCGCCGGGGTCGGGCTCTGGTTGCCGTAGGCGAGGTGGGCGGGGATGGTCAGCTGACGACGGCCACCGACCTTCATGCCCTGCACGCCCTGGTCCCAGCCCTTGATGACCCGGCCGCCGCCCAGCGGGAAGCGGAACGGCTGACCACGGTTCCAGCTGGCGTCGAACTCCTCACCGGTGCTGAAGGCCACGCCCACGTAGTGGACGGTGACGGTCTGGCCGGCCTGCGCAACCTCGCCGTCGCCCTCCCAGATGTCCTTGATCTCCAGGTCCGCCGGGGGCTCGCCGCCCGGGAAGTCGATCTCGGGCTTGTCGATGCTCACGTCACTCGCTCCTGCTTGTTCACGGAAAGGCAACAGGGTCCAGTCTTACATCCCCGTCACGGAGACCTGCGCGCATGTCCCCCGTGCGTCACATCTTCGCGAGGATGTCCACGGTGAAGACCAGCGTGGAGTCCTTCTCGATACCGCTGCCGGCCGGCGGGTTGTCGCCGTAGCCCAGCTTCGGCGGAATGGAGATCAGCACCCGGCTGCCGACCTTCTTGCCGGTCAGACCCTGCGCCCACCCCTTGACGACCTGCTGGAGCGAGAACGACGCCAGCTGCTTGCGGCTGTACGTCGAGTCGAACTCCTTGCCGGAGTCCCACACCACGCCCTTGTACTGCACGAGCAGGGTGCTGTCGGCCGCGACCTCGTCGCCGTCGCCCTCGATGACGTACTCCGCCACCAGCTTGGTCGGCGCGTCCGTCTTGGGGATGTCGATCGAGGGGGCCTTGCCGTCGGTGTTGGTACCGACCTTGGGCAGCTTGGCGTCGCTCTGCGCGACGTCCTTGCCCTTGGCGGAGCTCTTCGCGTTGAACGTGTCCTGCACATCGACGACGAACACCAGCGTGTCGGTGCCCTTGATGCCCGCCTGCGCGTTGCCCTCCTTGCCGTACCCCCAGGTCGGCGGGATGGAGAACTGCACGCGGCTGCCGGCCTTCTTGCCCGACAGGGCGTACCGCCAGCCGTCGATGATGCTGTTCTGCGCGAGCTGGATGACCAGCGCCGTCTTACGGTCGTAGGAGTTGTCGAAGACCTTGGCCGTGCTCCAGATCTGGCCCAGGTAGTTGGCCTGGATGTAGTCGCCCTCGGCGATGATGGTGCCGCCGCCCGCGATGACCGTCTTGACCGCCAGATCCTTCGACGGATCACCGGTGCCCTTGGCGACCGTCGGCTTCTCACCGAACTTCGTGCCCGCCGTGATCGCCGGCAGCGGACCGGCGACGATCTTCGGCGGCGGCGCCTGGGAGGCCGAGGACGACGGCGAGGGTGACGCGCTGTCGCTCGCCTTGCTCGAGTCGGACTTGTCGTCACCGCATGCGGCGAGAGTGGCCAGTCCTGCGGGAACGGCGATGAGAAGGGAGCGTCGGCGCACGGTGAGAGCCTCGTAATCGGTCGATCTTGTTGATGGCGTGCGCGCAACTCTACGGCGTGCGAAGGGCGCCGTACGGGAAACGTACGGCGCCCGTGTTGCGTTCCGACACTGATGCGGAACGCTTTGCTCACATTCCGGCGATCAGTTTCTCCACCCGGTCGTCGACCGATCGGAACGGGTCCTTGCACAACACCGTGCGCTGCGCCTGGTCGTTGAGCTTGAGGTGGACCCAGTCGACCGTGAAGTCCCGGCGCTGTTCCTGGGCCCTGCGGATGAAGTCACCGCGCAGCCGGGCCCGAGTGGTCTGCGGCGGAACGGACTTGCCTTCGAAGATCTTCAAGTCGTTGCAGATACGGGCGGCTTGACCCTTCCTCTCCAGAAGGTAGTAGAGCCCACGACGACGGTGAATGTCGTGATACGCGAGGTCTATCTGCGCGACCCGCGGGTGGGACATCGTCATGTTGTGCTTGGCCCGGTACCGCTCGATCAGCTTGTACTTCATGACCCAGTCGATCTCGGTGCCGATCCGGTCGAGGTCCTCCGCCTCGATCGCGTCCAGCGTGCGGCCCCACAGCTCGAGGACCTGGTCGACGGTGCCGGTACGGATGCCTCGCCGCTCGACGAAGTCCACGGCCTTCTCGTAGTACTCGCGCTGCACCTCCAGCGCCGAAGCCTCCCGGCCGCTGGCCAGACGCACCTTGCGCCGGCCGGTGATGTCATGGCTGACCTCACGGATGGCCCGGATCGGGTTCTCCAGGGTCAGGTCCCGCATCACGGTGCCCGCCTCGATCATGCGCAGCACCAGGTCGGTCGCGCCGACCTTCAGCAGCATGGTCGTCTCGGACATGTTCGAGTCGCCCACGATGACGTGCAGGCGGCGGTAGCGCTCGGCGTCGGCGTGCGGTTCGTCGCGGGTGTTGATGATCGGCCGGGAACGGGTCGTCGCCGAGGAGACGCCCTCCCAGATGTGCTCGGCCCGCTGGCTGACGCAGTACACCGCGCCCCGCGGGGTCTGCAGCACCTTGCCGGCACCACAGAGAAGCTGCCTGGTGACCAGGAACGGAATGAGAATGTCCGCGAGCCGGGAGAACTCCCCGTGACGCGCCACCAGATAGTTCTCATGGCAGCCGTAGGAGTTGCCGGCCGAGTCCGTGTTGTTCTTGAAGAGGTAGACGTCGCCCGCGATTCCTTCCTCGTGCAGGCGTCGTTCGGCGTCCACCAGGAGTCCTTCGAGAATGCGCTCGCCCGCTTTGTCGTGGGTGACCAGTTCGGTCACGTTGTCACATTCGGGTGTCGCGTATTCCGGATGTGAGCCCACGTCGAGATAGAGGCGTGCGCCGTTTCGCAGAAAGACATTACTGCTGCGGCCCCATGACACGACACGGCGGAAGAGGTACCGCGCCACCTCGTCGGGAGACAGGCGTCGCTGTCCCCTGAACGTACACGTGACGCCGTACTCGTTCTCCAGCCCGAAAATGCGGCGGTCCATGAGTGAACATTACGCCCGATCCCCCGAGCTGAAACGGGGTTCGGCAGCACGGTTTGGATCATTTTCCGATGAAGACGCAACCACCGCCTGCCGGGCGGGAGCTGCGAGGACCCTCCCGGTGGCCAGCAGGACCACCAACGACACGCCCCCCGCGACCCCCGGCACGGCGAAGCCCCACAGGGCCCCGCCGCCCTCGACCACCGGGCCCGCGAGCCCCGTTCCGACCGAGGCGCCCACGGTGAACGTCGTCACGATCCAGGAGAACGCCTCGGTGACCGTCCCGGCCGGCGCGTGCCGGTCCACCAGGACGAAAGCACAGGCGATCACCGGCGCCAGGAACACACCCGCGAGGACCATCAGCAGCGTCATGGCGACCGCGCCCGGCATCAGCGTCAGCGGCAGGTAACACACCGCCAGGAAGCCCACCAGGACCTGCAGTCGCCGCGCAGGCTCACCGGCCCACTGCCGCGCCCCGTACACCGTGCCGCCCACCAGGGCACCGAGACCGATCCCGGCCATCAGCCAGCCGTACACCGCGTCCCCGCCGTGCTCGTCCGCGTACGGCACGGAGGCGACCGTGATGGACCCGAGCGCCATACCGACGAACAGGAACGCGCCCAGCAGCGCCAGGAGTCCGGGCGAGCGCAGCGCACCGAGCCAGTGCGCCTCACGCGGCCCCGAGCGCCACGCGCGCGAGGGCGGCGACACGACCACCGAGAGCGCGCCGAGGACCCCGACGACGTTCAGCACCAGCAGAGCCGCCTGCGCCGACCACAGCGACACGCACAACGTCACCAGCAACGGCCCCACGGTGAACATGACTTCCTGCGCCACCGCGTCCATGGCGTACGCCGTGTGCACCTGGTCCTCCCGCCGCAGCACACTCGGCCACAGCGCCCGCAGACCACCCTCCAGCGGCGGCGTGAACAGCCCCGCCGCCGCCACGGCCGCGTAGGCGAGCGGAAGCGGATCGGTACCGGTGAAGGCGAAGACGGCCATCGCAAGGGCCGACAGCACGGCGGACGGCAGCTGCACACGAGGCTGGCCGTGCAGGTCGACGAGCCGCCCGAGCACCGGCTGCCCCACGGCGTTGGCGACCCCGTAGACGGCCGCCAGGCCCCCGGCGAGGCTGTACGTGCCGTCCTGCGCCCGCACGAACAGCACGATCGCGATCGCCGCGGTGGCGTTCGGCAGCCGGCCCACCAGCGTCCCCGTCAGAAGGCGTGCCGCATGCCTCGCCCTGAGGATCTCCAGGTATCCCGCGGCCATGTCCCGCCTCCAAGTAATACGTATAACGTCGCCTCCCATACGTACCATGTGCGCTGTTCGGACGTCCAGACGAAGGAGCGGACCCACGGTGGCACGCAGCAGCACGCGACCGACCAGCCGCGACGTCGCACAGGCGGCCGGAGTGTCCCAGGCCGCCGTCTCCCTCGTCCTCGGCGACAAATGGCGCGGCCGCGTCTCCGAGACCACCGCCGAACGAGTCCGGGAAGCCGCCCGCGACCTCGGCTACCGGCCCAACCTCGCCGCCCGCAACCTCCGCCTCGGCCACACCCGCACCGTCCTCCTCGTCGTCCCCGCCCTCACCACCGAGTTCTTCGCCGGCGTCTACACCGGCGCCGCCCGCGTGGCCGCCGACCACGGCTTCGGCGTCGTCCTGTACCCCTCCCCCGAAGGCATCGGCCCCGCCCGCGACCCCTTCGCCTCCGCCCAGGCCGCCCTGGACGGCGTCATCGCCTCCTCCATGGCCGCCGACGCCCTCACCGCCATCCGCGGCGACCAGCTCCCCCTCGTCATGCTCGACAGCGACCCCTCGGGCAGCCTCGGCGCAGCCACCGTCAACCTCGACATCGCCGACGGCGTCCGCCAGGTCGCCACCTACCTCCTGGACCTCGGCCACCGCCGCTTCCTGCACCTCGCCGCCGACATCCCGTCCTGGACCTTCGAGGTCCGCGCGCGTGAACTGGCGGCACAGCTCGACACCGTGCCCGGCACCACCGTCCGCACCGTCCGCGCGCCCATCTCGATCGACGGCGCCCTGACCGCCGCCGAGGCCGCCCTCGCCGCCCCCGGCCCCCGGCCCACCGCCCTCGTCTGCGACGACGACAAACTCGCCGCCGGCGCCTACAAGGCCGTACGACGACTCGGGCTGCGCGTCCCCGACGACATCTCCGTCACCGGCCTGGACGACCTCGCCCTCGCCACCGCCATCGACCCCGAGCTCACGACCGTACGACTGGACGCCGAGCTCTTCGGCGAACGCGGCATGCAAGCCCTCCTGGCCGTCCTGGAGGGCCGAACACCACAGGCCGGCGACATTCCCGTCGAGTTGGTCGTACGAGGCTCCACAGCCCCACCGAGCGACTCCTGAACGCCCTGTGCCCCGGCCTGGTGATCGGCCGGGGCACAGAAAGGGTGAGGGTCTGGCAGGACGGACTACTCCTCCTCGGAGCCTTCCGCCTCGTCCGCACTCTCCGCCTCGGTGGACGCACCGCCGGCCTCCAGCAACCGACCCAGCTGACGCCCCACGATCCGCTTGAACTTGCGCTTCTGCGGACGCGTGCGGTCCAGCACCGCGACCTCCAGCCGCTCCGCGGGGATCTCCCGCTCACTGCCGTTCGTGTCCCGGGACAACGCCTGCACGGCGAGCTTCAGCGCCTCCGCCAGGCTCATACCGTCCTGATGACGCTGATCCAGATAGCTGCTGATCGTCTCGGCGTTGCCACCCACCGCCACCGAGCCGTGCTCGTCCACAATCGAACCGTCGTGCGGCAGCCGGTAGATCTGGTCCCCCTCCGGCGTCTCACCGACCTCCGCCACGACCAGCTCCACCTCGTACGGCTTCTCACCGGCCGAGGAGAAGATCGTGCCCAGCGTCTGGGCATAGACGTTGGCGAGACCACGAGCGGTCACATCGTCACGGTCATAGGTGTAACCACGAAGATCGGCGTACCGCACGCCACCGATCCGCAGGTTCTCGTACTCGTTGTACTTGCCGGCGGCCGCGAAGCCGATCCGGTCGTAGATCTCGCTGAACTTGTGCAGCGCGCGGGACGGATTCTCGCCGACGAACACGATGCCGTCGGCATACTGCAGCACGACCAGGCTGCGACCACGGGCGATGCCCTTGCGGGCATACTCCGCCCGGTCGGCCATCGCCTGCTGGGGGGAGACATAGAACGGCGTCGACACCGGTTATCCGTCCCTTTCTGTGGAAGTCACTGCGATCACCTTGAACAAGACGGTGGCGCCTACAGCAGCGCGGCCCGCGGGCCGTCGGGCTGCTCAAGGCGCCGCTCGAGAATCGAACGGGCGATCTCGGAGGACTCGTCGTCGGTGAGCCGACGGAAGCCGTCCTCGGTGATCACGGTGACGATCGGGTAGATCCGGCGCGCGACATCGGGACCACCGGTCGCCGAGTCGTCGTCAGCCGCGTCGTACAGGGCCTGCACCACGAGGGTGGTGGCCTCCTCCTCGGTCAGGTCGTTGCGGAAGAGCTTCTTCATGGCACCGCGCGCGAAGATCGAGCCCGAGCCGGTGGCAGCGAAGTTGTGCTCCTCGGAACGGCCGCCGGTGACGTCGTAGGAGAAGATCCGCCCCCGCTCCCGGTCCACGTCGTACCCCGCGAACAGCGGCACCACGGCCAGCCCCTGCATCGCCATGCCCAGGTTGGAACGGATCATGGTGGACAGCCGGTTCGCCTTGCCCTCCAGCGACAGCTGGGCGCCCTCGACCTTCTCGAAGTGCTCCAGCTCCAACTGGAACAGCTTCACCATCTCCACGGCGAGACCCGCGGTGCCGGCGATCCCGACGGCCGAGTACTCGTCGGCCGGGAACACCTTCTCGATGTCCCGCTGCGCGATGACGTTGCCCATCGTGGCCCGACGGTCACCGGCGAGCACGACGCCGCCCGGGAAGGTGACGGCCACGATGGTCGTCCCGTGCGGCGCCTCGATCACGCCCTGCGTGGGCGGAAGTTGCCGGTTCCCCGGCAGCATCTCCGGCTGATGCTCGGACAGGAAGTCCATGAAGGACGACGACCCAGGCGTCAGGAAGGCAGCTGGTAGACGCCCGGTGCTACGAGTGTTGGCTTCCACGCGATTCCTTCCAGGTAAGCGGCGGCCCGACGGACGGCGTCGGGATCGTCTCCCAACTTGCCGATGGCCGAATTGCAGTTGAAGCACAGTACGCCTCGGACCCTACCCGTCTTGTGGCAATGATCCACATGCACGGCCGGAGCCTTCAGACAGATCACGCAGAGCCCCATCTGAGAGGCGACCATCTCGTCACGCTCGGCTTCGGTGAGGCCGTAGTGGCGCTTGAGATGCCCCTGCCTGCCTCGTGCGGCCTTGCACGTCTTACAGCACGTGGCAAGGCCGTCCGACGCTGTCGCGTTGCGATGCCATTCGTTGTGCGGCTTGATCTCTCCGCAGCCACGACAAAGCTTGTGCCCTTCAGGCGTCTTCACCCTGGGCCGGATGTTCTTCCCTTTGGCCAGTTGCCGAGCCTGGTGATAAACAGACCAGCACTCCCGGCAGTAAGCCTGCAGACCATCACGAGCGGACTTGTTGCTGGCGAAGGCTGCTCGCGGCTTCGCTTCCCGGCACCGCGAGCAACGCTTCACACTCTCTTCGCCTGCCAACCTTGAAGCCCCCGTCACCTTCGATTCGAAGGCTACTGGCCACCCTTCTGAACGAAACTTCGAACGAAGTCCTCGGCGTTCTCTTCGAGGACGTCATCAATCTCGTCCAGGACCGAGTCGACGTCGTCGCTCAGCTTCTCCTGGCGCTCCTTGAGGTCCTCGGAACCCTGCGCTTCCGCAGTCTGCTCCTCGACCTCCTCGGTGTTGCGTGTGGCCTTCTGCTGTCCGCCGCCGGTGTCTTTGGTCGCCATAACCCCTCACCCCGCTCGGTTCGCCGTTCTTGATCAGACCCTACAAGCAGGGTCTGACATCGGCCCCGCAGTTCCTACAACGTACGGGGGCCATCTCGATGATTCCCTCTGGCCGGGTTTTCCACCCTGCGGGCAGACCCGGCCCGGGTATCGGTTCAGTTGCCCGACAGCACCCTGACCAGGTCTTCTGCCGTGCGGCAGCGGTCCAGGAGCTCCTTGACGTGATTTCGCGTTCCGCGAAGCGGTTCGAGGGTTGGGACCCGCTGGAGCGAGTCCCGGCCCGGGAGGTCGAAGATCACCGAGTCCCAGGAGGCCGCGGCGACGTCGTCGGCGTACTGCTCCAGGCAGCGGCCGCGGAAGTACGCGCGGGTGTCCTCCGGGGGCTTGGTGCGGGCCCGCTCGACCTCGTTCTCGTCGAGGAGGCGCTTGATGCGGCCGCGGGCCGCGAGACGGTTGTACAGGCCCTTGTCGGCCCGCACGTCGGCGTACTGGAGGTCCAGGAGGTGCAGCTTGGCCGCGTCCCAGTCGAGGCCGTCGCGGCGCCGGTAGCCCTCCATGAGTTCCCGCTTGGCGACCCAGTCGAGCTCGCCGGCGAGGCTCATGGGGTCGTTCTCCAGGCGGTTGAGCGTGTCCTCCCAGCGGGCGAGGACGTCCTTGGTCTGGTCGTCCGCGTCGGCGCCGAAGCGTTCCTCGACGTACTTGCGGGAGAGCTCGTAGTACTCCATCTGGAGCTGGACCGCGGTGAGTGTGCGGCCGCTGCGGAGGGTGACCAGGCGCTGGAGGGTGGGATCGTGGGAGACCTGGTGGAGGGTGCGGACGGGCTGGTCCACGGCCAGGTCGACCGCGATGAAGCCGTCCTCGATCATCGAGAGGACGAGGGCTGTGGTGCCCAGCTTCAGGTAGGTCGAGATCTCCGAGAGGTTGGCGTCGCCGATGATCACGTGGAGGCGGCGGTATTTCTCGGCGTCGGCGTGGGGTTCGTCGCGGGTGTTGATGATGGGGCGCTTGAGGGTGGTCTCGAGGCCCACCTCGACCTCGAAGTAGTCGGCGCGCTGGCTGAGCTGGAAGCCGTGTTCGTGGCCGTCCTGGCCGATGCCGACGCGGCCTGCGCCTGCGAAGACCTGGCGGGAGACGAAGAAGGGCGTGAGGTGGCGCACGATGTCCGAGAAGGGGGTTTCCCGCTTCATCAGGTAGTTCTCGTGTGTGCCGTAGGAGGCGCCCTTGTTGTCGGTGTTGTTCTTGTAGAGGTGGATGGGCTGGGCGCCGGGGAGCTGGGCGGCGCGTTCGGCGGCTTCGGCCATGATGCGTTCGCCGGCCTTGTCCCAGAGGACGGCGTCGCGAGGGTTGGTGACCTCGGGGGCGCTGTATTCGGGGTGTGCGTGGTCGACGTAGAGCCGTGCGCCGTTGGTGAGGATGACGTTGGCGAGGCCGATGTCCTCGTCGGTGAGCTGGCTGGAGTCGGCGGCTTCGCGGGCGAGGTCGAAGCCCCGCGCGTCCCGCAGCGGATTCTCCTCCTCGAAGTCCCAGCGGGCCCGGCGGGCCCGGTGCATCGCCGCCGCGTAGGCGTTGACGATCTGGGATGAGGTGAGCATGGCATTGGCGTTGGGGTGGCCGGGGACGGAGATCCCGTACTCCGTCTCGATGCCCATTACTCGCCGTACGGTCATGCGGCCCTCCTTGCCCGGCGGCGCCCTCGGTCGGGGGCGGCGCTCAAGTACCGCTGGCGCTCCGGTGCGTGTGCGGTGCCCGTCCCCGCACTGCGCGACTCGGCGGTACCGAAGAGCCTAGAACGGCTCTGCGCTGGTGGGGAGATCATTTGCGTCATTGCCTTGCTCGCCTTTGATCCGGTTGGTTGCCTGAAAAACAGTCGGCTGCGGGTACCCCGGTGAGGGCACCCGCAGCCGCCCTGTCTTTACAGGTACTGACCGGTGTTCGCCACCGTGTCGATGGAGCGTCCGGTGTCGGCGCCCTGCTTTCCGGTGATGAGGGTGCGGATGTAGACGATCCGTTCGCCCTTCTTGCCGGAGATGCGGGCCCAGTCGTCCGGGTTGGTGGTGTTGGGGAGGTCTTCGTTCTCCTTGAACTCGTCCACGCAGGCCTGGAGGAGGTGGGAGACGCGGAGGCCCTTGGCGTTGTGGTCGAGGAAGTCCTTGATCGCCATCTTCTTGGCGCGGCCCACGATGTTCTCGATCATGGCGCCGGAGTTGAAGTCCTTGAAGTAGAGGACTTCCTTGTCGCCGTTGGCGTAGGTGACTTCCAGGAAGCGGTTTTCCTCGGATTCGGCGTACATGTGTTCCACGGCCGTCTGGATCATGCTCTGGACGGTGGTGGCCTTGCTGCCGCCGTGCTCGCCGACGTCGTCGGAGTGCAGCGGGAGGCGCTCGGTGAGGTACTTGGCGAAGATGTCCTTGGCGGCTTCGGCGTCGGGACGCTCGATCTTGATCTTCACGTCGAGTCGGCCGGGGCGCAGGATGGCAGGGTCGATCATGTCCTCGCGGTTGGAGGCACCGATCACGACCACGTTCTGCAGGCCTTCGACGCCGTCGATCTCGGCGAGCAGCTGCGGGACGATGGTGTTCTCCACGTCCGAGCTGACACCGGAGCCGCGGGTGCGGAAGAGGGATTCCATCTCGTCGAAGAAGACGATGACGGGGGTGCCCTCGCTGGCCTTCTCACGGGCACGCTGGAAGACGAGGCGGATCTGCCGCTCGGTCTCGCCGACGTACTTGTTGAGGAGTTCGGGGCCCTTGATGTTGAGGAAGAAGCTCTTGCCGGTGGCCTGGCCGGTGACTTCGGCGACCTTCTTGGCCAGCGAGTTGGCGACGGCCTTGGCGATGAGCGTCTTGCCGCATCCGGGGGGCCCGTAGAGCAGGACGCCCTTGGGGGGTCGCAGTTCGTGCTCTTTGAACAGGTCCGGGTACAGGTACGGGAGCTCCACGGCGTCCCGGATGGCCTCGATCTGGCCGCCGAGTCCGCCGATCTGCTCGTAGCCGATGTCGGGGACCTCTTCGAGGACGAGTTCCTCGACCTCGCTCTTGGGGACGACCTCGTAGACGTACCCGGAGCGGGGTTCGAGGAGCAGGGCGTCGCCGGGGCGGATGGTGACGTCCAGCAGCGGCTCGGCGAGCCGCACCACCCGTTCCTCGTCGGTGTGCCCCTG
This sequence comes from Streptomyces sp. NPDC005483, assembly GCF_040606035.1. Taxonomy (NCBI): domain Bacteria; kingdom Bacillati; phylum Actinomycetota; class Actinomycetes; order Kitasatosporales; family Streptomycetaceae; genus Streptomyces; species Streptomyces sp. NPDC005483. The sequence goes on from NZ_JBEXEA010000013.1 coordinate 26,332, forward strand.
CACGAGGGCGCGCTCGCCGTCCTCGAGGATCTCCTTGAGGGTGACGATGTCGCCGACGCTCTCGTACTCCATGGCCTCGACCACGTTGAGAGCTTCGTTGAGCATCACTTCCTGGCCGCGCCGGAGCTCTTCGAGTTCGACGCTGGGGCTGACGTTCACCCGCAGTTTGCGGCCGCCGGTGAAGATGTCTGCGGTGCCGTCCTCGTTCGCTTCGAGGAAGACGCCGAAGCCGGCCGGGGGCTGTGCGAGCCGGTCGACCTCCTCCTTGAGGGCCACGATCTGGTCGCGGGCCTCACGGAGCGTGTTGGCGAGTCGCTCGTTCTGGGCGGACACGCCGGCCAGGTTGGTCTGCAGCTCGACGATCCGCTCTTCGAGAATCCTCGTGTGTCGCGGAGAGTCGGCGAGCTTGCGTCGCAGGACGGCGATCTCCTGCTCAAGGTAGGCAATCTGCCCGGACGGGTCGTCGGACCCTCGTCCCGGGCGGATGCCGCGGTTCATGTCGTCGTCGTGGGCTGCCACGGTCCTCACCTCCTCCAAGGGGAGCTGGACGCTTCCAGACCCTACCTGGGTGGGTGTCGATTGAAACCCCTAGATCACAAAGACTGTCGAGGTGTGTCCGATCTTCACCCTTGCGCTCTCCCTCACGCCAGGGGAATACCCACCGAACAAGATTGGAAAGCTGCCGAAGGTAGGGTCGAAGTGTTCAACACCCGTCAGAGCTGGCCGGATTCCCGTTCGGCTCGGGTCATAAACGGCAGGAGAGATGAGAGTGCAGCAGGAGGTCGGGGCCGGCGGCGAGACCCTGGAGGTCTGGATCGATCAGGACCTCTGTACCGGTGACGGCATCTGTGCCCAGTACGCGCCGGAGGTGTTCGAGCTGGACATCGACGGTCTGGCCTATGTGAAGAGCTCGGACGACGAGCTTCTGCAGGACAGGGGCGCCACAACGCCCGTACCGCTGCCCCTTCTCACCGATGTGGTCGACTCCGTGAAGGAGTGTCCGGGCGAGTGCATCCACGTACGTCGAGTTTCGGACAGCGTCGAGATCTACGGTCCGGACGCGGAGTGATCGGGCGGCCACCCGGTGCGACTGCTGTCTGATTTCTCACAGATGTGATCGCTTCGGTCAGACGGTGTGCGTGCCCGCGGGGGTCGAGCGGACGAACGCGCCGTCCTTCCACTGCCACTTCGCCTCGTCCTTCACGTCCGGACAGCAACTGGGTACGTCGGACGTGGAGTAGCCGAGCAGGGTCGCGAGGACGGCGCCGTCGCTCAGCGTGAAGTCGGTGACGGTGTTGCGGGTCTTCGGGCTCAGCAGGGTGGCGACGACCCGGGGTTCGCCGGTGGCCTTCGCGGGTGTGATGACGTAGACGGCGTCGGGCGGGGTGCCCATGGGGGCGTCGCAGTGCACCACGACGACTGTTTCCGGCCGTCCGTCGCCGTCGAGGTCTCCGGAGACCCGCTTCTGTATTTTCGCCTTGACCGGGCCGCAGTCGATCGGGAAGTGGACGTGCGCGGGGTCGGGTGCCGTAGTGACCGCCGGGGCGGGTCTGGCTTCGGGGCCGGCTGCCTGGGCGGCCGTCGCGGGGTCGGGCTGCAGGACCGAGGAGAGGGCCACGACGCCCGCCACTGCGGTGGCGGTGGCGAGCCAGTGGATCGGGCGGGTGTGCGTGTGTGCCAGTTCCGGGACGGCGGATTGCTGCACTAGGAGCGTCTCCTGTGAGGGCGTGCCGGTGGGGGGGTGGCCAGCATCGTGCCACACGTCACAGGTGGGGGAAACGGCGGGGTGGGTACTTGTGCTGGTTGCCCGTGCGGTGGGCGCTGTCGCGGTCTCAACAAGAAGGCGTCGGGGTGGAGTTCCCCTGGTCTGCGGGAACTCCACCCCGACGCCTGTACGTTGTCTGCGGCGCGGGGCCTCTCAGCGGCCGGCGCCTCCGTCGGCGTTGGGGCCGGTGTAGTCCTCGCCGTAGGCGCCCTTGGCGGGGCGGCGGCGGCGCATGGGGGGCTCGACGCCGTCGGCGAGGCGGCGGGCGGTGAGGAGGAAGCCGGTGTGGCCGATCATGCGGTGGTCGGGGCGGACCGCCAGGCCCTCCACGTGCCAGTTGCGGATCATCGACTCCCAGGAGGTCGGCTCGTTGAAGGAGCCGATCTCGCGGATGGACTCCACGGTCCGCGCGAGCTGGGTGGTGGTGGCGACGTAGCAGCACAGGATGCCGCCGGGGACGAGGGCCTTGGAGACGGCCTCCAGGCATTCCCAGGGGGCCAGCATGTCGAGGATGACGCGGTCGACGTCGGCGTCGGACAGGTTGTCCTGGAGGTCGCCGACGGTGAGCTGCCAGGCGGGGTGGGGGCCGCCGAAGTAGCGCTCCACGTTCTGCTGGGCGATCTCGGCGAAGTCCTCGCGGCGCTCGTAGCTGTGCAGCATGCCCTGGTCGCCGATGGCGCGCAGCAGGAAGCTGCTGAGCGAGCCGGAGCCGACGCCGGCCTCCACGACGCGGGCGCCGGGGAAGATGTCGGCGAAGGCGAGGATCTGCCCCGCGTCCTTGGGGTAGACCACGGCGGCGCCGCGGGGCATGGACAGGACGTAGTCGGGGAGCAGGGGGCGCAGCGCGAGGTAGGCGACGTTACCGGTGGTGCGGACAACGCTGCCCTCGGGTGCGCCGATCAGCTCGTCGTGCGGGAAGGAACCCTTGTGGGTGTGGAAGTTCTTTCCCTCTTCGAGCGTGAACGTGTAGTGGCGGCCCTTGGGGTCGGTCAGCTGAACCTGGTCCCCGACCTTGAAGGGCCCGCGCCTGCGGGCGGCACCGGTCGGTTCGGACATGTGAACAGCCTACCGGTCCGCGGAGGGGCCGCCGACCACTAGGACGGTCTGGCCATGGCCTTCACGAAGGCGCGTTCCACGTCTGCCGCGGAGAGGACGCCGTAGATCTCGCCGGTCTCCTCGACGACGAGGTATTCGGTGGCGGGGGTCGCGCGGAGGGTGTCCAGCAGGTCCTCGCCGGCGAGTTCGGCGGAGACGCGCATGCCGTCGGTGAGGTCCTGGGCGAGGCCGCTGACGGCGACCCAGGGGCGGCGGTGTTCCGGTACGCCGACGATGGCGGCCTCGCGGACGAGGGAGAGCGGGGTGCCTTCGGCGTCGACGACGACCAGGGCGCGGGCGCCGGCGTCGTTGGCTCGGCGCAGGGCCTCGGAGAGGGGGGTGTCGGTCTCGACGGGGACCGCGCGGCGGGTCAGGGTGCGGGCGCGCAGTTCCGGGAGGTGTTCACGCAGGCGGGCCATGCGCAGGCTGTTGCCGGCGCCGGTCCAGATGATCGCGGCGAGGATGGCGGCGAGCAGGGCGTCCATCACGGTGTCCATGCCGACGTTGTCCTCGGCGGAGGAGCCGAGGGCGCCGGACTGGGTGAGCAGCGGGAGGCCGATGAGGACGCAGACGGCGAGGGCGCGGCCCACCCAGGCGGCGGCGATGGTGCCGCTCATGGGCTTGCCGGTGATCTTCCAGACGACCGCGCGGAGCATGCGGCCGCCGTCGAGGGGGAGGCCGGGCAGGAGGTTGAAGGCGGCCACGATGAGGTTGGAGACCATCAGGCCGGCGAGGAGGACGCCGGGGACCGTGCCGGGTTCGACGGGCTGCATGGCGAGGTAGAAGAGGCCGGCGAGGATCAGGGAGAGCAGCGGGCCGACGAAGGCCAGGACGAACTCCCGGCCGGGGGTCTCGGCTTCCTTCTCGATCTCGGAGACGCCGCCGAAGAACTGGAGCTGGATGCGGCGGACGGGGAGTTTGAAGCGCAGTGCCGCGACGGTGTGGGCGAGTTCGTGGATGAGGACGGAGGCGTAGAAGGCGACCGCGAAGAAGAGGGAGACGAGGTAGCGGGCGGCACCGAGTTCGGGCAGCACGCGGTCGAGTTGGCCGCCGAAGACCCAGGTGATGAGCGCGGCGACGAGGAACCAGCTGGGGGCGACGTACACCGGCACGCCGAAGGGGCGGCCCATCAGCAGTCCGCCGCGCGGCTGGGGGGACTGGGGCGGGGGGTTCCTGGGGCCGGTGGAGTGGGCGAGGGTGCGGTGGTCGTCGGTGGTGTGGGGGGCGTGGGGCGCTTCGGGTTCGTGCGGGTCGGCGGGGGGCCGGGGGGCCGCGTCGGGGTCCTTCGCGTCCCCTGTACCGGTCCGGCTCCCGGGGGCCGGATCGTCGTCGGGTGCGGGGGTGCCGGTGGTACCGGGGGTGTCGGACGTCGGCGGGTCCTGGGCGGCGTCGTGATCAGCGGCCGGTTGCCGTGCGGCGGTGTCGTCGGCGGTCGGGGCGGCCGCCGGCGTCCCGTTGTCGTGCGGTTCGGGGGCCGTGGGGTCGGTGGTCTGGGCCGTGGGCCCTGCGTGGGGCTTGGCCGGCCGGTCCGTGCCGGACCGCGGCTGCCCGCTCCCGCCGCTCTCGTCCACGATGTCCCCTCGTTCGAAGCGTCTTCCGCGCCTGCCGTGCGGTAGGTCTCGGGTCGATGGTATGCGGCGGTCGCGCTGCGTTCCGCCCCGGCACCCCCCGTGTTTCCTCAGGGTCACGGCGGTCACGGCCTGCGAGGTGGGTCACTGTCAGTGGCGGGCCGTATGGTCTGTGGTCATGGAGACGAGCACGGAGGGCGTGGCCGAGGCCGCCGCCGACGACCCGTCGGTCGTGGTACGGCCCGGGACGGTCGAGGCACCGGACCCGGCCGGGGCCGGGGTCGCGCCGACGGCGGTCGAGGCTGGCCCGGATGGCGGGGATCCGGCCGCCGATGACCCGCAGGCGACGGGCGCGACGCAGCCCGCGACGGTAGAGGAACCGGACACGGCCGCCCCTGGGACCGCGGCGACGACGGTCGCGGCCGGTCAGCAGGGTGGCCAGGGCGCCTCCGATGCCCCGCGGGCGGCGGACGCGGCCCGGCCCGGAACGGTCGACGCACCCGACACGGCCGACCCCCAGACCACTCCGACGACGGTCACAGACACTCCCGTCGATGACCCGCGGGCGGCGGACGCGGCCCAGTCCGCGACGGCTCAGGCGCCGCACACGGCCGACGCCGGGATCACGCCGACGACGGTCACGGCCGGTCAGCGGGGTGGCCAGGGCCCCTCCGATCACCCGCGGGCGGCGGACGCGGCCCTGTCCGGGACGGTCGAGACACCCGGCACGGCCCACCCCCAGACCACTCCGACGACGGTCACAGACACGCCCGTCGACGACCCGCAGGCGGCGGACGCGGCCCAGTCCGCGACGGCTCAGGCGCCGGACACGGCGGACGCCGGGACCACACCGACGACGGTCGCGGCCGGTCGGCAGGGTGGCCAGGGCCCCTCCGATCACCCGCGGGCGGCGGACGCGGCCCGGCCCGCGACGGTTGAGGCGCCAGACTCGGCCGAAGCCGGGACCACGCCGACGACGGTCACGGTCGGTCAGCAGGGTGATCAGGGCCCCTCCGATCACCCGCGGGCGGCGGACGCGACCCTGTCCGGGACGGTCGAGACACCCGGCACGGCCCACCCCCAGACCACTCCGACGACGGTCACAGACACGCCCGTCGACGACCCGCAGGCGGCGGACGCGGCCCAGTCCGCGACGGCTCAGGCGCCGGACACGGCGGACGCCGGGACCACACCGACGACGGTCGCGGCCGGTCGGCAGGACGGGGTCGCGGCCGTCGATGACCCGCGGTCCGCGGGCGCGGCCCGGTCTGGGGCGGGCGAGGTGCCGGGTGCAGTCGGCCCCGCGGGCACGCCGCCGGCGGTGGCGGCGGGGGCGGTACCGGTCGTAGGAGGTGTACCGGACGCCGGTGAGGGGTCCCCCGCTGTCGGGAGGACGCATGCCGCGCCCGCCTCCCTGTCTCCTTCTCGTGCCAATGACTTCATGCAGTGTCCGCTGCTGTACCGGTTCCGGGTGATCGACCGGCTGCCGGAGAAGCCGAGCGCGGCGGCGACCCGGGGAACCCTCGTGCACTCGGTGCTGGAGCGGCTCTTCGACGCCCCGGCCGGAGAGCGGACCGCGCCCGCGGCCAAGTCGCTGATCCCCGGTCAGTGGGACCGGCTCCGGGAGAGCCGCCCGGAGGTGGTGGAGCTGTTCGCGGACGACCCGGAGGGCGAGCGGCTGGCGGTGTGGCTCGGTGAGGCGGAGCGGCTGGTCGAGCGGTGGTTCACGCTGGAGGATCCGACGCGCCTGGAGCCCGCCGAGCGGGAGTTGTTCGTCGAGGCGGAGCTGGACTCGGGGCTGCGGCTGCGCGGGATCATCGACCGGGTCGACGTGGCGCCGACCGGCGAGGTGCGGATCGTCGACTACAAGACCGGCAAGGCGCCCCGGCCCGAGTACGCCGAGGGCGCGCTGTTCCAGATGAAGTTCTACGCCCTGGTGGTGTGGCGGCTGAAGAACGTGATCCCGCGCCGGCTCCAGCTGGTCTATCTCGGCAGCGGTGACGTCCTGACGTACGATCCGGTCCTCGCCGACCTGGAGCGTGTCGAGCGCAAGCTGCTGGCGCTGTGGGAGGCGATCCGGCAGGCCACGGAGACGGGTGACTGGCGACCGCGTCCGACCAAGCTGTGCGGCTGGTGCGATCACCGGGAGCACTGCCCGGAGTTCGGCGGCACTCCCCCGCCCTACCCACTGCCGGTGAAGTCCGCGACCGGCGAGCAGGGCAGAATGGGGCCGGACTAGCGAAGGAGACTTACGTGGCCATCCGCGTCCTACTGGTCGACGACCAGCCCCTGCTGCGTACCGGGTTCCGGATGATTCTGGAGGCCGAGCAGGATCTCGCGGTCGTGGGCGAGGCCGGAGACGGCCTTCAGGCTCTCGACCAGGTGCGGGCGTTGCAGCCCGACGTGGTCCTGATGGACATCCGTATGCCGCGGATGGACGGTGTCGAGGCGACCCGGCAGATCACCGGTCCCGGGCGGGACGGCCCGGCCAAGGTGCTGGTGCTGACCACCTTCGACCTCGACGAGTACGTGGTGGAGGCGCTGCGGGCGGGGGCCAGCGGGTTCCTGCTCAAGGACGCTCCGGCCAATGAGCTCGTGCAGGCGATCCGGGTGGTGGCCGGGGGTGAGGCGATGCTCGCGCCGAGCATCACGCGCCGGCTGCTCGACAAGTACGCCACGCATCTGCCGTCCGGTGACGAGCCGGTGCCGGACACGCTGCACACGCTGACCGACCGCGAGGTCGAGGTGCTGAAGCTGGTGGCGCGCGGCCTGTCGAACGCGGAGATCGCGGCGGATCTGTTCGTCAGCGAGACCACGGTGAAGACGCATGTCGGTCATGTGCTGACCAAGCTGGGGCTGCGGGACCGGGTGCAGGCCGCGGTGTACGCGTACGAGAGCGGTCTGGTGCGTCCCGGCGCGCAGTAGCGGGAGCATCGGCGGTACGAAGGCGAAGAGGGCGTCCCCCACCTGACCGGGGGCGCCCTCTTCGTGTATGCGGCCGCCGGATCAGCCCTTGCTGAGCTCCCAGAAGCGGAACACCGTGGACGCGTCGAGGCAGTACTCCAGGCCGTAGACGTCGTCGCGGACGACGGCGTACTGCTTGGCCTGCCAGACCGGCAGGACGGGGACGTCCTCGGCGACGAGGTCCTGGAGCATGCCGAAGTTCTCGTCCGTCGCGGAGCGGTCCGGCTGGGCGGCGGTCTGCGGGATGAGCGAGCCGGTGATCTTGTTGTTGCTGTAGTGGTTGTCCAGCACGTTGCCCTTGCCGAAGAAGGGGGCCGTGAAGTTGTCGGCGTCCGGGTAGTCGGGCACCCAGCCCTTGACGTACACGCCGTACTTGCCGGCCGCGATGTCCTTCTCGTACTGGTCGAAGGCCACGGACTTCACGTCGGCGTCGAACAGCCCGCTGGCGTTGAGCTGCCGGGCGATCGTCTTGAGTTCCTGGTCGGTGGCCGGGCCGTAGCGGGACGGGGTCGACCACAGGGTCAGCTTCACCTTGCCGGTGATGCCGTCGTCGGCGAGGGCGGCCGCGGCCTTGGACTTGGAGGGCTGGTCGCCGTAGGTGTCGAAGAAGGCCGTGTTGTGGCCCGCGATACCGGCCGGGATGATCGAGTAGAGCGGGGTCGCGGTGCCCTGGTAGACGTCGTGGATGAGGGCTTCGCGGTCGAGCAGGTAGGCGATCGCCTTGCGGACGCCGATCCGGCCGGTGACCGGGTCGGCCATGTTGAAGACGAGGTGCTGGACTTCGGCGCTGGTGCCCTCGACGACCTCGACGCCGGAGTCGGGCGAGGCGTTCTCGATGTCGGTGATGTCGCCGGCGCTCAGACCGCGGTAGGCGAGGTCGACCTTCTTGTCGGTCAGGGCGGTCTTGAGCGCGGCCTGGTCGCCGTGGAAGAACTTCAGCGTGACGCCGGAGTTCTGGGGCTCGGCGGTGCCCTTGTAGTTCTCGTTGACGGAGAACACGGCCTGGTCGTCGTCGAACGAGTCGAGCTGGTAGGGGCCGGAGCCGATCGCCTTGCCGTCCTTGCGGAGTCCGTCGGCGTCGTACTGGGTGTGGTCGACGATGGAGCCGGCGCCCGAGGCGATCTTGCTCGGGAAGGTGGCGTCGGGGGTGTTCAGCCGGAAGACGACGGTCTTCGCGTCCGGTGTCTCGACCTTGTCGAGCATCGGGAACATGATCGCGGGACCCGCGTCGTCGTTGATCTTCAGCATCCGGTCGAAGGAGAACTTGACGTCCTCGGAGGTGAGCGGATCACCGTTGCTGAACTGGAGGCCGGCCTTGAGGGTGCACTGGTACACCTGGGTCCTGGTGTCCGTGAACTCGCAGCTCTGGGCGGCGTCCGGTTCCGGTTCCGTGCCGCCCTTGGGGAAGCTGAGCAGCGACTGGAAAACGTTGTTGAACAGCAGCCAGGAGCCGGGGTCGTAGCCGGAGGCCGGATCGGTGGCGAGGACATCGTCGGACATGCCCATGACCACGGAGGAGCCTGCGGAGCCGGACCCCCCGGACTCCGTGCCGCAGCCGGTCAGCAGGCCGGACGCCAGCCCTGCCACTACGGGCAGGACCGACCACTGGATTCGCTTGTTCACGCGCGGGTGCCTTGTCGTCGATTCTTGTGGAATCCCGGGGCCGTCCGCCCGGGGCCGGGGCGAGGGAGGGGGCGGCCGGTCAGCCGCTCACGCCCTTGCCGAGCTCCCACAGCTGCAGCGTCGCCGAGGAGTTGAGCGCGTAGGCGGTGCCCGTGACGTCGTCGCGCGCGGCGACGTACTGCTTGCCCTGCCACAGCGGCAGCACGGGGACGTCGTTGGCGACGATGTCCTGGATCTCGGTGAGGCTTCCGGACGCGGCGAGACGGTCGGCCTCGCGGCGGGAGTCCGGGATCAGGGTGTTGCGGATCTTGCCGTTGTCGTAAGGCGAGCCGAGGAAGTTGTCCTTGTCGAGGAACGGGGCGAGGTAGTTGTCGGCGTCGGGGAAGTCCGGGAACCAGCCCATGCCGTAGACGTCGTACTCGCCCTTCTGCTCCGCGGGGCGGAAGGTGGTCCAGGGGGCGCCCTTGATGCCGACCTCGAAGAGCCCGCTGGCGTCGAGCTGCTTCTGGAGGTCCTCGAACTCCTCCTTGGTGCCCGAGCCGTAGTGGTCGGTCGTGTAGTGGAGCGTCAGCTTCACCGGTGTGGTGATGCCCGCCTGCGTCAGCAGGGACTTGGCCTTGGTGACGCTCGGGTCGCCGTACTTGTTGAAGAAGGAGTTGGAGTGGCCGACGATGGTGGCCGGTACCAGCGAGAAGAGCGGCTCGGCCTGGGTGCCGTAGACCTTGGAGACGAGTTCGCTGCGGTTGATGAGCTGGGCCATCGCCTGGCGCACGGCACGGGACTTCACGGCCGGGGCCTTGGTGTTGAAGGCGAGGTAGCGGATCTCGAGGCCCGCCATCTCGACGAGGTCGACGTCGCCGCCGGACTCGTTCGACAGCTTCTGGATCTGCTGGGGCGACATGGTGCGGGTGATGAGGTCGATGTCGCCCTTTTCGATGGCGGTGCCCATGGCGTCGGCGTCCGCGTAGGAGCGCAGTTCGACCTTGTCGTTGTTCACCGTCAACGACCCCTTGTAGTGGGGGTTCTTGGTGAAGACGGCGTCCTCGAGCTCGTCGTTCTTGACGTCGGCCTTCATCGTGTAGGGGCCGGAGCCGTCGACGTCGAACCCGTCGCGGAGCTTGTTCTTCGCGTAGTCGTCGGGGTTGACGATGCCGGCGACCGGGGTCGACAGCTTGTACGGGAAGGTGGCGTCGGCGGTCTTGAGGTGGAAGATGACCTCGCGGTCGCCCTTGGTCTCGACGGTGTCGATGGTGGACAACAGGGCGAATACGCCGGAGTCGGCCTTGATGGCGCGGGCGCGGTCGATGGAGTACTTCACGTCGGCCGCGGTGATGGCGTCGCCGTTGGCGAATTTCAGGCCGTCGCGCAGGGTGCAGACGTAGCGTTCGTTGCCGCTGTCGCTGAAGCCGCAGGACTGGGCTGCCTCGGGCACGGGTTCGCCGTCGCCCTTGGGCTGGATCATCAGGGTCTGCACGGTCTGGCGCAGGACGTTCCAGGTGCCGACGTCGTAGGCGTAGGCGGGGTCCAGCGGCGCGGGAGCGTCCTTCGTGGCGGTGAACCGGTCCGTGGTGCCTACGGCGATGGCGTCGTCCCCGCCGCTGCCGCTGCTGGATCCGCCGCAGGCGGCGAGCACCGGCGCGAGCAGACCTACGACCGCCGGCAGCACCAAAGTCTTGCGGTTCATGCTCGGGTTTCTCCACAGCTGTTCAGTCCGTGTATCCGGCATGCAGGGGTGGCGCGGCGGATCACGGGGTTAGGGCGATGTTCTCTCCAGGAGATTAGTCCGCACCAGCAGGAGGGTTCACAGTCACCGGAGTTGGGCTTCCATCACGCTGTGAAACCGGGTGTGGACGCACCGAAAGCCCGCCGGGGGAAGGATTGGTGCAGGGTTTCATCAATCGGGACACATGGGCACGTCCGCACCCCCGGAGGCGGGGCGTCCGGCACAGCCTCGGCCGCCTGTCGAGGGTCCGCCAAGTGAAGAACCTCACAGCCGCAGGGGGTGCCGCCTGGCCGGAATTCGGTCGTCCGGCACGCTTCGAATTCCAGCGACAGGTCCCTGGGGAATTACCGCGCTATCCACGCTGCACGCTGGGTGAACACCCGAGGCATTTCCGTCATCGAAGGGTGATCAGGCCGCGCAGAAATGTCAGGTCGACCTCTTCGAGCGAAGCGACGACCGTGCGTCCGGGGGCCGGGGCGATGGGAGCCACGGAGGGCACCGCCACGACCTGGCAGCCTGCGGCCTCGGCGGCGGCGACTCCCGTCGCGGTGTCCTCGACGACCGCGCATCTGGCCGGGTCCGCGCCGAGTCCGGCGGCGGCGAACAGATACGGGTCCGGGTGCGGCTTGGTGCGCGGCACCTCGTCGCCGGCGACCGTGAGGCCGAAGTGGCGGTGGCCGAGCGAGTCGAGGACCCGGTCGATGATGCGCCGGTGCGAGGCGGAGACCAGGGCGGTGGGGACCCGGTGCGCGGAGAGTTCGGCCAGCAGCCGGGTGGCGCCGGGCATCAGGGGCAGGGCGCGGCCGATGCGGTCCTCGAAGCCGTCGTTGAGCAGGACGGTGAGCTCGGGAAGGGTGATGTCGGCGCCGGTGGCCTCGATCAGGAAGCCGGCGCTGCGGGTCATGGGGCCGCCGACCACGACATGGCGCCAGGAGTCGTCGAGGGTGTGGCCGAGGCGGGCGAAGACCTCGACCTCGACGTCCCACCAGAAGCCCTCGGTGTCCACCAGGGTGCCGTCCATGTCGAGGAGGACGGCCTGGAGGGCGGAGCCGTCTGCCGTTCGGGTCACTGGCGCGGGGACCGTGCTGGTCATCCACGTACCTCCTGAGGGGACGAGCAGGCCGGTTCCCACGAAGGGAACCGGCCTGCGGTGGACCGACCAGTGTACGACTTATCGGATCAGTGTGCTCGGTGAGTCAGGACTCACCCTGCGTGTCACCGGGCGTTGAAGTACTTCGCCTCCGGGTGGTGGATGACGATCGCGTCGGTGGACTGCTCGGGGTGGAGCTGGAACTCCTCGCTCAGGTGGACGCCGATGCGCTCCGGCTGGAGCAGGTCGGCGATCTTGGCGCGGTCCTCCAGGTTCGGGCAGGCGCCGTAGCCGAGGGAGAAGCGCGCGCCCCGGTACTTCAGGGCGAACATGTCCTCGATGTCGTTCGGGTCCTCGCCCGCGTAGCCCAGCTCCGAACGCACGCGTGCGTGCCAGTACTCGGCGAGCGCCTCGGCCAACTGGACGGACAGGCCGTGCAGTTCGAGGTAGTCGCGGTAGGCGTTGGCCTCGAAGAGCTTGGCGGTCTGCTCGCCGATCCGCGAGCCGACGGTGACGACCTGGAAGCCGACCACGTCCGTCTCGCCGGACTCCTCGGGGCGGAAGAAGTCGGCGAGGCACAGCCGCCGTCCGCGGCGCTGGCGCGGGAAGGAGAAGCGGGTGCGCTCGTTGCCCTCCTCGTCCAGGATGATCAGGTCGTCGTCCTTGGACACGCACGGGAAGTAGCCGTAGACGACGGCGGCTTCGAGGAGGTTCTCGGTCTGGAGGCGGTCCAGCAGGCCGCGCAGCCGGGGCCGTCCGTCGGTCTCGACCAGCTCCTCGTACGTCGGTCCCTCGCCGGTGCGGGCCTGCTTGAGCCCCCACTGGCCCTTGAAGAGGGCACCCTCGTCGAGCCAGGAGGCGTACTCCTTGAGCTGGATGCCCTTGATGACCCGGGTGTCCCAGAACGGCGGGGTGGGCACCGGGTTGTCGGTGGCCACGTCGGAGCGGACGTGCCCCTCTTCGGGCCGCTCCTCCTCGACGCTCATGGCGCTCGCGCGCACCCGGCGCTGCTTGAGCTCGGGCAGCTTGGCGCCGGGCACTCCCCGCTTGACGCCGATGAGGGCGTCCATGAGGCGCAGTCCCTCGAACGCGTCGCGGGCGTAGCGGACTTCGCCCTCGTAGATCTCGTGCAGGTCCTGTTCGACGTACGCCCTCGTCAGCGCGGCTCCGCCGAGGATGACCGGGAAGTCGGCGGCCAGGCCGCGCTGGTTGAGCTCCTCCAGGTTCTCCTTCATGATCACCGTGGACTTGACCAGCAGCCCTGACATGCCGATGACGTCGGCGCGGTGCTCGGCGGCGGCGTCCAGGATCGCGGAGACCGGCTGCTTGATGCCGAGGTTGACCACGTTGTAGCCGTTGTTGGACAGGATGATGTCGACGAGGTTCTTGCCGATGTCGTGGACGTCGCCGCGGACGGTGGCGAGCACGATGGTGCCCTTGCCGGCCTCGTCGCCCTCGACCTTCTCCATGTGCGGTTCGAGGTACGCGACGGCGGTCTTCATGACCTCGGCGGACTGGAGGACGAACGGCAGCTGCATCTGGCCGGAGCCGAAGAGCTCGCCGACGACCTTCATGCCGTCCAGGAGGGTGTCGTTGACGATGTCGAGGGCGGGGCGGTCCGTCAGGGCCTCGTCGAGGTCGGCCTCCAGGCCGTTCTTCTCGCCGTCGATGATGCGGCGCTTGAGGCGCTCCTCCAGCGGCAGGGCGGCCAGTTCCTCGGCCCGGCCCGCCTTGAGGGACTTGGTGGTGGCGCCCTCGAACAGGGCCATCAGCTTCTGGAGAGGGTCGTAGCCCTCCGCGCGGCGGTCGTGGATGAGGTCGAGGGCGGTCTGCACCTCTTCCTCGCTGAAGCGGGCGATCGGGAGGATCTTCGACGCGTGGACGATCGCCGAGTCCAGGCCCGCCTTGGTGCACTCGTCGAGGAAGACCGAGTTGAGCAGGACGCGCGCGGCGGGGTTGAGGCCGAACGAGATGTTGGACAGGCCCAGCGTGGTCTGGACGTTCGGGTGGCGGCGCTTGAGTTCGCGGATCGCCTCGATGGTGGCGACGCCGTCCTTGCGGGACTCCTCCTGACCGGTGCAGATGGTGAAGGTCAGGGTGTCGATGAGGATGTCCGACTCGTGGATGCCCCAGTTGCCGGTCAGATCGGCGATGAGCCGTTCGGCGATCTCGACCTTCTTCTCGGGGGTGCGGGCCTGGCCCTCCTCGTCGATGGTCAGCGCGATCAGTGCGGCGCCGTGCTCCTGGGCGAGCTTGGTGACCTTCGCGAAGCGGGACTCGGGGCCGTCGCCGTCCTCGTAGTTGACGGAGTTGATGACCGCGCGGCCGCCGAGCTTCTCCAGACCGGCCTCGATGACGGGGACCTCGGTGGAGTCCAGGACGATCGGCAGGGTGGAGGCGGTGGCGAAGCGGCCGGCGAGCTCCTTCATGTCGGCGACGCCGTCGCGGCCCACGTAGTCCACGCAGAGGTCGAGCATGTGGGCGCCCTCGCGGATCTGCTCGCGGGCCATCTCCACACAGTCGTCCCAGCGGGCCTCCAGCATGGCCTCGCGGAACTTCTTCGAGCCGTTGGCGTTGGTCCGCTCGCCGATGGCCAGGTAGGAGGTGTCCTGGCGGAAGGGGACCGTCTGGTAGAGGGAGGCGGCGCCGGGCTCGGGCTGCGGGGTGCGCTCGGCGGGCGTGAGGTCGCGGACCCGCTCGACGACCTGGCGCAGGTGCTCGGGGGTGGTGCCGCAGCAGCCGCCGATCAGGGAGAGGCCGTAGTCGCGGACGAAGGTCTCCTGGGCGTCGGCCAGGCCCTCGGGGTCGAGCGGGAAGTGCGCGCCGTCCTTCGTGAGGATCGGCAGACCCGCGTTCGGCATACAGAGCAGCGGGATGCGGGAGTGCCGGGCGAGGTAGCGCAGGTGCTCGCTCATCTCGGCCGGGCCGGTCGAGCAGTTCAGGCCGATCATGTCGATGCCGAGCGGCTCGAGCGCGGTCAGCGCGGCGCCGATCTCGGAGCCGAGCAGCATGGTGCCGGTGGTCTCGAACGCCATCGAGACCACGAGTGGCACGTCGGCGCCGGTGGCCTCCAGCGCGCGGCGGGCGCCCAGTACGGAGGCCTTCGTCTGGAGCAGGTCCTGCGTGGTCTCGACGATCAGGGCGTCGGCGCCGCCGGCGAGCAGTCCCTCGACGTTGGCCTGGTAGCCGTCGCGGATGGTGGCGTAGTCGATGTGGCCGAGGGTGGGCAGCTTGGTGCCGGGGCCGACCGAGCCGAGGACCCAGCGCTGCCGGCCGTCGCGGGCGGTGTGCTCGTCGGCCGCCTCACGGGCGATCCGGGCACCCGCCTCGGACAGCTCGTGCACGCGGTCGGCGATGTCGTACTCCGACGCGGCCGTGTGGTTGGAGCCGAAGGTGTTGGTCTCGACGCAGTCGACGCCCACCGCGAAGTACGCGTCGTGGACGGAGCGGACGATGTCCGGGCGTGTCACGTTGAGGATCTCGTTGCAACCCTCGAGATTCTCGAAGTCCTCGAGGGTGGGGTCCTGGGCCTGCAGCATGGTGCCCATCGCTCCGTCGGCGACCACCACTCTGGTGGCGAGCGCCTCGCGGAGCGCGGACACACGGGTCCGGCTGTCGGCGGAAGGGGTCAGTGGCGACGAGGCCATGAAAGGGCTCCCTCAGTTGCGACGGCTGTCGGCTTCAGGCGCCCGCGAGTCGTCCCACGCCGGGCGCACCACGCCAGGGTAGCCGGGTCACCGCGAGGATGGTCGGCACGTCCACGGGGCGGACGAGGATGGCGGGCAGGTCACCGGCGGGATACCAGTGACGCAACAGTTCCCGACCGACCATTAGCGGGAGGTCGGCATCGACCGGTAGTGTTCGACATTGCCGAACAGTGGCAGCGACGCCGTAACACGCGGCTGTCGAAGGGGACGGAGGCAGGACGGCGATGGCACGGAACATCCAGTCGCTCGAACGGGCGGCCTCGATGCTGCGGCTCCTCGCGGGCGGCGAGCGGAGGCTCGGCCTGTCGGACATCGCCTCGTCCCTGGGCCTCGCCAAGGGCACCGCGCACGGCATCCTGCGCACCCTCCAGCACGAGGGCTTCGTGGAGCAGGACGAGGCCTCGGGGCGGTACCAGCTGGGCGCCGAGCTGCTGCGCCTGGGCACCACCTACCTGGACGTGCACGAGCTGCGCGCGCGGGCTCTGGTGTGGACCGACGACCTGGCCCGCTCCAGCGGCGAGAGCGTCCATCTGGGCGTGCTGCACCAGCAGGGCGTACTGATCGTGCACCACGTCTTCAGGCCCGACGACAGCCGGCAGGTGCTGGAGATCGGGGCCATGCAGCCCCTGCACTGCACGGCGCTCGGCAAGGTGCTCTCGGCGTACGACCCGGTCGCCCACAGCGAGGCGCTGGAGAGCGACCGCAAGCCGTTCACCGAGCGGACCGTGTGCGACCTGGAGGAGTTCGAGCAGCTCCTCGACGTCACGCGCGCGCGTGGGTACGCGGCGGACATCGAGGAGACCTGGGAGGGCGTCGCGTCCATCGCCGCGCCCATCCACGACCGGCGCCGGATGCCGGTGGGCGCGGTCGGGATCACCGGGGCCGTGGAACGGCTGTGCCGTGAGGGAGAACTGCGTCCGGAGCTGATCGCCGCGGTGCGGGACTGCGCCCGCGCGGTCTCGCGGGACCTGGGCGCCGGGCGGTTCTGAGGAGCGCGAGAGGGGGGCCGGTACGTCGGTGACGTACCGGCCCTCGGTCGTACGCTGACACAACGGCACAAATCACCAGAACAAGATCGTTGACTCACAGCTATGAATAACGATCGTGTTTTCGACTACAGAACCCTTGACGTGCATGTAACCCCGGAGCAAGACTCCCGTCCATCGGTCGGCATTGTCGAACACCTACCGGCAATACGCGCTAGAGTGTGACAACGCCAGGGCCGGCATCGCTCTCACCCCCGAGGGCAGCTCGAACCACCGGAGGGACCCGGGGTTCGGTCCCCTGGACGAAGGACAAAGGAGTCGCGGGTGTCCAGCTCCGACATCTTCATCGGCGAGACCATCGGTACCGCCATACTCATCCTGCTCGGCGGTGGCGTGTGCGCCGCCGTCACGCTGAAGGCCTCCAAGGCCCGCAACGCCGGCTGGCTCGCCATCACCTTCGGGTGGGGTTTCGCCGTTCTGACGGCTGTCTACACCTCGGCGCCGCTCTCCGGCGCCCACCTCAACCCGGCCGTCACGCTGGCGCTCGCGCTCAAGAAGGACGGCATCTCCTGGAGTGACGTCCCGATCTACTGGGGCGGTCAGCTGCTCGGCGCCATGATCGGCGCGGCACTGGTCTGGGTCGCCTACTACGGCCAGTTCCACGCGCACCTGACCGACAAGGAGATCGTCGGTGCTCCGGGCGCGCAGGCCACGGCCGCCAAGGCCGTCGAGGCGCAGGAGAAGGGCGCCGGCCCCGTGCTGGGCATCTTCTCCACCGGCCCCGAGGTCCGGGTCGCCTGGCAGAACGTCGCCACGGAGGTCATCGGCACGATCGTGCTGGTGCTGGCCGTCCTGACGCAGGGTCTCAACGGCGACGGCAAGGGCCTGGGCACCCTGGGCGCCCTGATCACCGCGCTCGTGGTCGTCTCGATCGGTCTCTCCCTCGGTGGCCCGACCGGCTACGCGATCAACCCGGCCCGTGACCTCGGTCCGCGTATCGTGCACGCCCTCCTGCCCCTGCCCAACAAGGGCGGCTCCGACTGGAGCTACGCCTGGGTCCCGATCGTCGGTCCGCTGGTCGGCGGGGCGATAGCTGCGGGCATCTACAACATCGCTTTCGCCTAGCACATCCGAAGCGGTCGCACAGCAAAGCAGTCGTAGAAGTCGTAGACCAGTCGTAGACAGTCCGCCTCACTCACGGAACCCCGGGAGCACACAGTGACCGACGCACACACCGCCGGCCCCTTCATCGCCGCCATCGACCAGGGCACCACCTCCAGCCGCTGCATCGTCTTCGACCGGGACGGCCGTATCGTCTCGGTCGACCAGAAGGAGCACGAGCAGATCTTCCCGAAGCCGGGCTGGGTCGAGCACAACGCCACCGAGATCTGGACCAACGTCGAGGAGGTCGTCGCGGGAGCCATCGCGAAGGCCGGCATCACCCGCGACGACATCAAGGCCATCGGCATCACCAACCAGCGCGAGACCACGCTGCTCTGGGACAAGAACACCGGTGAGCCCGTCCACAACGCCATCGTCTGGCAGGACACCCGCACCGACGCCCTGTGCCGGGAGCTCGGCCGCAACGTCGGCCAGGACCGCTTCCGCCGCGAGACCGGCCTGCCGCTGGCCTCCTACTTCGCCGGCCCGAAGGCCCGCTGGCTGCTCGACAACGTCGAGGGCCTGCGTGAGCGCGCCGAGCGCGGCGACATCCTCTTCGGCACCATGGACAGCTGGGTCATCTGGAACCTGACCGGTGGTGTCGACGGCGGCAAGCACTACACCGACGTCACCAACGCCTCCCGCACCATGCTGATGAACCTCCACACGCTGGAGTGGGACGAGAAGATCGCCGAGTCCATCGGCGTCCCGCTGAACATGCTCCCGGAGATCCGCTCCTCCGCCGAGGTCTACGGCGAGGTCTCCGGCGGCAAGCTCGGCGACCTGCTCGGCGGCATCCCGGTCGCCTCGGCGCTCGGTGACCAGCAGGCGGCCCTGTTCGGCCAGACCTGTTTCGCCGAGGGCGAGGCCAAGTCGACGTACGGCACCGGCACGTTCATGCTGATGAACACCGGTGACAAGATCATCAACTCGTACTCGGGACTGCTGACGACGGTCGGCTACCGCATCGGCGACGAGGCACCGGTCTACGCCCTGGAGGGCTCGATCGCCGTCACCGGTTCGCTGGTGCAGTGGATGCGCGACCAGATGGGCCTGATCTCCACCGCCGCCGAGATCGAGACGCTCGCGCTCTCGGTCGAGGACAACGGCGGCGCGTACTTCGTGCCGGCGTTCTCCGGGCTCTTCGCCCCGTACTGGCGCCCGGACGCCCGCGGTGTGATCGCCGGCCTCACCCGGTACGTCACCAAGGCGCACATCGCCCGCGCCGTCCTGGAGGCCACCGCCTGGCAGACCCGTGAGATCAGCGACGCCATGACCAAGGACTCCGGTGTCGAGCTCGCGGCACTCAAGGTCGACGGCGGTATGACCTCCAACAACCTGCTGATGCAGACGCTCTCGGACTTCCTGGACGCCCCCGTGGTGCGCCCGATGGTCGCCGAGACCACCTGCCTCGGTGCCGCCTACGCCGCCGGTCTCGCCGTCGGCTTCTGGACCAGCACCGACGACCTGCGCGCCAACTGGCGCCGGGCCGCCGAGTGGACCCCCAACATGGACGCGGAGAAGCGCGACCGTGAGTACAAGAGCTGGCTCAAGGCCGTCGAGCGGACCATGGGCTGGCTCGAGGACGACGAGAGCTGAGCACCACCCTCAACAGCTCTGACGAGGAGTAAGAACCCCACATGACCAGTCAGTCCACCCTGCAGTCCGTGCCTGCCCTCGGTACGCACCCGGCCTCCGGCTCCCTTCCGAGCCGCGCCGAGACCCGGGAGCAGCTCTCCAAGGCGTCGTACGACCTTCTCGTGATCGGCGGCGGCATCCTGGGCATCTCCACCGCCTGGCACGCCGCGCAGTCCGGCCTCAGGGTGGCACTGGTCGACGCCGGCGACTTCGCCGGCGCCACCTCCTCCGCCTCCTCCAAGCTGCTCCACGGCGGTCTGCGCTATCTGCAGACCGGCGCGGTGAAGCTGGTGGCGGAGAACCACTTCGAGCGCCGTGCGGTCTCCCGCCAGGTGGCCCCTCACCTGGCGAACCCGCTCACCTTCTACCTCCCCGTGTACAAGGGCGGGCCGCACGGCGCCGCGAAGCTCGGGGCGGGCGTCTTCGCCTACTCCGCGCTCTCCGCGTTCGGTGACGGCGTCGGACACCTCCTGTCCCCCTCCAGGGCGGCGCAGGACGTGCCCGAGCTGCGGACCGAGAACCTCAAGGCCGTGGCCGTGTACGGCGACGACCAGATGAACGACGCGCGCATGGCGCTGATGACGGTCCGCGGGGCCGTCGAGGCGGGCGCGGTGGTGCTCAACCACGCCGAGGTGACGGGCCTTCGCTTCACCAAGGGCCGGGTGACCGGCGCGGATCTGCGCGACCGGCAGTCCGGTGACGAGTTCGGCGTGAACGCCCGGCTCGTGCTGAACGCGACCGGCCCCTGGGTCGATCACCTGCGCAAGATGGAGGACCCGAACGCGGCGCCGTCCATCCGCCTGTCCAAGGGCGCGCACCTGGTCCTGAAGCGGACCTCGCCGTGGAAGGCCGCGCTCGCCACCCCCATCGACAAGTACCGGATCACCTTCGCGCTGCCCTGGGAGGACATGCTCCTTCTCGGCACCACGGACGAGGAGTTCGAGGGCGACCCCGCGGACGTCTCGGTCACGGAGAAGGACACCGCCCAGATACTCGACGAGGCCGCGTTCTCCGTCCGCGACCAGCAGCTCTCCCGGGATCTGATCACCTACTCGTTCGCGGGACTGCGGGTGCTGCCGGGCGGTCCCGGTGACACGGCCAAGGCCAAGCGCGAGACCGTGGTCACGGAGGGCCGTGGCGGCATGCTGTCCGTCGCGGGCGGCAAGTGGACGACCTTCCGGCACATCGGCCGGACGGTCATGCAGAAGCTGGAGGCGCTGCCGGGCGCTCCGCTCGGTGACGACTACGAGCCCGTCTCCTCCCTGCCGAAGAAGCTCCCCCTTCCCGGTGTCGCCAACCCGCGAGCGGTCGCGCACCGCCTGCTGGTGGACAACCCGGCGCCGGGTCCGCGCATGGCCGCCGACACGGCGAAGCACCTTGCCACGCACTACGGTTCGCTGGCCTTCGACATCGCCCGCCTGGCCAACGAGAACCCGGAGCTGGGTGAGCGTGTCCACCCGGACGCTCCGGAGATCTGGGCGCAGGTCGTCTACGCCCGGGACAACGAGTGGGCCGAGACCCAGGACGACGTGCTGCGCCGCCGTACGACCCTGACGATCCGGGGTCTGGCGACGGACGAGGTCCGGGCGAAGGTGCAGGACCTGCTCGACAAGAAGTAGCCGGTACGGCAGAGAAGGGGCGGCTCCCGCCGACGGGAGCCGCCCCGTTCGTATGCCGGGAAAACCGCGGGCGCGCGGCCCGCCGCACTGCCTACGCTACGGCGGTGACGATCACCGACGCCGAGATGGCCGCCCTGCTCGCCCCAGGAGGGTTCCGCTTCCTGCGCCGTCTGGCCGAGGACGAGGTCCCGCCTAGGCCGACGCTGGCCGACCGCGGCGCCGCCAGTTGCCTGCGCGAGCACGGGCGGATCGACTCGCCGCCGGTGGACATCGACGACCCGGACCTGCCGGCCAAGGTGCGGGCCGGCTGGCAGGACATGGCCGCCGAGTACGGACTCCTCGACGACAACCGTGAGTTCCTGCTCGGCGTCGACTACTCGAGCCCCGAGGAAATCGACAGCGAGTGGGCGTGGGCCCGCGTGCGGCTGCTCGACGAGTGGGACCTGGGCGGTGGCGACGACGGCCCCCTGCCCCTGTGGATGCGGTTCTACATGGGTCGCCGGTTCGTCCCGGAGTTCACGGTGATGAGTCTCGACGGCCATCTGCTGATGTCCACCACCCTGTGGGGCAACGGGACGGTCACCACCATCGTCATCTGTCCGTCGCGACTACTGCCCTGACGTCGTCCGGCGCCGTCAATTCCTGGCGCCGCAGGATGAGTTCCCGGCCGATCAGCAGTGCGCGCCGGGATGCCGGTACCGGGTCCGGGAGGGTGGTGAGGTCGGTCAGGTGGGCGAAGCCGATGATCCTGCGGATGATCTCCGTGCCCGCGTACCCCAGGGACTCGGTCCAGATCCGGCGCAGGAAGCGGTCCAGGTAGGCGTCGTCGAAGAAGGTGTCCACCCGGGTCGGCCACAGGCGGCGGAACTCCGACTCGAACGCCTTCCAGGACAGCCGGAGTTGGTCGGCGTGGTCGCTCAACGTGCCCAGTGCGCGGGCCCGTTCCTCCGAGACCAGGGCATTGGCCCAGTAGAGGCCCAGGTCGAAGCCGACGGGGCCGACGAAGGAGAACTCGGGGTCGAACACCCGGACCACGGAGGCGCCTTCGCGCTCGCCGACCATGATGCTGCCGGTGTGGAGGTCGCCGTGCAGGAGCGACTGGGCGCTGGTCATGAAACGGTGCCTGAGGTCGGCGACCTCGGTGCGGAGCTCGGTGTCCGCGCGGAAGGACACCGCCAGGTCGTCCACGCCGTCGTGCCAGTGGTTGTGCTCGTGCTCGATGTACGGCTCGGACAGCACCACGTCCTCGGTGATCTTGCAGAGCTCCGGGCTCACCGAGGCCGCGATCAGCGCTTTGCGTTCGGCGGACGGCATGCCGAAGTCGCTGGTCGCGAAGGAGAGCTGGGCGACCAGTTCGCCGACTCGGGCCGAGGTGTGGGGCCCGTACGGCGCTCCCTCGTTGAGGAGGGTGCGCAGGACCTCCAGGTCCGACATGTCCTCCATGACGAGGGCGTAGTTCTCGGGGTCGTAGCCGTGGACCGCGGGGATCTTGTCGGGGGCGACCTTCGCTATCTGCTCGTAGGCGCGGGCCTCGGCGTCGGCGCGGTCCGGGTTCATCGGCCAGGACGGGCCCGCCACCCGCACCCAGGGCAGCGCCTGCTTGACGGCGAGGCTGCGGGTGCCGTCGGCCTCGGCCGAGGTGGCGAGGAAGACCCGGTTCATGTTGCCGTCGGAGACCTCGCGCACCTCCGGGTCGGCCGCGCCGTCCCAGTGCCCGCGCTCGCGCAGGTACGCCGGGATGTCCTCGGTCTCCAGGATGCGGTAACCCATCGTGAACTCCCCTATGCGGTGCGGCGCTTGGACAACGTGAAGCTGAAGACCAGGGCGAGGATGAGGACCGCGCCCTCGACCACGTCCTGGGTGTAGTACGGCAGGCCCTTGATGGTCAGACCGGTGGTGATGATGCCGATGAGCACCGCGCCGAGGGCCGTGCCCCAGACGTTCGGGCGGCCCCGGCCGAGCACGGAGGTGCCGACCAGTGCCACCGCGACCGCCTCCAGGAGCTGGGAGGTGCCGGCGGAGACGTCGCCCTGGCCGATACGGGATGCGAGGATCAGGCCGCCGATGGAGGCGAGGACGCCGGACAGGACGTAGGCCAGCGCCCGGTAGGCGCCGACGCGGATGCCGGCCAGCCGGGAGGCCTCGGGGTTGGCGCCGATCGCGTAGAGCACGCGGCCCCAGCGGGTGCGGGCCAGGAAGACCCAGGCGGCGACCGTCAGACCGCCGAAGATGAGGACCGAGATGGGGATGCCGAGGACGGTCCCGCGGTCGATCTTGAGGAACCCGGCGGTGAACCTGCCGGGGGCGGTGGAGCCGTCGTCCATCGTCATGCCCGGGGTGATCGACTGGCCGTCGACCAGGATGAGTTTGCCGCCCTGGATCACGAACATGGTGCCGAGGGTGGCGAGCATGTCGGGGATCTTCAGTACGACGATCAGCAGGGCGTTGAGCAGGCCCGCGAGGGCGCCCGCCGCGAGCACCGCGATGATCGCGACCGTGCCGACCTGGTTCTGGACGACCATCGCCTGGGCGGCCACCGAGACGCCGAGGCCGGCGACCGCGCCGACGGACATGTCCATTCCGCCGACGGCCATGGTGAGGGTGACGCCGAGGCCGAGGATCGCGGCCACGGAGACGTAGCGGAGGGTGTCGAGGAGGGTCGCCGACTCGCGGAAGGAGCCCTCGCTCAGCGCGAAGTACAGGAACAGCGCGACCGTGACGAAGATGAAGCCGTACTTGATGACGGCGTTCTGGACGCGGACGGCCGTGCCGGCGGTGGGCGGGGTCGCCGTCTTCGCGGGGGCGCTCTGGGTTGTGGTCATGGCGTACTACCTCAAATGGGCCGGGGTCACACGGACGCCGAGATGGTCTGGATGACGCGGTCGCGTTCCGCGTCCTCGCCGTACGCGTCGAGGTGGATCTCACCGGCGGCGAGTACGACGACCCGGTCGGTGATCTCCAGGACCTCGTCGACGTCGGCGGACAGGACGAGGACGGCGGCGCCCTCGGCGGCGAGGGTCCTGGCGCGGCGGCCGATGTCCCGGCGGGCGCCGATGTCCACACCTCGGAACGGCTCGTCCAGGATGAGGACACGGGGCGTCTCGGCGAGCCAGCGGCCGACGACGACCTTCTGCTGGTTGCCACCGGACAGCTCCTCGACGGTGCTGTGCTCGTCGCGGGCGACGACGCCGAGGGCCTCGATGGTGTCGCGGCCCAGGGCGTCCTCCTTCGAGCGCTGGACGAGTCCGGCCTTCGAGAGGGACTTCAGGAACGGCAGCGAGATGTTCTGCGCCAGCGACCAGCCCGGGACCAGCGCGTCGGCGTGCCGGTCCTCGGGGACCAGGTGGATACCGCCGCGGATGGCGTCGGAGGGCCGCTTGGGCTCGTACGGCTTTCCGTCCAGCTCGACGGAGCCGGTCGCGAACGGCTCGGCGCCGAACAGGCCACGGGCCAACTCGGTCTTGCCGGCACCCAACAGGCCCACGACGCCGGTGACTTCGCCGGTGCGGAGGTCGAGGTCGAGGGGCTTGCGGCCCTCGAAGAAGCGCACGCCCCTGAGGGACAGGATCACGTCACCGGCCCCGTCCCCGGGAGCGACGGGGCGTGCCGTCGTCGCCTCCTGGGCTTGGGCCAGCATCGCGCGCAGGGCGCTGTCCCAGTCGAAGGGTTTCACTTGGTCCTCGGTGAGACGGCCGTCCCGCAGGACGACCAGGCGGTCGGCGAGGGCGTCGATCTCGCCGAGTCGGTGGGAGACGTAGAGGACGGCGATGCCGTCGTCGCGCATCCTCTCGACGAGCGCGAAGAGGCGTTCGGCCTCGGCGGCGGACAGGGCCGAGGTCGGTTCGTCGAGGATCAGCAGCCGGGGGCGCGTGGCCAGGGCGCGGGCGAGGATCAGCAACTGGCGGTCGGAGATGCCGAGTTCGGTGACGTCCCGCCGGAGTACCGCGTCACTCCAGTCGAGACCGAGGCCCGCCTGGATCTCGCGGGCGCGGGCCAGCAGCTTGCCGCCGTTGAGAAACGGGTTGCCGCGCGCCTGGGCCAGCTCCTCGAAGACCAGGTTCTCGGCGACGGAGAGGCCCGGCACGATGCCCTCGCCGATGCGCTGGTGCACGGTCTGGATGCCCAACTGGCGGGCGGCGAGCGGGGACTGGAGAGCCGCGGGCTCCCCGCCGACCCGCACCACTCCCCCGTGGCCGGTGTGCACGCCCGACAGGATCTTGATCAGTGTGGACTTGCCGGCGCCGTTCGCGCCGAGCAGCGCGACCACGCTGCCCGGGGCGATGTCGAGGGTGACGGACTCCAGCACCGTCTTGCCCCCGAAGGCCATGCTGACCTCGCGGAGGGCGACCGCCGGTTCAGTGGGCGACATTCGAGATCCAGTCGGCCGTGCTGACCTGCGAGAGGTTCAGCGCGGGCAGCGCCGCCCGCAGCTGGTCCATGTTCTCGATCTTCTTCGCCCGCAGGAAGTCCTGGGTGATGGCGACGGCCGGGAACTCCACCGAGGTCTTGTTCAGCTGACCGGCCAGCTCCAGGGCGGCCGTGCGGACGACGGCGGCGCCGACCGCGGACGGGTCGGTGCCCGCCGTGGCGACCCAGGGGCTGTCGGCGGCGGTCATCTGCTGGATGTCGGCGTTGGAGACGTCCGCGCCGAAGACCTTCACCTTGTCCTGCAGCTTCTTGTTCTGGACGGCGAGGACGGTGCCCTTGGCGAGCTCGTCGTAGGGCGCGAAGACGCCGGTCACGTCGGAGTGCTGGGTGAGCGCGGCGGACACCAGGGGAACGTTGTCGGTGGCCGTGGAGTCGGTGACCTTGCCAACCTTGAACTGCTGCTTCCAGCCCTGCGCGGCGAGTTCCTTCGCCCAGACGGTGTTCCGCTTGTCGAGCGCGGCGTAACCGGCGACGTTGACGTAGCCGACCTTGGCGTTCTTGCCGAGGTCCTTGGACATTACGTCGAGGACGGCCTGCGCCATGCTGGCGTCGTCCTGCTCGGTGCTCACCACGCCCTTGGTGGAGGTCTCGACGTCGTAGACGACGACCTTGATGCCCTTCTTCACGGCCTTGTCGATCTCCGGCTGGATCGTCGCCGGGAAGCCGTGGTCGATGATGATCGCCTTGGCGCCGGAGTTGATCGCCGAGGACAGGTCGGTGGCCTGCTTGGCGTTGTCGGCCTGGGCGTCGTACACCGTCAGGTCGATGCCGAGGGCCTTGGCCTGGGCCTTGGCGCCGTTGCCCCACTGCTCGAAGTAGTCGCCGGCGCCGCTCTGCCGGACCAGGGCCACCTTGACCGCGCCCGCGCTGAAGGGGGCCGGCTTCTTGCCGGTGGCGGCGGAGGCGGAGGCCGCGGTGTCACCGGTGTTCTTGGACGCGTCCGTGGACTGCGAGCAGCCGGAGAGGACGAGGGCGGAGACGGACGCGAGGGAGAGCGCGGCCAGGGGCAGACGGGCACGGGACATGAGGGGCTCCAGGTACGGGGTGGTGCGAAGGGATGAAGGGGGTGCTTGGCCCGGAGCAGGGGAAAGGGCCGCCACCGCACACAGGGGGCAGGCAGGCCGGGGCTCCGGAAGGGTCAGCGACAGCTGGCTGTGGTCGACCGGAGCAAGTCCACGTACAGCCGCCGCACGAGCAGCAGCGTCTTCATACGCAGATCATGAGAACGATTTCAGCCACACGTCAAAGATATGGAACCGCTTTCTCATCAAATGAGACAACGACTACGTCACACCCGGCGCAGGTCACGGCCGGAGTTACCATCGCAGGACCGGCACCCGACCCGGCACAGTGAGGCCCTGATGACGACAGCTGGCGCGAAAGCGACGCACATGCCCTGCATGCGCCGCTGTTGCAGCGCGCTGTGTCGCGGCTGACCCGACCGCTGCCGCTCGCCCGTCGCCGCCCCTCTTCATCCCCCACCCGTCCGGTGCTTGTCTCGGTATCCGGACTTTCCTTCCAGAGCCCTGGAGTTGCTCCCATGACGCTGCTG
Organism: Streptomyces sp. NPDC005483; assembly: GCF_040606035.1. Taxonomy (NCBI): domain Bacteria; kingdom Bacillati; phylum Actinomycetota; class Actinomycetes; order Kitasatosporales; family Streptomycetaceae; genus Streptomyces; species Streptomyces sp. NPDC005483. The sequence goes on from NZ_JBEXEA010000013.1 coordinate 53,251, forward strand.
ACCACCTGGTCCGAGTCCGGCCCCGAGACTCTGGTCCGCCGCACCTCGGACCCCGCCGAGATCGCCGAGGCGCTCAAGCCGCTCGGTGTGCGGTACGAGCAGTGGCCGGTCCGCGAGGACGTCCCGTTCGACGCCGACAGCGAGACCGTGTTCGCCGCCTACGGCCCCGAGATCGACAAGCTGAACGCCGAGGAGGGCTTCACGACGGTCGACGTCCTCGGTCTGCACCCCAGCGACGACCCGCAGTTCCCAGCCAAGGCGAAGGCGGCCCGCGAGAAGTTCCTCCAGGAGCACACCCACGACGACGATGACGAGGTCCGCTTCTTCGTCTCCGGCTCGGGGATCTTCTACCTGCATGTGAACGGCGAGGTGCACGCGGTCTTCTGCGAGAAGGGCGACCTGCTCGGCGTGCCGCGCGGCACCACGCACTGGTTCGACATGGGCACCAACCCGTCCTTCACCGCGATCCGCTTCTTCCACGAGGAGGACGGCTGGATCGGCAACTTCACCGGCTCCCCCATCGCCTCCCGCTTCCCGGACTACGACACCATCGCCGCCGGGTACCACGCGTGAGCCTGTACTACGACGTCGACGCCGTGGTGCTCGACATCGAGGGCACCACGAGCGCCACGGGGTTCGTCGTCGACGTGCTCTACCCGTACTCCCGCTCGCGGTTCGCCGCGCTGCTCACCGAGCGGTCCGAGGACCCCGAGGTGGTGCGGGCTGTCGCCCAGGTGCGCGAGGAGATCGGCGAACCGGACGCCGACGCCGTACGCGTCGAGAAGGCGCTGAACGCCTGGCTCGACGAGGACCGCAAGGCGACCCCGCTGAAGACCCTCCAGGGCCTCATCTGGTCCGAGGGCTTCGCCCGCGGCGACCTCGTCTCGCACTTCTACGACGACGTCGTACCGGAGTTGCGCGCCTGGCACGCGGTGGGCGTACGGCTCTACGTGTACTCGTCCGGGTCGGTCGCCGCGCAGCGGGCCTGGTTCACCAACAGCCCTGCGGGTGACCTGACTTCACTGGTCTCCGGGCTCTACGACACCGAGAACGCCGGGCCCAAGCAGGAGGCGGAGTCGTACCGCCGTATCGCGTCGGCGACCGGCATCGCGCCGGGTCGCCTGTTGTTCCTCTCCGACCGCCCCGGCGAGCTCGACGCGGCCCGCGAGGCCGGCTGGCACGCCGTCGGGATACGGCGGCCCGGGGAGCCGTACTTCGAGCAGGGCGTCGGCGACCACGCTGCGGCGGCGACGTTCGACGAGATCATCGTTTCAAGGAGCACTTCGTGACCGCCGACATCAGCGCACTCGACCTGGAGGAGGCGGGCGCGGTTCTCGCCGCCGAGTCCGCCCGCTTCGCCTCCTTCGGCTGGATGCGGGGCACGTCCGGGAACCTCTCCGTGGTGCTCTCCCGTGAGCCGCTGCTGCTCGCCGTCACCGCCAGTGGCCACGACAAGGGTGAACTGACGCCCGCGGACGTGGTGTTGGTGGACGGCCAGGGGGCGGCGGTGCAGGGCGGGAAGCCGTCCGCGGAGGCCGAGCTGCACGCACGCGTGGCCGCGCTCACCGGGGCCGGTGCCGTGGTCCACGTGCACACCGTCGCCTCGGTGGCGATGGGCAGGCGTGAACCGGGCGGGATCGTCTTCAGCGACCTGGAGATGCTGAAGGGCGTCGGCCAGGCCGCGCACGACGTCGAGGTGACACTGCCGGTCATCGCCAACAGCCAGGAAATGAAGGTGCTCGGGGACCGGCTGGAGGAGGCGCGGGACCCGCGGATGCCGGCGGTGGTCGTCGCCGGGCACGGACTGTATGTGTGGGGCGCGGACCCGCGGCAGGCCCGGCACCACACCGAAGTGGTGGAGTGGCTGCTGGAGTTGGAGCTCACCGGCCGCTGAGACGGCGAGAGGGGATCCCCGGGCAGGGGATCCCCTCTTTTGCGGTGGACGGCTACTTCAGCCGGTCGCCCGGGAGTTCACCCGCCGAGACCTCCAGCACGCCCCGCTCGGTCACCAGGCCGGTCACCAGGCGGCCCGGTGTCACGTCGAACGCCGGGTTGTGCCCCCGCGACTGAGCCGGAGCCGTCCGCACCCCGGCCCACTCCAACACCTCGGACTCGCCCCGGAGTTCGATGTGGATGTCGTCGCCCGTCGCGGTCGAGAGGTCGACCGTCGTGGTCGGTGCCGCGACCAGGAACGGGATGCCCGCGTCGGCGCAGGCGAGCGCGACGCCCACCGTGCCCACCTTGTTCGCCGTGTCGCCGTTCGCCGCGATGCGGTCGGCGCCGACGATCGCCGCGTCGACCTCGCCGCGCAGGATCGTTCCGGCGGCAGCCCCGTCCACCTGGACGTAGTGCGGGATGCCCTCCTGGACCAACTCCCAGGCGGTGAGCCGGGATCCCTGGAGCAGGGGGCGCGTCTCGTCGGCGTAGACGACCTCCAGGCGTCCGCGCGCGTGGAGTTCGCGGATGACGCCGAGGGCGGTGCCCCAGCCGGCCGTCGCCAGCGCGCCCGTGTTGCAGTGCGTCAGAATCCTCAAGGGCCGGTCCAGGCCCACCTTTTCGAGCAGCCAGTCGGCGCCGAAGCCGCCCATCGCCCGGTTCGCTTCGACGTCCTCGCGCTGGACCGCTGCGGCCTCTTCGAGCACCGCGTCGAGCCCCTCCTCGAAGCGGGTCGTCACCCGGTCCACGCACACCATGAGGTTCACGGCGGTGGGCCGGGCCTCCCGGACACGGGCCACCGCAGCACGCACCTCGGCGTCCGACCAACCCTCCCGCTCGCCCTGCACGAGAGCCAGCGCCACGCCGTATCCGCCCGCCGCCCCGATCGCGGGGGCGCCCCGCACCACCAGGCGCTGGATCGCGTCGACCAGAGTGTCCACATCGCGGACGTCCACCGTCTCGGTCCGGTGGGGGAGCAGTGTCTGGTCTATGAGCGCGAGGCCGGATCCGGTCCACTCGACGGCGCGCAGTTCCTGGGGCATTTCGGGACACTCCTGATGTTCCGGTGGTGCTTTCCACGGTACATGACCTGCGGGAACCACAGTTCGAGACATTCGAGCAGGTGTCTGGAATCGGGTGGTACTGTCCAGCCTCCAGTCCGCGGACCGAGACGAAGGAGGAAGCCCGTGTTGCTGACCAAGCGCCGCTTCCTCGACTTCGGCCGGTGTGCGGGCGACGGCTGTCGACGCTGACCCGTCCCCTTCGGCTCACTCCCCCACGGCGCTCCCCGCCGACCCTCACGCGCTCCCGCCGGAGCGCGCTCCCGTCGTATCCCGTCGTATTCCGGAAGGTCCCCCGATGCCTCGCAGAAGCCGTCGTACCCTGCAAGTCGCCGCCGCCACCGCGCTCCTCGTCACCGCTGCCACGGCCTGCAACGCCGCCGCCAAGAACGACACCGCCTCCGATACGGCGAGCGGCAGCGGCAAGTCCTTCACGCTGGTCACTCCCGACGCCGTCGGACAGAACGAGTTCCTGAAGCTCGCCGTCACCGGTATCAAGGACGCGGCGAAGCAGCACGACGGGACGCAGAAGGTCTACGAGTCCACGGACACGGCCTCCCAGCAGCAGAACGTGCAGGCCGCGGTGGACGCGAAGCCGGACGTCATCGTGCTGGTCGGCTTCGAGTTCGCCGACCTCGTGGCGCAGCAGGCGCAGAAGAACCCCAAGCAGCAGTTCCTGATCATCGACGCGTGCACCACGAAGACGTTCAAGAACGTCAGTTGCGCGGTCTTCCGCGAGCACGAGGGCGTCTACCTCGCGGGCGCGGAGGCGGGCCTGCTCAGCAAGTCGGGCAAGGTCGGCGCGGTCGACGTCCTCGACACGCCCCAGTTCCGCCGCTACAGCGACCCGTTCGCGGCCGGCGCCAAGAAGGTCGCGCCGAAGACCTCCACGGGCACCCGCTTCGTCGGCGGCCAGTCCCCCTTCGACGACTCGGCCCGCGCCAAGGAGCAGGCGAGCACCCTGCTCTCCCAGGGCTACGACCAGATCATGGCGGCCGCCGCGGCCGGCAACTACGGCGTCTTCGAGGCCGCGAAGGCCAAGGGCGCCTACGCGTACGGCGTCGACGTCAACCAGTGCCCCTCGGCGCCCGGCACGGTCGTCGACAACGTGATCAAGCGCACCGACGTCGCCGTGGAGAAGGGCATCGAGTCGGTCCTGGCCGGCACGACGGGCACGACCGTGTCGTACGGCCTCAAGGAGGGCGGTATCAGCCTCACCGGGCTGGAGGCCGGCGTCGACTCCTCGAAGTGTGTGATCGCCGACCACAAGGACGTCCTCGCCAAGGTGAAGGAACTGCGCGACCAGATCGTCGCGGGGAAGCTGACGGTCGATGACCCCGCCGCCGGCTGAGCACCCGGCCGCGGTCGAACTCCGGGGAATCACCAAGCGGTTCCCCGGAACGCTCGCCAACGACCGCGTCGACCTGACCGTCCATCCGGGCGAGATCCACGCCCTCATGGGGGAGAACGGCGCCGGGAAGTCCACCCTCATGTCGGTTCTCTACGGCATGGAACGCCCGGATGCCGGGACGATCCGTGTCGGGGGGCGGACCGCCGCCTCCGGTTTCGGCAGCCCGTCCGAGGCCATGGCCGCCGGGCTCGGCATGGTCCACCAGAGCTTCAAGCTCTTCGACTCGCTGACGGTCGCCGAGAACATCGTCTACGCCGCCGAGCCGCGCCGCTTCGGCCTGGTGGACCGGGCCGCCGCCCGTCGCCGGGTGCGGGAGCTCGCCGAGGAGCACGGTCTGGCCGTCGACCCGGACGCCTCCGTCGGCGACCTGCCCGTGGGCCTGCGCCAGCGCGTCGAGATCCTGAAGCTGCTGCACCGCGGCGCCCGGACGCTGATCCTCGACGAGCCGACGGCGGTCCTCACCCCCGCCGAGGCCGACGCCCTGTTCGCGGTCCTCAAGTCGCTGGCCGCGCAGGGCCGTACGGTGATCCTGGTGACGCACAAGCTGCGCGAGGTGCTGGAGGGCAGCGACAACGTCACCGTCCTGCGGGACGGCCGGGTCGTGGCCCGCCTGGTCACCGCCGAGACCTCCGCCGCCGAGATCGCCGCCGCGATGACGGGCCGTGCGGTCGCGTTGGACCGCGTCCACGCCCCGGGCACTCCGGGCGAGGTGGTGCTCGACGCGACGGGCCTGTGCACCGACTCCGTGCACGACATCACGCTCGCCGTCCGTGCGGGGGAGATCGTCGGCATCGCGGGCGTCGCGGGCAACGGACAGAGCGAGCTGGTCCAGGCGCTGGCCGGGCTGCGGCCGCTCACGGCGGGCCGCGTGACGCTGAAGGGGCAGGACATCACGCACGCCTCCGCCGCCGAACGGCGTCTGAGGGGCCTGGCGTACGTCCCCGAGGACCGGCACGCGGTCGGTACGGCCCCGGCCGCGTCCGTGGCCGACAACCTCGCGATGGGACACCACCGTACGTCCCTGGCGCACCGCGGCCTACTGCCGCCGGCGGCCGTCCGGGCGCACGCGCGGCGGCTCATCGAGCGCTTCGGCATCAAGGCGTCCACGCCCGAGGTGACCGCCTCCGCCCTCTCCGGCGGCAACCTCCAGAAGTTGCTGATCGGCCGCGAACTCGCCCATGAGGCCCCGCTGTTGCTCGTCGAGCAGCCCACGCGCGGAGTGGACATCGGCGCGATCCAGAACATCCACGACCAGCTGATCGCCTACCGCGACGCCGGTCACGCCGTCCTCCTCGTCTCGGCCGAGCTGAGCGAGATCCGGGGGCTCGCGGACCGGGTCCTGGTGATGTACGAGGGCCGGATCACGGCGACGTACGACAAGACCGAGGCGGACGAACGGACGCTGGGGCTCGCGATGGCGGGCGGTACTAGCGAACGAGTGGAAGCCGCCGACTGACATGAACCAAGAACGCATCCAACGAGCCCTGCGCTCCCCCGTCACCTTCTCCGTGCTCGCGGGCGTCCTCATCGGCGCGCTCTTCCTCGTCGGCACCGGCGCGGACCCGGTCACGGCGTACCAGGCGGTCCTGACCGGCTCGCTCGGCGCGGACGGCATCGGCTCCACCCTGTCCACCGGCACCAGCGTGCTCGGCATGGCGCTCGCCCTGGCGATCCCGCTGCGGGCCGGGCTGATCAACCTCGGCGGCGACGGGCAGACGGTCCTCGGCGGGATCACCGCGGCCGTGACCGGCCTGTACGCGCCGCTGCCCGCGCCCCTGACCGTCCCCCTGGCCCTCCTCGCGGGCATGGCGGCCGGCGCCGGGTACGCCGCCCTGGCCGCCCTGTGCGAGAACCACCTCGGTGTCCCGCTGCTGGTCAGCAGTCTGCTGCTGAGCTATCCGGCAGTCTCGCTCGCCTCCTACCTGGCCCGTTACCCGCTCAAGGAACCCGGCTCCAGCCTCCCGCAGACCCGGGTGATGCCGGACGGGGTGGCCCTGCCCACGTTCGGCGACTCGACGGTCACGGTCGGCCTGCTGCTCGTCGTCCTCGCCGCGGCCGCCTACTGGCTCACGGACCGGCGCACCGCCTTCGGGTACGAGATCCGCATGACGGGTCTCAACGCCCGCTTCGCCGCGTACGCCGGAGTCGAACGCCGTGGCCTGACACTGAAGTTGATGTCGGTCTCCGGGGCGCTCGCCGGACTCGTGGGCGCGCTCGGGGTGATGAGTTTCCCCTACCGCTTCGTCGACGGCTCGCTCACCGCGCCGGGCTACACCTGGACGGGACTCACGGCCGCGCTGCTGGCGACGGCGGCCCCGCTCGGCACGGTGATCTCGTCGTTCTTCTTCGCGGTCCTCCAGGTCGGCGGCCTCGCGATGGAGCGCACGACCGAGGTCCCGCGCGAGCTCACTCAGGTGCTGCAGGCGATCGTGATCGTGTTCCTCGCGGCCCGACTGCGGTTCTCCGGACGGTGGTTCCCCGGCCGGCGGCTCAACCGCCGCAAGGAGGCGGTGTGATGTTCTTCGACTCGGATCTGCTGATGTCGGCCCTGCGCGCCCTCACCCCGATCCTGCTGGCCGCACTCGGCGGCGCGATCTGCGAACGGGCGGGCGTGTTCAACATCGGCCTCGAAGGCATGATGCTGATGGGCTGTTTCACGTCGGTCGCCACGAGCTGGTTCACCGGGAGTGCCTGGCTCGGCGTGCTGGCCGCTGCCCTCACCGCCGCCGCGTACTCGCTGATCCTGGCGGTGGGCGCGGTGACGCTGCGCGGGGACGCGGTCGTTCTGGGCGTGGCCATGAACCTCCTGGCCGTCGGCCTCACCGGCTTCCTCCTGCGTACGGTCTTCGGCGTGCAGGGCACCTTTGACGACCCGTCACTGGCCGGGCTGCCGTTGGTGGGTGGCTTCACGCCGCTCACCTATCTGTCGTGGGTTGCGGTTGCCGTGGCCGCCGTGATGCTCTCCCGGCATGTGTGGGGGCTCAGGCTCCGCGGGGTCGGCGAGGCCCCGGACGCGGCGGCGACGCTGGGGGTGAGCCCGGCGAGGTACAAGTACGCGGCCATCCTGGTCTCCGGAGTCCTCTGCGGGCTCGCCGGGGCCCAACTCGCCCTCGGCAACGTCACCTTGTTCACCGAGAACATGACGGCGGGCCGCGGCTGGATCGCGGTCGTCGCGGTCATGCTGGGCCGTGCCGCCCCTGTCGGGGTGCTGCTCGCCGCGCTGCTGTTCGGTCTGGCCGAGGCGGCCGGCTTCCGCCTCCAGGGCCTCGGCCTGCCCCAGCAGGCGACCGACGCCGCGCCCTACGTCGTCACGCTCGCCGCCCTCTTCCTCACGACGGCCCGCCGCCGTCGCCGCACCCCTTCCGCTTCCGGAGCCGCCTCATGAGCCAGGACCTGCTGCCCGTCACCCGCATACCCCGCACCGGGCTGCCGGCGCACGCGGTCGTGGTCGGCGACCCGGCCCGCGCGGCCGCCGTCGCCGCTCTCCTCGACGGCGCCGAGGAGGTGTCGTACCACCGCGAGTACCGCGTGTTCAGCGGGAGTTGGAAGGGCGTGCCGGTCACGGTCGCCTCGCACGGGGTGGGCGGTCCGGGCGCGATCCTGCTGTTCCAGGAGCTGGCGGACGCGGGGGTGCGCACGATCCTGCGGTTCGGTACCGCGGGCGCCATGAAGTCCGGCATCGGCGACGGCGACCTCGTCATCGCGGAGGCTGCCGTACGGGACGACGGGGTCACCCAGCAGCTGCTGCCGCCCGAGTACCCCGCGGTCTCCGCGCCCGAGGCGGTCCTGGCGCTTCAGCGCGCGGCCCGCGAGACCGGTGCCCCGCACCACCGGGGCATCGTGTGGACCCGGGCGGCGTTCCAGCCCGGCCTCATCCCCCTGTTCTCCTACGACGGCGCCGGGCTCGCGGCGATCGAGATGGAGCTGTCGGCGCTGCTGGTGACCGCCTCGCTGCGGGGGCTGGTCGCGGGTGGCGTGCTCGTGGTCGACGGGGCGAACGCGGACGAACTGGTGGACGAGGAGGGCACCAGCGTCTACGACCCGCACCGGGAGGTCGTGGCGGCCGGTGTCGAGCGAGGTGCCGTCGTCTCCCTGGAGGCACTGCGGCTGCTCGCGGAGGCGGACGCGCTGTGACCATCGACCTGTTGGTGCACGGCGGTGCCGTCCTGACGGTCGACGAGGCCGGAAGCGTTGTTCACCACGGGGCGGTCGCCGTCCACGCGGGCGAGATCGTCGCGGTCGGTCCGGCGGAAGAGCTGTGTGCGCGGTTCACAGCGGAAGAGTCCATTGACGCGGGCGGCTGCCTCGTCCTGCCCGGGCTCATCAACACGCACACCCACCTGGCGATGACTCTCCTGCGCGGCCGCGCCGACGACGTGACCCTCCAGCAGTTCCTGGAGCGGGTGCTGCCCGTCGAGGCCGAGCTCCTCGCGCCGAAGAACGTGGCGGCTGCTGTGCGGCTGGCGATCGCCGAGAGCGTTCGGGCCGGGGTGACCTCGGCGCTCGACATGTACTGGTTCCACGAGGCGGCCGAACAGGCGGCCCGGGAGGCAGGCTGGCGGCTCCACTCGGGCCCCACCTTCATGGACGTACCGGAACCACCCGACGGGATGGTGTACGGGCAGCGGCTCGCGTGGGCCAGGCAGTACCTGGAGGCCCGCGGACCGGCCCGGGGCGGCCACCGTCCCGTCGTCTTCGCGCACTCCGCCTACACCCTCTCCCCCGACCAGCTCACCGGGATCGCCGCCCTGGCAAGGGAGTTCGGGGCGCTGCTGCACATCCACGCGGCGGAGAACGCCACCGAGGTCGCCACCGTCGAGGCGCGGTACGGCAAGCGACCGGTCGAACTGCTCGACTCGCTCGGCATCCTCGGACCCGACCTGCTGCTCGCGCACGCCGTGGACCTCACGGGACCGGAGATCGCGGCACTGGCCCGCACCGGCACCTCGGTGGCCCACTGTCCGGTCTCGAACCTGAAGCTGGGCTGCGGGATCGCGCCGGTGCCGCGGCTGCTGAGCGCCGGAGTGACCGTCGGGCTCGGTACGGATGGAGCCGTCAGCTCCAACTCGCTGGACGTGCTGGGAGCCGTACGGCAGGCGGCACTCGTGCACAAGGCGGGCGGTGACCCGACGGCGGTCGGCGCCGAGCAGGCCGTACGCATGGCGACCATCGAGGGAGCGCGGGCGCTGGGCCTCGGGGAGCACCTGGGGTCGCTGGAGGCGGGCAAGCGGGCCGATCTGATCGTGCTCGACCTGGGCGCCCCGCATCTGCGGCCGCTGCACGACCCCTGGTCCACGCTGGCGTACGCGGCGCACTCCTCGGACGTACGGGACACCGTCGTGGACGGGCGGGTGCTGATGCGGGACCGTGAGCTGCGCACGCTCGACGAGCGGGCGATGATCGCGGATCTGGAGGCGCTCGTCCGACCAGCCTTCATAATGAGCTGATACATCCGACGTCTCAGCGCACCGCGGGGCGAGAAGGAGGCCGGACATGGCTGTCACCGACGAGGCGATCGAGAAAATCAAGGGCATGATCGTCTCCGGCGCGCTGCGCCCCGGCGACCGGCTCCCCAAGGAGAGCGAGCTCGCCTCCGAGCTGGGCCTTTCGCGCAACTCCCTGCGCGAGGCAGTACGGGCGCTGTCACTGATCCGCATCCTGGACGTACGGCAGGGCGACGGCACGTATGTGACGAGCCTGGACCCGCAACTCCTGCTTGAGGCACTGAGTTTCGTCGTGGACTTCCACCGCGACGACACGGTCCTGGAGTTCCTGGCGGTGCGCCGCATCCTGGAGCCGGCCGCCACCGCGATGGCCGCCTCCCGGATCAGCGAGCAGCAACTGGGCGCGCTGAGCGCTCAGTTGGACAAGCTCGGCGACAGTCCGTCGGTGGAGGAACTGGTCGCCTGCGATCTCGACTTCCACCGCGGGATCGTGCAGAGCTCCGGCAACTCCGTGCTCTGCTCCCTCATGGACGGCCTGTCCGGGCCCACCACCCGGGCCCGGATCTGGCGGGGCCTGACCCAGGAGGACGCGGTCAGCCGCACCCTGCACGAGCACCGCGCGATCCTGGCTGCCCTGCGCGACCGGGACGGCGAGGCGGCCCGCTCCTGGGCGACGGTCCACATCGCGAGCGTGGAGCAGTGGTTGCGCTCCACTCTGTGAGAAGCCTCCGAGCGGCACCGGAACGGAGGGTGTTCCGGAGTGGTGAACGGGGCAGTGATCGTTCACTCCCCCGTGCAAGGGGGCTGCGGGCGCCCCCGCCGGACGCCGTAAGGTTGGTGCGTTAGGCGAGGGCACGTCGGAAGGAGGCGCTGGGTGATCGAGCTCGAGGGGGTTCCCGAGCTGATCGACCCGGTCATGGTGGCCGCGTTCGAGGGCTGGAACGACGCCGGCGACGCCGCCTCCACCGCGGTCGCGCATCTGGACAAGGAGTGGAAGGGCGAGGTGTTCGCGGCGCTCGACGCCGAGGACTACTACGACTTCCAGGTGAACCGCCCCACGGTGTGGCTGGACGGCGGAGTGCGCAAGATCACGTGGCCGACGACAAGGTTGTCGGTGGTCCGCGTCGGCGGTGACAAGCCGCGCGATCTCGTACTCGTCCGGGGTATCGAACCGTCGATGCGATGGCGCTCGTTCTGCAACGAGCTGCTGGGCTTCGCCCACGAACTGGGCGTGGAGCTGGTGGTGATCCTGGGCGCGCTGCTCGGTGACACCCCGCACACCCGTCCGGTGCCGATCAGCGGGACCACGTCCGATCCGGACCTGGCCCAGCGGATGGACCTGGAGGAGACCAAGTACGAGGGCCCCACGGGCATCGTCGGCATCCTCCAGGAGGCGTGCACCCACGCTGGCGTGCCCGCGGTGTCGCTGTGGGCGGCCGTACCGCACTACGTCTCGCAGCCGCCGAACCCGAAGGCGACGCTGGCCCTCCTGAACCGTCTGGAGGACCTGATCGACGTGCGGATCCCGCTGGGCGAGCTGGCCGAGGACGCGCGCGCCTGGCAGGTGGGCGTGGACCAGCTGGCCGCCGAGGACACCGAGGTCGCGGAGTACGTCCAGACGCTGGAGGAGGCCCGGGACACCGCGGAGCTGCCGGAGGCCTCGGGCGAGGCGATCGCCCGGGAGTTCGAGCGGTATCTGCGGCGCCGGGACGGAGGTCAGCCGGGGCAGCCGGGCGGACACGCGACCGCTGACGGGAGTGACAGCTCGACCTATCTGCGGGACGGCCCCGGCGGTCGTACGAAGCCTCCCAAGCCGCCGAAGCCGGAGGCGGAGACGGGACCGGAGCGGGAACCGGAGACGGACGACGAGGACTCCTCGTCGGAGGACTGAGCCGGGGTCCGGGCCGGGACCGGGCCGGTGAGGGCGGTGCGCGGGATGCGCACCGCCCTCGGCCGTGTCAGACCTGCCGGACCGCCACCGCGTCGTACTCGGTGGTGGGCGTGGGCTCCACGTCGAAGCGCGCGTTGGGCAGATACAGGCGTCTGCCCCAGGCGGCGACCGTCGTCGGGATGCGGAAGCGCGGGTCGGTGATCCGGGTGATCGCGGTGCCCCGGGTACCGGAGTCGTCCAGCCGGAACACGTCGATCGCGTTCTGCTGCTGCTGGACGGCGTAGAGGATCCGGCCGAGCAGCAACAGGCCGTCGCCGTTGGGGAGTTTCGACGTGCCGAGGTCGACGGCCCGGGCGGCGCCGGTGCGCGGGTCGACCCGCATGAGGCCGCCGCCGTTCGCGAAGCCGTTCACCACGAGCAGGGCGCGGCCGTCGGGCGTGCGCTCGATGCCGTTGGCCGTGAAGTCGGGCCCCTGCTGCCAGTCCCCCGTCAGCGGTACGGTCGTCACCGCGCCCTTGGCCAGTTTGTAGAGCACCGGCTTGAAGGAGTCGGTGAACCAGGCGGCGCCCGGGGTGAGGACCACGTCGTTCACGAAGGTGCCGCCGGTGGCGTACACCTGCTCGGTCTCGCCCGAGCGGGCGTCGACGGTCCGGATCTCGCCGCTGACGCCGCCGGCGAGGAAGAGTCTGCCGTGCCGGTCGATCTTCAGGCCGACCGTCGGGCGCCCGGAGCCTTTCGCGACGACCTTGCCGCGGCCGGTGGCCAGGCTCGCCCGGTAGATGTCGCCGTTCGCGAGCGAGCCGAAGTAGGCGTACGGCTCGTGGCCGATGGTGATGCCCTCGGGCTGGAAGCCGTCGGGGAGGGGGAACTGCGCGGGCCATGCGGCGTGCCGGGTCCCGGCCGCGTGCGCGGTGCCGCCGAGCAGGGCCGCTCCGGTCAGCGCGGCGGTCGTGCTCAGAAGTGTGCGACGTGCGAAGGAACGGTCTGCGGTTGCCACGGTGCGTCCTTCCGCAAAGAGGCCGGCGCATGGCCGGCCGAACGGTCAATCGACGCACCCACCCCATCACATGACGGCCGCGACTGTCCGAAGAGCGGCTGAAAGACGAAGGGGCGCTTCCTCCGGGCGGAGGGAGCGCCCCTTGCCGACGTCCTGCTAGAGGGCCACGCCGAGCAGCGCGTCCACCGCACGGGTCACCACACCGGGCGCTCCCATGTCGGTCCCCCCGTGCTCCTCCTGTACGGCGGCCCAGCGGTCGACGGCGGTCAGCGCGGTGGGCGCGTCGAGGTCGTTCGCGAGGGCGTCGCGGATCTCCTCGACGAGCGTGTCGGCGGCCGGTCCGTCGGGCCGGGAGACGGCGGCACGCCAGCGGCCCAGCCGGTCCACGGCGTCCTGGAGGACCTGGTCGGTCCACTCCCAGTCGGCCCGGTAATGGTGGGCGAGCAGCGCGAGCCGGATGGCGGCGGGGTCGACTCCGTCGCGGCGCAGCCGGGACACGAAGACCAGGTTGCCCTTGGACTTGGACATCTTCTCGCCGTCGAGAGCGACCATGCCGGCGTGGACGTACGCCTTGGCCATGGGGAACTCGCCGGTCAGCACCTGGGCGTGCGAGGCGCCCATCTCATGGTGCGGGAAGGCGAGGTCGGAGCCGCCGCCCTGGACGTCGAAGGTCATGCCGAGGTGGTCGAGGGCGATCGCGACGCACTCGATGTGCCAGCCGGGGCGCCCCCGGCCCAGCGAGGCGCCGTCCCAGCTGGGCTCGCCCTCGCGGGCGGCCATCCACAGCATCGGGTCGAGGGGGTTCTTCTTGCCCGGGCGGTCCGGGTCCCCGCCGCGCTCGGCGGACAGCAGCCGCATGGCGGCCGCGTCGAGATTGGAGACCTTGCCGAAGTTCGGGTCGGACTCGACGGAGAAGTAGGTGTCCCCTTCGAGTTCGTAGGCGGCACCGGCGTCCCGCAGCCGCTCGACGAGCGGCACGATCCCGGGTATCGCCTCCACGGCGCCGATGTAGTGCTGCGGGGGCAGCATCCTCAGGGCGGTCATGTCCTCGCGGAAGAGGGCCGTCTCCTTCTCGGCGAGGGCGGCCCAGTCGAGGCTGTCCCGCTCGGCGCGCTCGAGGAGCGGGTCGTCGATGTCGGTGACGTTCTGGACGTAGTGAACCTGACGCTTCGTGTCGAGCCACACGCGCTGCACGAGGTCGAACGCGTTGTAGGTCGCCGCGTGCCCCATGTGGGTGGCGTCGTACGGCGTGATGCCGCAGACGTAGAGACGGGCGACAGGACCGGGGTCGAGGGAGACCAAGCCACCGCTCGCGGTGTCGTGGATCCTCAGGTCGCGGCCCTGACCAGGCAGGGCGGGGACCTCGGAAGCGGGCCAGGCATGCATGTCATGAGCCTAACCGGACGGATGTTCCGTATACGAACCGGACCGGGCCGGATGGCCGGTAAGGCCTTCTTGCGCGGTACGGGCCTGTATGCAGGGTGCGGTACGGGCCTGTGCGCGGTGTGCGGTCGTGCCTGTGCGCAGTGTGCTGCTAAACGGGCGGCCAGGGAATGGCCGGCCACTCGCCGCTCGGTTCGGGGTGCTTGCCGGAGTCCAGCAGGGCGTCGACACGCGCGCGTGTGGCGTCGAGTTCGGCTGGGGTGATCAGGGCGGTCAGCCGGGTGCCCAGCTCGCCCGACAGTGCCTCCTTCAGCCCCTTCAGGACGTCGACCGCCTCCCCCGTCAAAGGCTCACCCGCCCAGCCCCACAGCAGGGTTCGCAGCTTGTTCTCGGTGTTGAAGGTCACTCCGTGGTCGATGCCGTACAGGCGGCCGCCTTCGGCGGGCAGCAGGTGGCCGCCCTTGCGGTCCGCGTTGTTGATCACGGCGTCCAGGACGGCCAGCCGGCGCAGCCGCTCGTCGTCCGCGTGCACCAGCAGCGCGGTCTTCCCCTCGCCGACCTCGGCGAAGCCGATGGCCTTCCAGCCCGGTTCGGGCTCCTCCCCGTCGACCAGGGCGAGCAGCTCACCACCGGGCACGCCCTCGATCCACAGCTGGCACATGCCCTCGCCGAAGGGCCCGTCCCGCAGCACGGTGGGCGGCACCAGGCCCCAGCCGGTCGCCTCGGACACCTCGTAGGCGGCGACCTCGCGCTGGGCGAGGGTGCCGTCCGGGAAGTCCCACAGGGGCCGCTCACCGCGGACGGGCTTGTAGACGCAGAAGGCCTCCTGGCCCTCGTACGAGACGGAGCAGTGCAGCACCGCGTTGGAGGCGTCCCGGATCTGACCGCGTACCGTCAGCTCACCCCGGGTGAGCAGCTCTGCCGTGGTCACGCTCCGCGGCGGTATCCGTTCTGGCGCGGACATACGTGTCCTTCCGGGTCGAGCGGGAGGCTGCACAGCGGGCACGGCGGCCGCCCCGCGTTGACGACGTCCAGGGCGCGCTTGGCGAAGGCCCTGGCCTGCGCGCCGGTGAGCCGGACCCGCAGCATCGGGGGGCCGTTCTCCTCGTCCTGGAGGAGTCGCTCCTCGGCCTCGGCGAGGTCCTCCTCGGATTCGGCTTCCAACTCCACGAGGGCCTGCGCCTCGACGATCATGCGCTGCTCCTCGCCGTCCCAGGCAAGGGCCATGGTGCCGACCCGGAACTCCTCCTCGACGGGGGTGTCGAGGGGGGCGGTGTCGGCGACGTCGGTGGGCGGCACGGCCGGCACGGAGGCGCTGCCGCCGCTGCGGCGCACCACCTCGTCGAGGAGTTCGTCCATCCGCTCGGCGAGGGCGGCCACCTGCGTCTTCTCCAGGGCCACGCTGGTCACTCGGGGGCCGGCCGTGGCCTGGAGGAAGAACGTACGGCGCCCGGGCAGTCCGACCGTGCCGGCCACGAAGCGGTCCGGCGGGTCATAGAGGAACACCTGACGGGACACGTCCTGTCTCCATTGGATTCGTGAGTACGGGAACGACGGGAACGTCCATGTGCGAACGCGCGTGAGTGAACCGCTTCACCCTACTGCGCCCGACGATCACGGTGCGCCCGCACCACCACCGACCGGGGCGTCACCGCCCGCGGCCTCCTCGCGCGGCACCAGGGACGCGAAGTCACCGGTGTCGCCGAGGCGGACGAGGAACGGCCTCAGCCGTGTGTAGCGGATGACGGTGATGGAACACGGTTCGACGGAGATCCTCTGGAAGAGATCGAGATGAAGTCCGAGTGCGTCGGCGACGAGCGACTTGATGATGTCGCCGTGCGAGCACATCAGATAGACGGCGTCCTCGCCGTGATCGCGCTCCACGCGCGCGTTCCACTCGCGTACGGCCTCCGCCGCGCGCGTCTGCATCGCTCGCATGGACTCGCCGCCGGGGAACGCGGCCGCCGACGGATGCGCCTGGACGACCTCCATGAGCGGCTCGCCCATGAGCTCGGCGAGCTTGCGGCCGGACCAGTCGCCGTAGTGGCACTCCCCGATGCGTTCCTCGGTGTGCACCGGCAGACCGGGCCGGGCGTCGAGCAGCGGCTGAATCGTCTCCTGGCAGCGCTGGAGGGGGCTGGCGACGACTTCGGAGATCGGCACGCCTTCGAGCCGTCCCGGCAGCGAGGCGGCCTGTGCGGTGCCGCGCTCGTCCAGGGCGACCCCGGGGGTCCACCCGGCGAGCAGCCCCTCGGTGTTCGCGGTGGACCGTCCGTGTCTGACAAGGATCAACGTGGGCATGCGGCAAGGGTAGGCGTACGCCGGAATGCAATGTCTTGCGAGCGACGGGAGAACACGCTCCGTGATCGTCGACTGTGCCATCTACCGGGAGGGGCACCGGACCGAGGGCCCCGAGGACCTGTCCGACGCGCTGGATCAGGCGCGGTCGGCGGGCGGGTTCGTGTGGATCGGTCTGCATGAGCCGTCGGAGAACGAGTTCGAGCTGGTGACCAAGGAGTTCGGACTGCATCCGCTGGCGGTCGAGGACGCCCTCAAGGCGCATCAGCGGCCCAAGCTGGAGGTGTACGACGACTCGCTGTTCGTGGTCCTCAAGCCGGTGGTGTACGAGCCGGAGAGCGACACCGTGTCCACGGGCGAGGTCATGCTCTTCCTCGGCGACGGCTTCGTGGTGACGGTCCGTCACGGCGTGGGTTCGCCGCTGAAGGCCGTACGGGACCGCCTCGAGCACGAACCCAAGCTGCTCGGGAAGGGGCCCACCGCGGTGCTGTACGCGGTGGCCGACGCCGTCGTGGACCACTATCTGGAGGTGGCGACGGAGCTGGGGACCGACCTGGAGGAGCTGGAGGCGGAGGTGTTCTCGCCGGACGGCGGCGGTTCACGCAACACCGCGTCGCGGATCTACACCTTCAAGCGGCAGATCCTGGAGTTCCGCCGGGCCACCGTCCCGCTGTCGATGCCGCTGACCCGGCTCGCGGGGGTGGGGGCGTACGGCGGGACGGTGCCGTTCGTGAACGAAAGGGCGCGGCCCTTCTTCCGGGACGTCAACGACCACCTCGCGCGCGTGAACGAGTCGGTGGAGGGCCTCGACCGGCTGGTGTCGGACGTCCTGTCGGCGCATCTCGCGCAGATGAGCGTCCGGCAGAACGACGACATGCGGAAGATCTCCGCGTGGGCCGCCATGGCCGCGATCCCCACGATGATCGCGGGGATCTACGGCATGAACTTCGAGCACATGCCCGAGCTGCACTGGGTGTGGGCGTATCCGGCGGTGATCGCGCTGATGGCCGTGCTGGAAGTGCTGCTGTACCGGACGTTCAAGCGCCGGGGCTGGCTGTAGCGTCCGCTCAGGCGAACTCGGGCGCGGAGGTGGCGGGTCCGCCGAGGGCGTCACGGCGCTCCGGCGGCCTCAGGGAGACCATGCGGCGCCAGCCCGCGGCGCGTTCGTAGGCGTAGACGCCGTGGATGCCCGCGGCGAGGGCGGCGGACTTCGCCCGGGACCAGCCGAGGATGCGGCCCATGTGGGCCATCACGGCGAGGCTGACGTCCCGGTAGACGCGGATCTCGGCCAGCGCGCACTCCCTGAGCGTGTGCTGGATGGCGCGGCCGTGGCCGGCGTGGGCGAAGCGCAGCAGTTCCTCATGGCAGTAGGCGAGGTGGTTGTCCTCGTCGCTAGAGATCATCCGCACCGCCCGGCCGAGGTCGGGGTGGTCGGCGAAGTGCTTGCGCAGCAGCTCCATCTGCTCGGAGGCCCGCTGTTCGGTGACCCGGCTGTGGGCGAGGTAGGTGACGATGTCGTGCACGGTCAGCGGCTCGTCGCCCTTGAGCTTCTCGTGGGCGAGACCGATGCCGTGTTTCTCCAGGAGCATCGTGTAGTCCGTCTCCGGCGGGACGGGGACGGGTTCGAGACCGCGCTTCTTCATCAGGGCGTTGAAGATCCGCCCGTGCTTGTCCTCGTCGGCGCCGTGCCGGGTGATCTTGGGGGCGAGTGCGCGCTCGCCCTGCGGCACCAGAGCGGCGATACGGGCGTTCTCCCAGCCGCCCTGCGACTCCCCGCTGGCCGCGATGGAGCAGAACAGCCGGAAGGACTCGTCGTGGTCGAGGATCTCCTGAAACAGACTCTTGGCCGAAAGCATCGTGGGGCACCTCTCTGCCGGACTCCGCGGCAATCCGCAAAGAACGAGTCAAATGCGGCGCGAGGGGTGCTGCAACAGCTGTGCCGGACAACTCCGCCAAAAGGAGGCCACCGGGGTCACCGCGGGGCGTAACCGCGCGGGCGTGGGCGCGTTGAATCACGTGACGGCCGTGGCGGGGAAGACACCCGAGCCCCCACCACGGCCGCGGAAACCTCCGGCGGTGGAACGGGATGCACGGGAGGCCGGCCAGGCGGGTGAGTCGGCCCAACAGGTGCTTCGGCCACGGCGTGATCCGACGGTCGAGCCGTGGTCGTGCGCTCCGGACCGGCTCCGTGGCCGCACTTGCGAGGTGCCACGCCACGGAGCTGGTCCGAGAAGCAGGTCTAGGCGAGGCCCGCACGCTCCAGGGCCTCGGTGCCGGCGCGGAGCGAGGCGAGGCGCTCGTCGAGGGTGAAGCCGGCGGGGGCCAGGGTCAGGGTGGTGACGCCGGCCGCCGCGTACTCCTTCATCCGGTCCGCGATGCGGTCCACGGAGCCGAGCAGGGTGGTCTTGTCGATGAGGTTGTGCGGGATGGCGGCCGCGGCGCCGTCCTTGTCGCCGGCCAGGTACTTGTCCTGGATCTCGGCGGCCGCCGCCTCGAAGCCCATGCGCTGGGCGAGCTGGTTGTAGAAGTTCTGCTTGCGGCTGCCCATGCCGCCCACATACAGCGCGGTGTAGGGGCGGAAGGTGTCGGCGAGCGTGGTGACGTCCTTGTCCTCACCGAGGGCCAGCGGGAGGGTCGGGGCGATGTCGAACCCGTCGAGGGTCTTGCCCGCCTTCTCGCGCCCGGCTCGCAGATGCCGGATCGCGGTGTCTTCCAGGTGCTCGGCGGAGGGGAAGATCAGCAGGGCGCCGTCGGCGATCTCGCCGGTCTGCTCCAGGTTCTTCGGGCCGATCGCGGCGATGTACAGCGGGATGTGCTCGCGCTCGGGGTGCACCGTCAGCTTGATCGGCTTGCCGGGGCCGCCGGGCAGAGGCAGCGTCCAGTGCCGGCCTTCGTAGGAGAGGCGCTCGCGGGACATGGCCTTGCGGACGATCTCGACGTACTCACGCGTGCGTGCCAGCGGCTTGTCGAACTTGACGCCGTACCAGCCCTCGGAGACCTGCGGGCCCGAGACACCGAGGCCGAGGCGGAACCGGCCGCCGGACAGGGAGTCGAGGGTGGCGGCGGTCATCGCGGTCATCGCCGGCTGGCGGGCCGGGATCTGGAAGATGGCCGAGCCGACGTCGATGCGCTCGGTCTGGGCGGCGACCCAGGTGAGCACGGTGGCCGCGTCCGACCCGTAGGCCTCGGCGGCCCAGCAGACGGCGTATCCGAGCCGGTCGGCCTCCTGGGCCACGGCGAGATTGTCCGCGTCCATTCCGGCGCCCCAGTAGCCGAGGTTGATCCCGAGCTGCATGGCCGATTCCCCTTACCGATCAGTAACGTCCTTGTCGGCAGACCTTAGCGCGCCGGCGCCCGCCGGGGCAGGTCGCGGCCCGTGCCGGTGACCGGGCGAGATTCCCGCTTACCTGTCACAATCCGTTGTCCACAGGCCCCCACGCGACAGGTTCTGGCCAGTAATCTCGGCGTCCATGGAGCAGAGGCATCTCGGCCGTACCGGCCTGCGCGTGTCCCGCATCGGACTCGGCACCCTCACCTGGGGCAGGGACACCGACGAACACGACGCGGCGGACCTCCTGAAAACGTTCTGGGAGGCGGGCGGGACGCTGGTCGACACGGCGGACGTGTACGGCGACGGGGAGGCCGAGTACCTGCTCGGACGCTTGATAGACGGCCTGGTCCCGCGCCGGGACCTGGTCATCTCCACGAAGGCGGGCAGCGTGCCGGACCCGGAGATCCGCGTCGACTGCTCGCGCGGACATCTGCTCTCCGCGCTGGACGACTCGCTGGCCCGGCTCGGCACGGACTACGTCGACGTGTGGCACATCCACTCCTACGACCCCCACACCCCGTTGGAGGAGACGCTCCAGGCCCTCGACCTGGCCGTCAGCAGCGGTCGCGCCCGCTATGCCGGAGTCTCCAACTTCTGCGGCTGGCAGCTCGCCAAGGCGGGGACCTGGCAGCTGGCGGCGCCGGGGACGCGGACCCGGCTGGCCGCGACACAGCTGGAGTACTCCCTGCTGCAGCGCGGGCTCGAGCGGGAGGTGCTGCCGGCCGCGCTCGATCTGGGTATCGGGCTGCTGCCCTCCTCGCCGCTGGGCCGTGGCGTCCTGACGGGCAAGTACCGCAACGCCACGCCCCCCGACTCGCGGGGCGCCTCGGAGCATCTGGCGCCGTTCGTCGCGCCCTACCTCGACGACACCGCGAGCCACATCGTGGACGCGGTGGCCACGGCGGCCGACGGGCTCGCGGTGACGCCGCTCCAGGTCGCCCTCGCGTGGGTCCGGGACCGGCCGGGGGTGACCGCGCCGATCGTCGGCGCGCGCAACTCGCAGCAGCTCACGGCGGCATTGTCAGTGGAGGCCCTTAGTCTTCCTGACGAGATCTGCCGGGCGCTCGACGATGTGTCGGCGCCCGTGCACCGCTATCCCGATCACGACTGGAGCACGCTGTGAGCACGGAGCCGGAGCCCACGGAGAAGACCGAGCCGGGCATGCGGAGCGCCGCACCGGAGCCGGAGGGCACGGGGGCAGCGCCGGAGCAGGAGGCGGACGGGGCCGGGACGAACAATGGGGGCGTAGAAGTGGGGGCGGCGGAGTCGACCAGAGAGCCGGACGCCGTTGGCGACGCATCAGCGCGGGATTCCGTGACGGCGAGCGGTGACGCGGAGGCTGACGGAGACGCCGGGACCAGTGAGGGCGCCGGGGAGTCTTCTGTGGACGGCGGTGAGACGGGGGCGGCCGGGGGCGACGTCGCCGGAGGGCCTGCCGGCGGCGAGGAGCCAGGGGCCGAAGCGGGCGGCGGCGACGGCCCGGCCGGCGTGGACGCGGGCGAGGCGGACAAGGCTCAGTTGTCCGAGGCCGAGGCCGAGTTGGCGGCGCAGCGGATCGAGCGGGAGCGGATCGCTCGCCGGAAGGCCGAGAAGCAGAGGCCCCTCGAGAGCGGGGCCAAGCTCAGCGGGACGGCGGCCGATCTCCTCGCCGCCGTACGGGCGGTGGAGAGCGGGGCGAAGCCCGTGGCAGCCGTCTTCAGCGAGCCCGAGCCACCGCGCCGGCCCGCCCAGGAGCCGGTACGGCCCCGGACGGAGTCGGCGGAGGCGGCCGGGGGCGGGGGCGCAGGTGCGGTCGGTGCCGTCGGTTCCATCGGCGCGCCCGTGCCGGAGACCGTGGAGGCCGTACGGCGTGTACTGGCCGAGGGCGGGGCGCCCGAGGCCCTCGCGGCGCAGGTCGCCGCGGTCCTCGGAGAAGGGGCCGACGACGAGCTGCGGGCGGACCCCTGGCAGTTGCTGCGGGTCACGGGAGTAAGGCCCGAGCAGGCCGACGGGTTCGCGCGGGCACTGCTCGGCGCGGAGTGCGCGCCGGACGACGAGCGGCGGGGGCGGGCGGTCACCGTCTGGCTCCTGGAGCAGGCGGCACTCGCCGGGCACACCGCGCTGGAGATGCCGGTGCTCACCGCAGCGCTGGCCCAGCGGGGCGTGCCGGACGCCGACGCGGCCGTACAGAGCACGATCGCCGAGGCCGAGGCCCTGGTCTTCCAGGACGCTCTCGACCCGGTGGCCCCCGAGCCCGCGGAGGACGACGAGGAGGAGGCGGAGCGGCCCGTCCGGATCCTCGTCGGGCTGGAGCGGTACGCCCTCGCGGAGGAGAGCCTCGCCGACGGGCTGGCCCGGCTGATCAACTCCGTGCCCAAGGAGGACGGTTCGGCCGAGGACTGGGAGCGCGCCGCCGCGTCGGCCAAGGGTTCGGCCGCCGAGCTGATCCGCGCGGTCGCGGCGGGCGGCCTGGTCCTGCACACCGGCGGCGAGGCGTCCCTGACGGAACCGGCGGCACTGCTGGCGGCGGCGCGAGGGCTCGGGCTGCGGGCGTGGGCGGCCACCCACAGCCCACTGGGCCGTGACCGCTTCAGCGCCCTGCCCGACACCGGCTCCCCCGCCCCCACGCGGACCGTCGCCACCGTCGCCGGGCTCCTCTCCGGTGCCGAGGGGCCCGGTCGGGACGCCGACGGCGCGTTCGATCTCGACCTGCTCGTCGTGCTCGACGCGCCTCAGCTGGACGTCGAGACGGCCGCACTGCTCGTGGAGTCCCTGCCGGACGGGGCGCGGCTGGTGCTGGCCGGGGATCCGGCGGTGCTGTGGTCGGCGGGGCCCGGGCGGGTGTTCGCGGATCTGCTCGCCGCGCGGATCTGCCCGCAGGTCGCCTCGCGCAGGCCGGACCCCGGGCCCCTCGGGGAACTGGTCTCGGGGATCGGCATCGGTGAGCTGAACCAGGTCGAGGCCCCCGGCAAGGAGGTCGTGATCGTGCCGGTGCGGGACGCGGGCGAGGCCGTGCACCGGACCGTGCAGCTGGTCGCGGACTCGGTGCCGCGGGCGATCGGCGTCCCCGCCGAGGAGACCCAGGTGATCACCCCGGGTCACGGCGGTGCCGCGGGCACCCGCGTGCTCAACGCGGCTCTGAAGGAGCGCCTCAACCCCGGCCCCGGCCGCTTCGGCGGCTTCGACCCCGGTGACCGCGTCGCCTACTCCCCCGCACCGGGCCGTACGCTCCCGGCGCGGGTCGTGAAGGCCGACGCGGAGGGCCTGCACCTGACCTGCTCCGGGGAGCCCGTGATCGTACCGAAGGAGCGCGTGGAGCAGTCCGTGCGGCACGGCTGGGCCCTGACCGCGCACCAGGCGGTGGGCGGCCGCTGGCCGGCGGCGGTCGTCGTGCTGCCCGGCGATGCGGCACAGGCCCTCAGCCGGCCGTGGGTCTACACGGCGTTCGGCAGGGCGGACCGCCACCTGTCCGTGGTCCACGGCGTGGAACAGGCCCTTGCGAGGGCGGTCGCCGAGATCCCGGCCAAGCCCCGGACGACCCGGCTGCCCGCCCTCCTGAGGACACAGGCGCCAGCGACCGGCTGACCCGGCCCCAAAGGGGCGCGGCCCCGGAGATCGTTCCTCCGGGGCCGCGCTCACACTGCCTCAGCGACGATCCGCGTCCAGCGGTGCCAGATCCTCGTCCTCGACGTCGGGCTCGTCGGCGTCGTCGTCCAGGTCGTCGTCGAACACCGCGCTGACATCGAACCGGCACACCACCCGCTCGACGTCGACCTGCTCGAACGGCGTCTCCAGCCACTCCCCCGGTTCGGCGGGGTCGTCCGCCGCGGTCACCCACAGTGTGGAGTCGCCCTCCTCGAGACCGAACTCCTTGTGCCGGGAGGCGATCTCGTCGGGCTCGAACTCGCCGAACAGCACTTCCAGCGCACCGTGCAACGTGCCGGAGGCCTCCGTGCCGAGACCTTCGTCGGCCGCCTCGACCCGCTGGGCCTGCGCGAGCAGCCGCTGCGGCTCCGCCACGGCGTAGTCACGGCGGATCAGCACGCTCAGCGCGTTCGGCTCCTCGGGGCCCGTGTATGGAGGAGCGTCCTCCGCGCCCGGGATCTCGAAGGGGGTGACCTCGTCATAACGGTCGTAGAGCAGCTCGTCGTACACCTCGGCGGCCGCGGCCAGTTCGTTGAAGGCCTCGTAGACGGCGGGGTCGTCCTCCCCCGACCTCCGTTCGACCGCGGCCAGGTGGCGGTCGAGCGCGGTCTTGACCGCCTCGGCGGCGGCACGTACCTCGGCAGCGGTGGGCTGCACAGCATCAGACATAGTGCAGACGCTATCCGTACCGGGCCCCGGCCCGCACAATAGATGCGATGCCGGAATACGAATTTGTCGACGTGTACGTACCGCGGGGGGTCTCCCGCAAGGACGCCACACGTCTGCTGACGGACCATGCCGAGTACGGACACTGGGAGTTGGACCGACTGAGCCTGATGCGCGACGGCAGCCGCAGGGTGCGGTTGCGCCGGCGGATCATCCGCCAGGTGCGTGCCACGTGGTGAGACAGCACGAACGGAGCGGGCCCCGCCGAGGCGGGGCCCGCTCCGTTTCACGCCGAATGCCCTAGGCCGAGGCCCGTGCCTTGCGGTAGAGGACCGCGCCGGCCAGCAGTGCCCCGGCGCCCGCCGGGAGGACCAGCCCGATGGGCAGGTCGCTGCCGGTCTGCGCGAGCTGCGCGCTGCCCTGGGGCTGGGTGACCGTCTGGGTACCGGGGTGGTTGCCACCACCCGGTGTCACGCCGTCCGCTCCGGGGGCGGCCGGGGAGCCGGGGTGGCCGGGCTCGACCGGGTTGCCGGGGTGACCCGGGGTGCCGGGGTGACCCGGGGTGCCGGGCTGTCCGGGGGTGCCGGGGTGACCCGGGGTGCCGGGCTGTCCGGGGGTGCCGGGGTGACCCGGGGTGCCGGGGTGACCCGGGGTGCCGGGCTGTCCGGGGGTGCCGGGCTGTTCCGGTGATCCGGGCGGGGTGTGCTGTCCGCCGCCGGGGCCGCTGCCGCAGTCGTTGCCCGTGGCCGGGTTGCCGATGCCGATGATGTCGGCGCTGTTGCCGCAGGCGTTCACGGGAACGTCGATCGGCGCCTCGACGTGGTTGCCCGAGCCCACGCCGGGCGAGCCACCGGCGTGACCGCCGGCGTGCGAGCCCCCTGAGCCGCCGGAACCGGAGCCTCCGGCGCCCCCGGAACCGCCCTGCCCACCGTGGCCGCCGCCGTGCCCCCCGTGATCGCCGCCGTGCCCCCCGTGATCGCCGCCGTACCCCCCGTGACCGCCGCCGTGCCCCACGGAGCCGCCCGGGCCGCCGTGCCCACCGGGCGCCCCGCTGCCGCCGCCCTTGTTGGCGCAGCTGTTGCCCATCGCGGGGTTGAGGACCCCGACGACGTCCACGGTGTTGCCGCACACGTTCACCGGTGCGTGCACGGGCGCTGACACGGTGTTGCCCGACAGCACGCCGGGAGAGTTGACGCTTGATCCGCTCGCGCCCGCGTCGGCGTGGGCGGCACCTCCTGCGGCCGCGATCACGCCGGTCGCGGCCGCCACTGTCATCAGGCCCTTGCGGGTGACTTGTCGCATGTACCGAATCCCTGCTTTCGTTCTTGTCCCGAATACCGACGCATCTCGGTTCTGTTCTTCTCGAAAAGGCCGGTCGGCCCCGGAGGGCATGGCTTGCCCTCCGGGGCCGACGGCTTCATCCCTATTGCCTAAGGGCGAGGCAGAACGTCACTTGTTGATGCAGGTGTTGCCGAAGGCAGGGTTCAGCAGACCGATCACGGAGACCGTGTTGCCGCAGACGTTCACCGGGACGTGAACGGGAACCTGCACGACGTTGCCGGACAGCACACCCGGGGAGCCCACAGCGGCTCCCTGCGCACCCGCATCGGCGACGGCAAGGCCCGCACCCGCGAGAACCAGGCCACCAGTGGCAGCCGCAGCGGCGACGACCTTCTTGATCATTGTTCCTCCTTGTTGGCAAAGCGACCCCAGGTAGCGGATCGCATCACCTGTAACGAGGATGGAGTAATGGGGATACGAGCTTATGAGCGCATTCACCCTTCCCGGCCGATTTCGCACGTGAGGCCGAATAGGCGCGTCAACACACGTCAGCTCGCGTCGATGAACCGGTCGAGAACCCGCACCCCGAACTTCAGCCCGTCCACGGGCACCCGCTCGTCGACACCGTGGAACATCCCGGCGAAGTCCAGCTCCGGGGGCAGCTTGAGCGGCGCGAAGCCGAAGCCGCGGATGCCGAGCTCGTCGAAGGACTTGGCGTCGGTGCCGCCGGAGAGCATGTAGGGGATCGCCTTGGCGGCCGGGTCCTCGGCGACCAGCGCGGACTGCATGGCGTCCACGAGCGCGCCGTCGAAGGTGGTCTCCACGGCCTTGTCGGAGTGCACGTCCTCGCGCCGGACCTTGGGGCCGAGGATCTTGTCGAGGTCGGCGAGGAACTCCTCCTCGAAGCCGGGCAGGAAGCGCCCGTCGACGTGCGCGGTGGCCTCGCCCGGGATGACGTTGACCTTGTAGCCGGCGCCGAGCTGGGTGGGGTTGGCGGTGTTGCTGAGGGTCGCGCCGATGAGCTTGGCGATGCCGCCCAGCCGGGCGAGCGTGCCCTCCATGTCCTCCGGGTCCAGCTCGGTGCCGAGCGCGTCGCCGAGCTCGTCGAGGAATGCCCGGGTGGTCTTGGTGACCCGCACCGGGAACTTGTGCCGGCCGAGCCGCGCGACCGCCTCCGACAGTTCGGTGATGGCGTTGTCCCGGTGGATCATCGAGCCGTGCCCGGCGGTGCCGGCAACCGTCAGCTTCATCCAGTGCATGCCCTTCTCGGCCGTCTGGATCAGATAGAGCCGGCGCTGCTCGTTCACGGTGAAGGAGAAGCCGCCGACCTCGCTGATCGCCTCGGTGACGCCCTCGAAGAGGTCTGGGTGGTGGTCGACGAGGTGCCGGGCGCCGAACTTGCCGCCGGCCTCCTCGTCGGCGAGGAACGCGAGGACGATGTCCCGGGGCGGCCTGCGGCCACTGCGCAGCCGGTCGCGGACGACCGCCAGGGTCATGGCGTCCATGTCCTTCATGTCGACGGCGCCCCGGCCCCACACACAGCCGTCGGCGACCTCGCCGGAGAACGGGGCGTGGGTCCAGTCGTCCGCGTTGGCCGGTACGACGTCGAGGTGGCCGTGGATCAGCAGGGCGGGCCGGGACGGGTCCTCGCCCGCGATCCGGGCCACCGTGGAGGCGCGGCCCGGGTGCGACTCGTAGATCTGCGGGTCGAGTCCCACCTCGGCGAGCTTCTCCGCGACCCACTCGGCCGCCTTGCGCTCGCCCGGGCCGGAGTGGTCGCCGTAGTTGCTGGTGTCGAACCGGATGAGCTCGCGGCAGAGGTCCACGACCTCGTCCTCGCCGGTGACGCCCCTGGCCGTGTCCGTGTCGCTCACGCTGTTCCTCCCGCTGTCACTGCTGGTGGTTGCCCTCATCCTCTCCCCGCGACCCGGCCGTCCCCAAGACCGGGCCCGGCCCGTCACACCCCGTTCACGTGCGCCCCGGTACGGGGACGGGGGGTGATCGGGCCCCCTCGAAAGCCTGGTAATGTTTCCTTCGTCGCCGCGAGGGAAACCCCGCACGACAGACACCTTGTCCGGGTGGCGGAATGGCAGACGCGCTAGCTTGAGGTGCTAGTGCCCTTTATCGGGCGTGGGGGTTCAAGTCCCCCCTCGGACACGAGTAACGGTGCTGGCCGATCTTCGGTCGGCACCGTTCGCGTTTCACGACAGGTCGACGGGGGCCGGGTTCCACTTGTACCGGACGTCCTCCTCGTTCTTGAGCAGGACCCCGCCCTCCACCGTCCGGTCGAGCAGGTCCACCAGCATCTCGCCCAGCGGGTAGCCGTCCTGCCAGAACATCCGCTTCACCGGGCCGAACTTCTGGTCCCACGGAAAGACGCCGAGGAAGATCCCCAGCCGAAACGCCGCGTCGTCGTAGTCCCGCCAGTCCGCCAGGATCTGCCTGAGCTCCGCGCCGTCTGCCACTGTCCCTCCTTGTCTTGGGCCGAGCATGACACAGCCCCTCACGCACAGTGTGGGCGATCTCTCTCGGGAGTGAAACGACCAGGTCACAGCGTTTCTGATGGCCGTGAAAGACCCCGAACGGCCCCCCGGAATGGCCGATCACGCCGCACGGACCTAGCTTCGTACTAAAATTTCCGGCTTGTTACGAGCTGGACCCGGACAACCCCAGGCAGACCTGCGGGCCCGCCAGCGCCCCGGAGGCTCCGGGATCGAGACGCGAGGACCGATGGCAGCCATAGACGAGAGCAGTGCTCTCGGCCTGCTCAACGAAGAGCTCAGCGCAGAGATCCGCGAACAGTTCGGCGACACCGCCCGTTTCTCCGGGGGCTCCGCCGCCTCCCCCCGCACGCTCGTCGACGTCTTCGACGCCTCCGTGCGGTCCTACCCCGACGAGCTCGCCCTGGACGACGGAACGACCCGGCTCACCTACCGCGCCCTGGCCGTCGAGGTGGAGCGGCTGCGCCTGCGGCTCGCCGAGGCCGGGGTCGGACTCGGCGACCGGGTGGGCGTCCGGGTGCCGTCCGGTACCAATGACCTCTACGTCGCGATCCTCGCCGTACTCGCCGCCGGTGCCGCCTACGTCCCCGTCGACGCCGAGGACCCCGACGAGCGGGCCGAGCTGGTGTTCGGGGAGGCGGAGGTCCGGGCCGTTGTCGGCGCCGGGCACGAGCTGACCGTCAACGGCCGCAGTGACTCCCCCGCCGCCCGGCCCGGCATCGGGCACGACGCGTGGATCATCTTCACCTCCGGCTCCACCGGCAAGCCCAAGGGCGTCGCCGTCTCGCACCGCAGTGCCGCGGCCTTCGTGGACGCCGAGGCCGCGCTGTTCCTCACCGACGACCCCATCGGTCCCGCTGACAGGGTCATGGCGGGGCTGTCGGTCGCCTTTGACGCCTCCTGCGAGGAGATGTGGCTGGCGTGGCGGTACGGGGCCTGTCTGGTGCCGGTGCCGCGTTCCCAGGTCCGCAGTGGGGCCGACCTCGGGCCCTGGCTGGTCGAGCAGGAGATCACCGTGGTCTCCACGGTGCCGACGCTCGCCTCGCTGTGGGAGCCCGAGACCCTCAACGACGTACGGCTGCTGATCTTCGGCGGTGAGGCCTGCCCGCCCGAGCTGGTGCAGCGGCTGGTCACCGAGGGGCGCGAGGTGTGGAACACCTATGGGCCGACGGAAGCGACCGTGGTGGCCTGTGCCTCGCTCATGTCCGGCGAGGAGCCGATCCGGATCGGGCTGCCGCTGGACGGCTGGGAGCTGGCCGTCGTCGACGAGGCCGGGGATCCCGTGCCGATGGGCTCCAGCGGGCAGCTGGTGATCGGCGGGGTCGGGCTCGCACGGTACCTGGACGCCGAGAAGGACGCGGAGAAGTACGCGCCGCTGGAGTCGCTGGGCTGGGAGCGGGCGTACCGCAGCGGTGACCTCGTGAAGGCGGAGCCCGCGGGTCTCGTCTTCCTCGGGCGGGCCGACGAGCAGATCAAGCTCGGTGGCCGGCGGATCGAGCTCGGTGAGGTCGACGCGGCCCTCCAGGCGCTGCCGGGGGTCGCGGGAGCGGCCGCCGCCGTGCGCACCGCCCGCAGCGGCAACCAGCTCCTCGTCGGGTACGTCGTCACGCAGGACGGCTGGGACCAGGCGGCGGCCGTGGAGAAGCTGCGGGCCGAACTGCCCGCCGCGCTCGTGCCGTTGCTCGCTCCCGTCGACGACCTGCCGACCCGGACCTCCGGCAAGGTGGACCGCAACGCGCTGCCCTGGCCACTGAAGGGGCTCGAAGCCAGTTCCAAGGCCGAGCAGTTGTACGGGACCGAGGCCTGGCTCGCCGAGCAGTGGGCGGAAGTCCTCGGCATCCCGGTCTCCAGTGCCCGCGACGACTTCTTCGCGATCGGCGGCAGCAGTCTGGCCGCCGCCCAGTTGACCACCCGGCTGCGCACCCGCTACCCGAGCGCGGCCGTCCTCGACATCTACCAGCAGCCCACGCTGCGGAAGCTGGCCCGGCACCTGGAGGAGTCCGCGCAGGACGACGGCGCGGCGCGGGTGATCGCACCGGTGCCGCTCAGGGCCCAGGTGATCCAACTCCTCGTCCTGATCCCCCTGTTCACGCTGATGGGGCTGCGCTGGCTGGTGCCGCTGGCCGCCGTCGGGAACCTCCTGCCCTCCTACGGCTGGCTGCCGACCGCCTCCTGGTGGACGGTCGGCGCCGGTGCCCTCGCCCTGTTCAGCCCGCCCGGACGGCTCGCGATCGCCGCGGGCGGGGCCCGGCTGCTGCTGCGAGGCGTCCAGCCCGGCCGCCATCCCCGCGGGGGCAGCGTCCACCTGCGGCTGTGGACCGCCGAGCGGCTCGCCGAGTTCACCGGGGCGACCTCGCTGACCGGCTCCTGGCTGGAGCGGTACGCGCGGGCGCTCGGCGCGAAGATCGGTCCCGACGTGGATCTGCACTCGCTGCCGCCGGTCACCGGCATGCTCAAGCTGGGCCGGGGCGCCGCCGTGGAGTCCGAGGTGGACCTGTCCGGCTGGTGGCTGGACGGCGACCGGCTGGAGATCGGCCAGGTCAAGGTGGGCGCCCACGCCGTCGTCGGCACGCGCAGCATGCTCTTCCCGGGTGCCCGGGTCGGCAAGCGGGCCGAGGTGGCGCCGGGTTCGGCGGTCACCGGCCAGATCCCGACCGGGCAGCGCTGGGCGGGCGCGCCCGCGGTCAAGCTCGGCAAGGCCAAGCGCAACTGGCCGAAGGAGCGTCCGGCGCGGGGCACGTACTGGCGGGTGATGTACGGCCTGACCGGGCTCGCTCTGACCCTGCTCCCGGTGCTGGCGGGCGGGGCGGCCTTCCTGGCCGCGCGTCCCTTCCTCGCCGGTGACGCTCCTCTCGCGGGGGCCTTCCTCGCCCTCGTCCCGGCCACGCTGGCCTTCGGGCTGGCGTACGCGCTGCTGCTCCTGGTCGCCGTACGGCTGCTGAGTCTGGGGCTGCGCGAGGGCACGTATCCGACGCACAGCCGGGTCGGGTGGCAGGCGTGGACCGTGACGCAGCTGATGGACCGCTCGCGCGAGACGCTGTTCCCGCTGTACGCCGGGCTGGTCACGCCGGTGTGGCTGCGGCTGCTCGGGATGCGGATCGGGCGGGGCGCCGAGGTGTCGACCGTGCTCGCGCTGCCGAGCCTGACGACGGTCGGCGAGGGCGCGTTCCTGGCCGACGACACGCTGACCGCGCCGTACGAGCTCGGTGGCGGCTGGGTCAGGATCGGGCGTGCGGAGATCGGGCGGCGGGCGTTCCTCGGGAACTCGGGGATGACCGCGCCGGGGCGGAGTGTGCCGGACGGCGGCCTGGTGGGCGTGCTGTCGGCGACGCCGAAGAAGGCCAAGAAGGGCACGTCCTACCTGGGGCTGCCGCCGGTGAAGCTGCCCCGCAGCTCGGCCGACAGCGACCAGAGCCGGACGTACGAGCCCTCTGCGGGGCTGCTGTGGGCACGCGGTCTGGTGGAGCTGTGCCGGATCGTGCCCGTGTTCTGCTCGGCGGGGCTGGCCGTGCTGACGGTGGCCGCGCTGTGCGTGCTGGGGCCGTGGGCCTGGCTGCTCGCCGGGGCGGTGCTGCTCGCGGCCGGTGCGGCGGCGGGGCTGGTGTCGATGGTCGCGAAGTGGCTGCTCGTGGGGCGGCACCGCAGTGGGGAGCACCCGCTGTGGAGCGGCTTCGTGTGGCGCAACGAGCTCGCGGACACCTTCGTCGAGGTGCTGGCGGTGCCGTGGCTGGCGGGTTCCGTGCCCGGTACGCCGGTGCTGACGGCGTGGCTGCGCGGGCTCGGCGCGCGGATCGGCAAGGGCGTCTGGGTGGAGAGCTACTGGCTGCCGGAGACCGACCTGGTGACGCTGGAGGACGGCGCGACCGTGAACCGCGGCTGTGTGCTGCAGACCCACCTCTTCCACGACCGGATCTTGCGAACGGATACTGTTGTGCTCCGTGAGGGCGCCACGCTGGGCCCTGGCGGGATCGTGCTGCCCGGCAGCACGATCGGGGCCCGGACCACGCTGGGCCCCGCGTCGCTCGTCATGGCCGCGGAGTCCGTTCCGGACGACACCCGCTGGCTCGGCAACCCGATCGAGGCATGGCGGCCCTGAACGCGGGCCACTCGGAGTCGGTGAGCGGTGTACCGGCGGATCCGAGTGGCAGCGCAGCGCAGGGAGCGGAATCGGCAGTGGCAGTTCAGCAGGCGGCGGGTTCGGACCCGTACTTCCCGGAGCACGGTGACGCCCGGTACCGGGTGCACCGCTACGAGCTCGCGCTGGACTACCGCCCCGCCCCGAACCGGCTGGCCGGGAGCGCCCGGATCAACGCCATAGCGGGGCGCTCACCGCTCTCCGAGTTCATGCTCAACCTGTCCGACTTCAAGATCGGACGGGTGCGGGTGGACGGCCGGCCGGCCCATTACACGCACCGCGGCGGGAAGCTGCGGGTGCGGCCCGCGAAGGTGGTGCGGCCCGGGGCCGCGTTCACGGTCGAGGTGCACTGGTCGGGCAACCCCAAGCCGGTCAGCAGCCCTTGGGGCGGGCTCGGCTGGGAGGAACTGGAGGACGGGGCACTGGTGGCGAGCCAGCCGATCGGGGCGCCGTCCTGGTACCCGTGCAACGACCGGCCCGCGGACAAGGCGTCGTACCAGATCTCGATCACCACGCCCTCCGCCTACGCCGTCGTGGCGGGCGGGCGGCTGCTGACCCGCACGGCCAAGGCGTCCACGACGACGTGGGTGTACGAGCAGGCCGCGCCCACCTCCAGCTATCTCGTCGGACTGTCGATCGGCAAGTACCAGACGGTGCTGCTCGGCGATCCGGGTCCTGGCGGGGTGCCGCAGCACGGGCACATCCCGGCGCATCTGCTGCCGGAGTTCTCCAGGGACTTCGCGCGGCAGCCGCAGATGATGGAGCTGTTCCAGGAGCTGTTCGGGCCGTATCCGTTCGACGAGTACGCGGTCGTCGTCACGGAGGAGGAACTCGATGTGCCCGTGGAGGCCCAGGGGTTGTCGCTGTTCGGCTCCAACCACGTGGACGGCGCCCGGGGTTGGGAGCGGCTGGTCGCGCACGAGCTGGCGCACCAGTGGTTCGGCAACAGCGTGTCCATCGCCGACTGGCGGCACATCTGGCTGAACGAGGGGTTCGCCAAGTACGCCGAGTGGCTGTGGTCGGAGCGCTCGGGGGGCCGTACGGCACAGCAACTGGCCGCCGCGGCACACCGGTTGCTGTCCTCGCTCCCCCAGGACCTGCGCATCGCCGACCCGGGCCGCAAGTCGATGTTCGACGACCGGCTCTACGAGCGGGGCGGGCTCACCGTGCACGCGGTGCGCTGTGCGATGGGCGACGAGGCGTTCTTCCGGATGCTGCGCGGCTGGGCCGGGCTGCACCGGGGCGGGGCGGTGACCACTTCTACGTTCACGGCCCATGTGAACCGGTTCGCGGACGAGTCGCTGAACGGACTGTTCGACGCGTGGCTGTACGGGGTGGCGCTGCCGCCGCTGCCCACGCTGGGGCCGGCGCGGCCCGCGCATCCGCCGACCAACACGGGCAGGGTGCAGCCGTGACCCGGCGTGCCGCACGGCAGCGGCCCAGCTGCCCCTGCGGTCTTCAGGAGACCTACGACAACTGCTGCGGCCGCTTCCACCGGAGTGAGTCCGCGGCACCTACCGCCGAAGCGCTCATGCGGTCGCGCTACTGCGCCTTCGTGAAGCTGGAGCGGGACTACCTGCTGCGCACCTGGCACCCGCGGACCCGTCCCGGCTCACTGGACCTCGACAGGGGCATGCGCTGGACCGGGCTCGAGATCCTGGACACGACCGACGGTTCGGCCTTCCACACCTCCGGGACGGTGACGTTCCGCGCCTCGTTCAAGGGCGGCTCCCTGCACGAGCGCAGCCGTTTCGAGCGGGTCGACGGGGCCTGGGTGTACGTCGACGGGGAGTTCCTCGACTAGGGAGCGAGGATGTCCAGCTCCTGAAGGGCGCCCTCCGCGATCTCGCGGGTCAGTTCCTCCGCGTGGCCGGCGTCGCCCGCGCGGATGGCCTCGGCGAGCCGGACGTGGAGGGTGACGGCGGCCGGGTCGGGGTCCTCGAACATGACCTCGTGGCGGGTGCGGCCGGTGAGGACCTCGGCGACGACGTCACCGAGGCGGGCGAACATCTCGTTGCCGGAGGCCCTGAGGATCACCCGGTGGAAGGCGATGTCGTGGAAGAGGTAGCCCTCGAGGCGGTGCCCCTTGGAGTTGGCGACCATGCCGAGCGCGCACTCGGTGAGTTCGGCGCACTGTTCCGCGGTCGCGTGCTTCGCCGCGAGGGCCGCCGCCACCGGCTCGATCGCCGAGCGCAGCACGGTCAGTGAGCGCAACTGCTGCGGGCGGTCCGCGCCGGCCAGCCGCCAGCGGATGACCTGGGGGTCGTAGACGTTCCACTCGGCCTTCGGGCGCACCGTCACGCCCACGCGGCGGCGGGACTCGACCAGGTGCATGGACTCCAGGACCCGGACCGCCTCGCGCATCACCGAGCGTGAGACGTCGAAGCGCTGGGCGAGTTCGTCGGTGCGCAGAACGCTGCCAGGGGGGTACTCGCCCGCGGTGATCGCGGGTCCGAGGGCATCCAGTACGCGTCCGTGCAGCCCCCGGCCCGATGTGCTCATGCACTCAGAGTACGGGGCGCGTCACACCCAGAAAAAGTCAGACTTATTCATCACAGGCTCTTGAATTGTCGTACCTAATCGGTTTCAGTTGCGTCGACGTCCTGGGCGTCACACGTCGAAGAAGACAGCAGACAGTGAGGCAGCGATGAGTACCCCGAAGGTCGTCGTGGTCATGGGCGTCGCGGGCACCGGCAAGACCACGATCGGTCCCCTGCTCGCGGCCCGGCTCGGCGTCCCCTACGCCGAGGGCGACGACTTCCACCCGCCGGCCAACATCGCCAAGATGTCGGCGGGCACCCCGCTCACCGACGACGACCGGTGGCCGTGGCTGGACGCCATCGGCTCCTGGGCGCACGAGCGGGCGGGGCTCGGCGGGGTGGTCAGCTGCTCGGCGCTGAAGCGGTCGTACCGCGACCGGCTGCGGGCCGAGGCGCCCGGGGTCGTCTTCGTGCACCTGGCGGGCGACCGCTCCCTCATCGAGGACCGGATGTCGCACCGGCAGGGGCACTTCATGCCCACCGCGCTGCTCGACTCGCAGTTCGCCACGCTCCAGCCTCTCCAGGAGGACGAGGCCGGGGTCGCGGTGAACGTCTCGGGCAGCCCGGAGGAGATCGCCGACCGGGCCGCGAAGGCGCTGGCCGAACTCCCGTAACATCCCCCTCTTTTGACGCCCCTCTTTTGACGCCCCTTTTTTGACGCTCCTTTCCGAAGAACGTCCCCGTACCTGCAAGGAACCCCCCGTGACCAGACTCAGTGTCGAGATGCTGGCAGCGGACGCACCCGAGCCGATCACCTCGGCCGGTCACGCTCAGCTGGGCATCGCCGTCCTGGCGGGCATCGCCGTCATCGTTGTGCTCATCACCCAGTTCAAGCTCCATGCGTTCCTGTCGCTGACCCTGGGCACGCTCGTGCTCGGCGCGGTCGCCGGAGCGCCGCTCGACAAGGCCATCCTCAGCTTCACCACCGGGCTGGGCAGCACGGTCGCCGGCGTCGGTGTGCTGATAGCCCTCGGCGCGATCCTCGGCAAGATGCTCGCCGACTCGGGCGGGGCCGACCAGATCGTCGACACGATCCTCGCGAAGGCGGGCGGCCGTTCGATGCCGTGGGCGATGGTGCTGATCGCCTCCGTCATCGGTCTGCCGCTGTTCTTCGAGGTCGGCGTCGTGCTGCTGATCCCCGTCGTGCTGATGGTCGCCAAGCGCGGCAACTACTCCCTGATGCGCATCGGCATCCCGGCCCTCGCCGGACTGTCCGTGATGCACGGCCTCGTTCCGCCGCACCCCGGCCCGCTGGTGGCGATCGACGCGGTGAAGGCCAACCTGGGTGTCACCCTCGCGCTCGGCGTGCTGATCGCCATCCCGACGGTGATCGTCGCCGGTCCGCTGTTCTCCAAGGTCGCGGCCCGCTGGGTGGACGTGCCGGTCCCCGACCGCATGGTCCCGCAGCGCGTCTCGGAGGAACTGGAGAACCGTCCGGCCTTCGGCCCCACGCTCGCCACGATCCTCCTCCCGGTCGTCCTGATGCTC
The DNA here is from genome assembly GCF_040606035.1 of Streptomyces sp. NPDC005483. Classification (NCBI taxonomy): domain Bacteria; kingdom Bacillati; phylum Actinomycetota; class Actinomycetes; order Kitasatosporales; family Streptomycetaceae; genus Streptomyces; species Streptomyces sp. NPDC005483. Next base: position 89,237 of record NZ_JBEXEA010000013.1, read on the forward strand.
TCCAAGGCACTGGTCGACATCGTGATCGACGACCCCGACAACACCGTGCAGCGCGTCTTTGACGTCGTCGGCTCGCCGCTGATCGCCCTGCTGGCCTCGGTACTCGTGGGCATCTTCACGCTCCTGCGCCCCGCCGGCTTCGGCAGGGACCGCCTCACCCCGCTCGTCGAGAAGGGCCTCGCGCCCATCGCCGGCATCCTGCTGATCGTCGGCGCGGGCGGCGGCTTCAAGCAGACCCTGATCGACTCCGGTGTGGGTCAGATGGTCCTGGAGATCTCCGAGGACTGGTCGATCCCGGCGCTGCTGCTGGCCTGGCTGATCGCGGTCGCGATCCGGCTCGCGACCGGCTCGGCGACGGTGGCCACGGTCTCCGCGGCCGGTCTGGTCGCCCCCCTCGCCGCCGACATGTCCACCACCCACACGGCCCTGCTCGTCCTCGCCATCGGCTCCGGCTCGCTCTTCTTCAGCCATGTCAACGACGCCGGGTTCTGGCTGGTCAAGGAGTACTTCGGCCTGACCGTCGGCCAGACCATCAAGTCCTGGTCGATCATGGAGACGATCATCTCGGTGGTCGCGGGCGGCCTGGTGCTGCTGCTCTCGCTGGTCATTTAGCTGGTCACTCAGGGGTGGCCACTCAGGGGTACGACCACGAAGGCGCCCCGAGCGGGCGAGGCACGGTTTCCGGCCTCGCCCGTTGCCGTCGCCGACCTGGGAACCGGTACCGAGGTGCCCTAGAGTCCCCGCATGCGGCGGAGGACGGGACTGGTGATGGCCGGGGCTGCGGCCCTGGTCTGGGGCGAGTGGTTGAACTGGCGCTGGTCCCGAGTACGCGTGGGTGACGGCGGGGGCGGCTCCTCGGCCGTGGTGGTCCTGGGGTACCGCAATCCGCGGGACACGGCGAATCCGATCAACCGATGGCGGGTCCGTGCCGGAATCCGCTCGCTCACCGCCGACGGTACCCACGGGGCCTGCCTGATCCTCAGCGGTGGTGCGACCGGCAGCGGCGCGACGGAGGCCCGTCTGATGGCCGACTACGCGAGATCGGTGCTCGGGTTCGAGGGCCCGGTGCTCCTGGAGGACCGGAGCGCGACGACATGGGAGAACATCGCGAACGTGATCCCGCTGCTCGAAGACGTGGACCGGATCAAGATCGTCTCGCAGCCCGCGCACGCGCTCAAGGCTCGCGCCTATCTGCGGCGGCAGCGCCCGGACCTGGCGGAGCGGCTGGTGCGCGCGGACGACTACCGCTTCGGCGAATGGACCATCGTCAAACCGCTGCTGGCCCTGTACGGACTATGGACACTGCGCGGCCTCCGAACCGACGAACGGAAGAGCACGCCGTAGCGGGCTCTGTGGCTTCAGATCGCGCTACGGCCGCCACAGGGGGTGTTCGCGTTCCGCCCACTCCTGGCTCACTTCCCCCATCCTGAGCCCTCTTCTCGCCTCCGGGTCGCCCAGTGCCATGCCGATGTGCCCCGCGAGGACGATGCCGATGGTCAGGGCCAGCCAGTCGTGGACGAAGGTCGCGCTGGTACGCCACTGGATCGGGGTGAGGTGGGTGAACCACATCAGCAGGCCGGTGCCGAGCATGACCAGGCTCGCGCCCGCGATCCAGGAGGCGTAGACCTTCTGGCCCGCGTTGAACTTGCCCGCGGGGCGGGAGCTGCGGCGCTTGTCCCGGTGCAGCGCGGCCCACAGCCAGACCCGGTCGTGCGGGCCGAAGCGGTTCAGGAAACCCAGGTCGGCGCGGAAGGCACGGGAGGCCAGGCCCGCGAGGGCGGGCACGGGCAGGGCCAGGCCCGCCCACTCGTGGATGCGGACCACCAGCTCACGGCGGCCGACGAGTTCGGCGAACTGGGGGACGTAGAGGCAGGCGGCCGTCACCACGCAGACGCCCATCAACGCGGCGGTGGCGCGGTGGACCCACTTCTGGGTGCGGCCGAAACGCCGGACACGTGTGTGCGAGGGGGTGTCAACTCGTAGGCTCATCGTCCCGCCCGTTCGATCGGCCCACCCAGGCGTCCACGTCGTAGCCCCGGTCCTCCCAGTAGCCCGGCTCGACGTCCTCGGTGACGGTGATGCCGGAGAGCCACTTGGCGGACTTGTAGAAGTACATCGGCGCCACATAGAGGCGGACCGGGCCGCCGTGGGAGTGGCCGATGTCCTTGTCCTGCATGCGCAGGGCCACCAGGACGTCCGGGCGGCGGGCCTGGTCGAGGGTGAGGCTCTCGGTGTACGCCCCGTCGAAGCAGCTGAAGCGGACGGCCCCGGCCTTCGCGGTCACCCCGGCGGCGTCCAGCAGGCGGGACAGCCGTACGCCTTCGAACGGTGTGTCCGGGACCCGCCAGCCCGTCACGCACTGCACGTCCTTGACGATCCGGGTCTGGGGCATCGCCCGCAGGTCGGCCAGGGTGTACGTGCCCGGGCGGGAGACCAGACCGTCGATCTTGAGCTGGTAGTTCTCGGCGTTCCTGTGCGGCACCGACGAGGTCACCGAGTAGTAGCGGAAGCCGCCCCCGTTGGGGAGCAGGCCCGTCAGGCCGGTGGGGTCCTTGTCGGCGGCGCTGCCGAGGAATGCCTCCAGACCGCGTTGCAGGGTGGGCGCGGCGACCACGCCGAGCGCGCCCAGGCCGAGGGTGCCGAGGAGGACGCGACGGCCGATGGGCTGACCGCGCTGCTCCTCGGGCTGTTCGGAGTTCACCTACTCATTCGAACACCCGCGACGCCCGCGGGACCAGGAATCGCGGGTGCTCGTCAGACTTCCGTAACCACTTCTCACCGCGTTCTCAGGCGGCTACGAGGCCTCCTCGGCCGCCTTCTCCAGCTGGAACGCCTCGTTGCCGAGCCCGATCCGGGCGTGCGCCTCGGGCCTGCGGGCCCGCAGGAGGAGTCCCTGGGCCAGGCCCACCAGCACGGCGAGGCCGATGATGCCGGGCAGTACCCAGCTCAGCGAGGAGTCGGGGCCCGCGCCGACCAGGACGTCGAAGTCCTTCACCGTGTAGACGGCGATCACCAGCAGGGCGATCCCCGCGAGCGCCGAGGTGACGAGGCGCCAGGCCTGGGCGCCCGCCGCCCCGCGCCGGACGAAGAAGACGATGACGGACGCGGAGGCCGCCGCCATCAGCACGATCACACCGAGGGATCCGATGTTGCCGAACCAGGTGAACAGGTGCAGGACCGGCACGGTCGGGTCGCCCGTGGGCTTGTCGTCGGCGATCGCGAAGACGGCCACGACCACCACGGACACGACGGTCTGGAGCAGCGAGCCGGTGCCGGGCGCGCCGCTCGCGCTGTTCGTGCGGCCGAAGGCGGCGGGCAGCAGGCCCTCGCGGCCCATGGCGAAGGCGTAGCGGGCGACGACGTTGTGGAAGCTGAGCATGGCCGCGAACATGCCGGTCACGAACAGCACGTGCAGGACGTCGGTGAACGTGCCTCCGAGGCGGGACTCGGTGAGCCCGAAGAGCAGTCCGGCGCTCTGCTTCTGTGACTCGGCGACGACGGCCGAGGGACCGGTGGCGACGGTGAGGGCCCAGCTGCTGAGCGCGAAGAACACGGCGACGCCGCCGACGGCCAGGAACATCACGCGCGGCACCAGGATGTGCGGGCGGCTGGTCTCCTCGGCGTACACGGGCGCCTGCTCGAAGCCGAGGAAGGCGGCGATGCAGAAGCACAGGGCGGTGCCGACGCCGGCGCCGCTGAGGGTGTCCGGGTTGAAGGCGTGCAGGGACAGGCCCTGGGCCGCGGGGTCGGCGACGGCGGCGATGTCGAAGATGACGACCAGGGCGACCTCGACGATCAGCAGGACGCCGAGCACGCGCGCGTTGACGTCGATCTTCAGCCAGCCGAGCGCGCCGACGACCAGGGCGGCCACCAGCGCGGGTATCCACCAGGCCACCGACAGGTCGGTGTAGGTGGCGAACAGTCCGGAGACCTCGAAGCCGAAGATGCCGTAGATGCCGACCTGGAGGGCGTTGTAGGCGACGAGGGCGACGAGGGCCGCGCTCGCCCCGGCCGTGCCGCCGAGGCCGCGCGAGATGTAGGCGTAGAAGGCGCCCGCGTTGTGGACGTGCCGGCTCATCTCGGCGTAGCCGACGCTGAACAGGACGAGAACGACGCCGAGGACGACGTAGAGCAGGGGCTGGCCGACGATCCCCATCACCGCAAATGTAGTGGGCATGACACCCGCGACGACCATGAGGGGCGCGGTCGCCGCGAGGACGGAGAGCAGCAGGCCCCCGGTGCCCAGGCGGCCGGCCCGCAGCGCGCGGTCCTGCCCCTTGAACGTACTGATCTCTGGTCTGCTCTTGCTGGAACTCTCGGTGGCCATGGGGACCGTCCTTCTGGGGTTCGGGGGTGTCACACCGTGCCGAGCGCGTGGTCGCGGGCGGCACGGAAGGCGGAGTACGGCTCGCGGTCCGGATAGGACCAGGGGGCCGGGGTAGGACGTTCGCCGATGCGGTGGAAGAGGGCGGCGGCCTCGGCGCCGCGGCCCTCGCAGACCTTCGCGTGGGCGAGGAAGTTGAGGTCGACCAGGCGGCGGGGGTGGCCCTCGTGCTCCCATTCCAGCCACCAGTCGAAGGCGGACTTCATCACCTGCCGGGCCCGGCGTCCGGTCCAGTGGCCGGAGGCGGCCGGGTCGCGCGGCTCGTGCCCGGCGGCGGCCAGGGCACGGTAGCGCTCGGCGTGCGCGATGACCGGCAGGATCGCCAGCGGTGAGTCGGCCGGGGCCTGCTCGGCGGCCCACTTGGCGAAGTCGTAGACCTCGTGCAGCGGGTCGGGGCCCGTCTCGGCACGGCGCTCGGCGAGCCGGGCGACCATCAGATGGTGGGCGTGGTGGTGGTCGGCGTACCGCTGCCGGATCTCGCCGAAGACGTCGGCGACCTCGTCCGCCGCCCCGAGGTCGCGCTCCAGCATCAGGAGGCCGAGCCAGGGGGTGGGGTCGGCGGGCGCGAGCCGGGCCGCGGTCCGGCAGGCCTCGCGGGCGGCGGCGGGCTTCCCCTTGCCCCGCTGGACGCGCTGGACCAGGGCGAGGGCGAGCAGCACGGCGGCGTCGGCGGAGTCCGGCTCGGCGACCAGCCAGTCCCTGGCCCAGGCGTCGCTGTACGGCTCGGCCGCGAGCACCGTGACCCGGTGGCCCCGCCGGTCCCAGTCGTCGCCCGTCCGGGTGAGCAGCGTCCGGGCCGCCTGCCACCTGCCCTGCGCCAACGCGGCGCGCGCGTCGATGAGTTCGACGTCGTCGAGGGCCGCGTCGAAGGCCTGGGCGGCGCGCTTACGACTGCGGCCGAAGGGGGGTGGGGGCGGGGACACCGTGTGGGTTTTCCTCACGGAACGTGGCTCGGGGCGGGTGGGGCTGGAGGGCTGCGTGGGTGGGTGCGGCAGGCAGGGCGGGGCTGATGCGGGTGGAGCTGATGCGAGTGGGGCTGGAGGGAGATGTGGGACGGGAGAGGTCGCCTGGGCAAATGCGGGCAGATGCGGGCAATCCGACAGCCAGTGAGGGCGGGGCGACAGCCGGTGAGGGCAGGTCGAGGGACTGATTCGCACCGCCATCGACTGATCACGGACAGCCAACCCCCCACCAATGGTTTGCGTCAAGGGCCGAAGGCGCATTACACGCGTCAACTCTCCATACCTGAGAGGAAGTTGTGGCGACGCGGTGCTGGTGGGAGCGGGTCGAGGCCGCCCGTCTGTGGCGTACGCCATGGCGCCGTCCTCTCCCGCACCGCACCATGACAGGACACCCCGCCGCCGAGAATCGTTCGGTGGCCGAGTCGACAGCCCGAATTCGGGTACTCCCAGGGGCAAGCCGGACGCTGGGACGCTACAGTCGGCGACTACTCCCTGCCGCCCGGCCGGACGATCGAGGTACGCAGCGTGTCGGTTCTGGTTCTGATTCTCGCCGTGAGTGCTGCCTGTTGCCTGGGCTTCGGCTTCGTGCTCCAGCAGAACGCGGCCCGTCAGGCCCCGCTGAGCGACTTCCTCTCCCCCCGGCTGCTCCTCGACCTTATGAGGATCCCGCGCTGGCTCGGCGGCATCGGGCTGATGGTGGCCGGCATGGTGCTGGGCGCGATCGCGCTCGGTCAGGGCGAGGTCTCCCTGGTCGAACCCCTGCTCGCTACGAACCTTCTGTTCGCCCTCGCCCTGTCCCGCAAGCAGACCAAGCAGCCGCTGGGCCGCCAGGGCTGGGCGGGGCTCGCGCTGCTGGCGGGCGGGGTGAGCGCGTTCATCGTGGCGGGCGAGCCGCGCGGTGGTACGGCGGTCACCGACCCGCTCCGCCACTGGCTGATCATCGGTGCCATGGTCGGGCTCGCCCTGCTGCTCACCACCTACGCCAAGCGCTCCCGCCTCAGTGCGGGCCCGGTCCTGCTGGCCCTGGCGGCCGGACTGCTGTACGGCGTCCAGGACGCCCTCACCCGCGTCAGCGGCCAGCGCTTCTCCGAGGGCGGCCTCGCCGAGCTGCTGACCGGCTGGCAGCCGTACGCCGTGCTGGCCCTCGGCGTCACCGGGCTCGTCCTGGTGCAGAGCGCGTTCGAGACCGCGCCGCTGCGGATGTCGCTGCCCGCCCTGACCGCGGCCCAGCCGCTCGCCGGGATCGTGTGCGGGGTGGGTTTCCTGGGCGACCGGCTGCGCACCGACACCGGCGCGCTGACCTGGGAGGCGGTGGGCCTCGCGGCCGTCGTCGCGGGCATCGTGCTGCTGGGGATGCACCCCGCGATGCCCTCCGGAGCCGCCCAGTCGGAACCTGCGCGGGACCTTCAGCCGAGCTGAGGGGGCTTATGCGGGGGTGGGGGGGGTTCTGCTGGGTTGTCGGCGCCGGCGGTGTGCGGGCCTCTCCTCGGTTGCGGACCCCCCACGTGGCTGCGGGCCCCGGCGATGCGGGCTTTTCTGCGGCTGCGGGACCGGGCGTGGCTCCGGGCCCCGGCTAGGAGTGCGGACCCGGCATGGACGCGTGCCTCCCCGCGGCTGCGGGACCGGGCGTGGGTGCGGGTTCCCGCGTGCGTGCGCGCCCTCGCTTGGATGCGCGCCCCTGCTTGGATGGGGGGCATGAGCGCTGCTGACGAAATTCTTGACATCGTCGACGAAGACGACAATGTCGTCGCACAGTCCCCACGTGGGGAGGCCTACGCCAAGGGTCTGCGCCATCGCTGTGTCTTCATCCAGGCCCGGGACGCCGAGGGCCGCCTCTTCGTTCACCGCCGCACCCCCACCAAGCTGGTGTTCCCCTCCCTCTACGACATGTTCGTCGGCGGAGTGGTCGGCGCCGGCGAGTCCTACGACGACGCCGCCCTGCGCGAGGCCGAGGAGGAACTCGGTGTGACGGGGCTGCCCCGCCCGGAGTACCTCTTCAAGTTCCTCTACGACGACCGCGCCGGCCGGACCTGGTGGTCCGCGGTCTACGAGGTCCGCTGCGAGCTCCCGGTCAGCCCCCAGGTCGAGGAGGTCGCCTGGCACGACTTCCTGCCGGAGGACGAGGTGAAGGTACGGCTGCGGGACTGGGAGTGGGTGCCGGACGGCCTGGCGGCCTACGAGCGGCTCAAGGCGTACCGGTCGATGGGGTGAGCGTCGACCAGGCGAGCGAGCCCGGCGCTTCGGCGGACCCGCCCCGGACACCGCCCTGCAGGCACCCGGCCGATAGGCTCGTGCGCGTGATCGATTTCGCACGGAACGTCCGCCTCTGGTTCGCCCCCGAGGACGTCCGGCAGGAGGGCCGCACTCCCGACTACCGGTTCTCGCTGGCCAACGAACGCACCTTTCTGGCCTGGCTGCGCACCGCGCTCGCGCTGATCGGCGGTGGCTTCGCCGTGGACCAGTTCCTGCCCGATCTGCGCTGGGGCTGGCGGGTCGGGCTGGCGCTCGCCCTGCTCGCGGCGGGAGTGCTCTGCTCGTTGCGGGCGGTCAACCACTGGGTGCGGTGCGAGCGGGCGATGCGGCGGGGCGAGGACCTGCCGGTGTCGCGGTTCCCGGCGCTGCTCAGCCTGGTGGTCGCGGTGGTGGCCGTGGCCATGGTCTTCGTGGTGCTCGTCGGGTGGGAGGGATGAGCGAGGGCGTCGCGGCGGAGCGCGATCCGGGGCTCCAGCCCGAACGCACGCGGCTCGCCTGGCGCCGTACGACCCTCTCGGGGACCGTCTCCGCCGTACTCGCCGTGAAGACGGCCCTGCACGGCGGCCCGTCCCCTGCCGCACTCATCGCCTGCGCCCTGTGCTGCACCCTCTGGCTCGGCTTCCTCTACCTCGCGCACCGCCGCATCCACACCCTGACCTCGTCCGACACCCCGCGCCCCCTCACTCCGCGAGCCGCCACGACAGCGGTCCTGTGCACGGTGGCGATGGCGGCTTGCGGGGCGGCGCTGGTGTTCTGAGGGGGGCGGAGGGCAGGTCCTGAGCGAGGGCCAAAGAGCAACGCCGGACAGTAAGGTCCGAAAGCGGGGGTCCGGGCCCCGCTGACACGGTCGCGTACACCCGGCCAAGCGGCGCCGCGCGGTCAGCGCCTCCAGCCGCTCTGCGGCGCCTTGGCGTCCAGCACCCCCGCCGGCCGCGGCTTCCCTGCGGGCGGGGGCGAGACCCGGGCGCCCCAGGTCAGCCCTCTCACACGGCCGGCACACCCGGTCGACGAGCCCTCCGGTCGTACACGCAAGCCCGCCACCCACCCCGACCGCACCCTCACGCGCTCAGCGCCCGCCCCGGTGCGCACGCACGGAAAGCCAACGCGCCGGCCCCCCGGTACACCCCACCCCCGACTGCACCCCGCCCCCCACGCCACACGCGCCGAATCGCCCGATATGCACCCCACCCGTGGCACCCTGTCCGACGTCATCGCCCGTCGCTTCGAAGGTGAGCACCATGAGCACCCTCCACCACGAACACGCCTCCCACGCGCACACGCACGGCTCGGACTGTGGGCACACGAAGGTGCCGCACGAGGACCACGTCGACTACGCGCACGACGGGCATCTGCACCGCGAGCACGAGGGCCACTGGGACGAGTGCGAGGCCGGTGGGCATGTCTCGCACGACGGGCACGAGCACCGGCACGGCCAGGACTGCGGGCACGAGAGTGTCCTGCACGGCGACCACGTCGACTACCTCCACGACGGCCACCGGCACGCCGCCCACGAGGGTCACTGGGACGACCACTGACCTGACCGCGAGGGAACCGAGCAGCTCCCCGCCGCACCGCGCGGGGAGCTGTCGGCCTATCGTGGGCCGGATCACGTTCACCGTTCCCTCTGGACGACATACCGACCAGTCGGCATGATGGGCGGTACCCGTTCACGCGTGCGTAAGGAGCCCCGATGAGCCCCGACCATCCGCCAGGCCTCGATCTCGACCGGCTGCGCGGCCTGCTCGACCGTGAGCGGCCCGGTCTGGTGCAGGGTCCGCTGACCGGCCGGCTCATCGAGGGTGGACGCTCGAACCTCACGTACGCGGTGTCGGACGGCACGGCGCGCTGGGTCGTACGACGGCCCCCGCTCGGCCATGTCCTGGCCACCGCGCACGACATGAAGCGCGAGCACCGGGTCATCAGCGCCCTGCACCCCACGAACGTGCCCGTGCCGAACCCCGTCCTGCTGTGCGAGGACGAGGAGGTGCTCGGATCACCGTTCTACGTCATGGAGTTCGTCGAGGGCACCCCGTACCGCACCGCCGGCCAGCTCGCCCCCCTCGGCCCCGAGCGCACCCGCGACGCCGTGCTGTCCCTCGTCGACACCCTCGTCGAGCTGCACGCGGTGGATCCGGCGGAGGTCGGTCTCGCGGACTTCGGGCGTCCCGAGGGCTTCCTGGACCGCCAGCTGCGCCGCTGGGGCAAGCAGCTGGACGCCTCCCGCAACCGCGACCTGGCCGGCATCGACGAGCTGCACGCGACGCTCGGCCGCCATCTGCCCCAGTCCCCCGCGGCGACGGTCGTGCACGGCGACTACCGGCTCGACAACGTCCTGATGGGTGACGACGACCAGATCAAGGCGATCCTCGACTGGGAGATGTCGACCCTCGGCGACCCGCTCACCGACCTCGGTCTGCTGGTGATGTACAGCGTGCCGCTGGGCATGGCCGACTCCACGATCTCCACGACCGCCGAGGCCCCGGGCCACCCGGATCCGGCCGAACTGATCGCGCGGTACGCCGAGCGCTCCGGGCGGGACGTCTCGGCGGTGTCCTGGTACACGGCGTTCGCCTGGTTCAAGCTCGCCGTGATCCTCGAGGGCATCCACTACCGCTACACCCTGGGCCAGACGGTGGGCCGCGGTTTCGACCGCATCGGCGACCTGGTCCCGGTCTTCATCCAGCACGGTCTCACCACGCTTCACGACGGCATCCAGGAAGGCTGATCCGCATGGACTTCGCGTTCGACGCCCGCACCGAGGAGCTGCGCGCCAAGCTGCTCGCCTTCATGGACGAGTACGTCTACCCCGCCGAGGCCGTCGCGGAGGAGCAGCGCGCCCGGCTGGCCTCGCCGTGGGACACCCCGGCCGTGGTCGAGGAGCTGAAGGCGGAGGCCCGTCGCCAGGGCCTGTGGAACCTCTTCCTGCCCGACTCCGAGTACGGCGCCGGCCTCACCAACCTCCAGTACGCCCCGCTCGCCGAGATCACCGGCCGCTCCCCGCAGCTCGCGCCCACCGCGCTGAACTGCGCCGCGCCCGACACCGGGAACATGGAGGTCCTGAGCCAGTTCGGCGACGAGCAGCAGAAGAAGCAGTGGCTGGAGCCGCTGCTGGCCGGTGAGATCCGGTCCGCGTTCGCGATGACCGAGCCGGAGGTGGCCTCCGCCGATGCCACCAACATCACCACGCACATCGAGCGCGACGGCGACGAGTACGTCGTCACGGGCCGCAAGTGGTACATCTCCGGGGCGATGAACCCGGACTGCAAGATCTTCATCGTGATGGGCAAGACGGACCCGGACGGCGAGGACATCCGCCGCCAGCAGTCCATGATCCTGGTCCCGCGTGACACCCCGGGCGTCACCGTCGAGCGCGCGATGCGGGTCTTCGGCTACGAGGACCACTACCACGGCGGCCACGCCGAGGTGATCTTCGACCACGCGCGCGTGCCGGCCTCGAACCTGATCGGCGAGGAGGGCGGCGGCTTCGCCATCGCGCAGGCCCGCCTCGGCCCCGGCCGGATCCACCACTGCATGCGACTGATCGGCATGGCCGAGCGGGCGATCGAGCTGATGTGCCGCCGGGCCGTGTCCCGTACCGCCTTCGGCAAGGCGCTGGCCCAGCAGGGCGTGGTCCACAACTGGATCGCCGACGCGCGCGTGACCGTCGAGCAGCTGCGTCTGCTGGTCCTGAAGACGGCCTGGCTGATGGACACGGTCGGCAACCGGGGCGCCCACACAGAGATCCAGTCCATCAAGATCGCCACGCCCCGCGCGGTCGTCGACATCATCGACCGGGCCATCCAGCTGCACGGCGCGGGCGGAGTCAGCCAGGACTTCCCGCTGGCCGAGCTGTACGCCGGCGCCCGCACCCTGATGATCGCGGACGGGCCCGACGAGGTGCACCAGCGCTCGCTCGCGCGCCGGGAGCTGAAGAAGTACCTCTAGGGAGCGCGCTACGGCCGCAGGGCCCGCAGGAGGAGGTCGGCCAGGTGGTCGGCCACCTCCTGCGGGCCCATCGGGCCGTCCGGGCGGTACCAGGTCGACAGGTGGTGGACCGAGCCGAAGTGGTAGTCCACGACGAGGTCGGCCGGGGTCGCCTTCGAGAAGACGCCCGCTTGCTGGCCCTCCTCGACGAGCGCGCGGAAGCGCTCGTGGTACTTGCGTCGCTCGGCCCGCACCTGCTTGTTCTTCTCGGGGCTCAGGTGGTGCATCGAGCGGAAGAAGATCATCGCGTCGTCGAGGTTCTCGATCGTGGTGACGACGACGTCGGCGGCCGCCGCCCGCAGCCGCTTCTCGATCGGCTCGTCGGTGCCCGCGAGCGCGTCCAGGCGCTCCTGCTGGACGCGCAGCACGCGCGCGTACACCTCGTGCAGGAGGTCGTCCTTGGAGCCGAAGTAGTGGTACAGCGCCCCCTTGGTGACGCCGGCCGCCTCGACGATCTCCTGCACGGAGGTGCGGTCGTAACCCTGCTCGGCGAAGAGCCGGGTGGCGGCGGCCAGCAGCCGCTGCGGGACGGGCGTACCGTCTCCGTCCGTCGTCCTGGGCACTGTGCCGCCACCTGCTTTCCGAGAGGTCGTTCGCTGTCTTACGGTTGGGAACGCAGTTCCCGACGGAGGATCTTCCCACTGGCCGTCTTCGGCAAGTCGGGCAGGATCTCCACCTGCCGCGGGTACTTGTAGGCGGCCAGTCTCTCCTTGCAGTACGCGGCGAGCGCATCCGGGTCGGTTTCGGCACCCGGACGGAGGCTGATGTACGCCTTGACGGTCTCCCCGCGGTACCCGTCGGGCACCCCCACGACGGCCGCCTCGCGCACCGCCGGGTGCGTGTACAGCACGTCCTCGACCTCGCGCGGCCACACCTTGAAGCCGGACGCGTTGATCATGTCCTTCTTGCGGTCCACGACGTACAGCCAGCCCTGCGGGTCCATGAACCCGATGTCACCCGTCCGCAGCTCGCCGTCCGGGAAGGTCTCGGCGGTCGCCTCCGGCCGCCGCCAGTATCCGGGCACCACCTGCGGCCCGCGCACCACGATCTCGCCCTGCTCGCCGAACGGCACCTCGACGCCGCTGTCGTCGACGATCCGTACGATCGTCTCGGGCCCCGGCACCCCCACGGCGAGCGTCCCCGACACCGGGTCGACGGGCGCCTCCCGCTCCGGCGGGACGGACGCGCAGGGCGCGGAGCACTCGGTCAGCCCGTAGCCGTTGCGGATGTACGGCCCGAATCCGGCCCGGAACTTCTCCACCAGGGCGGGCGGCAGCGGGGCCCCGCCCGAGGAGATGTTGACGAAGGACGAGAAGTGCTCGCGGGTGACGTCGGGGTGGGCGGCCAGCGCCATGAACGCGGTCGACGGGCCGACCGTGTAGTGCGGCTGGTGCTCGGCGAAGGCGTCCAGGACGACACCCGCCTCGAAGCGGTACGTCAGCACGAGCGTGCCCACGCTGGTCAGACACGCCCCGAGCTGGCAGACCATCCCGGTGATGTGGAACAGCGGCGCCAGGGCGTAGTACACGGGCCCCTCGGGCAGTCCGAGCCCGGTCCGCTGCCGCTCGGCGTTGTACATGATGTTGCCGTGCGTGTTGGTGGCGCCCTTGGGCGTGCCACTCGTCCCCGAGGTGTAGCTGATCAGGGCGATGTCGGAGGGCGTGACGTCCCGTCCTTCGGGCGCCTTGTGCCCGGCCCGCGCGACGGCGACGAGGTCGTCGGCGTCCTCGGCCTGCGGCAACCGCTCGAAGGTGAGCACCCGCGCGTCCCCGCGGGACTGGAAGTCCAGCTCGCACCCCGTGAGCACGATCCGCACCGGCGAGTCCGCCGCCGTCTCGCGCAGATACGACTCCCAGGCCCGGTCGGAGCAGATCAGCGCGGCCACCTCGCCGTCCCGCAGGACATGGCCGACCTCCCCCGACTTGTACATGGGGTTGACGGGCACGACGACCGCGCCCGCCTTCCAGGCGCCGAGCAGGGCGAGCACGAACAGCGGGGAGTTCTGGAGCAGGATCGCCACCCGGGCGCCGCGCTCCAGACCGCCGGCGGCGAGGTGCCCGGCGACGGAGTCGCTGAGTTCGTCTACCTCGCGGTAGCTGAGCCGGCCGTCGAAGTAGGCGAGGAAGGGCCGCTCCGGGGCCTCGGCGGCGGCGCGGCGCAGGGCGTGCACGAGGGAGTCGTCTGGCTCGATCGGACCGCGCTGGGCCTCGCTGAGCAGGTCGAGCCAGGGCTTGGTGGCGTAGCGGGACTCGCTCATCGGACCCCCTCCCACTTGCGCTGGAGGTGGTTCATGCCGGACAGCCAGCGATCGGGCTCGGCGGCCCGCGCCTGGTAGTACTCGGCGACCTCCGGATGCGGCAGGATCAGGAACCGGTCCTCCTCGATCCCCCGGAACAGGGCCTCGGCCACGTCCTCCGGCTCGACGGCGGTCGGCTTGAGCACCAGGTCACCCGCGGTCCCGGTGGCCGCGAGCATGTCGGTCCGCACGCCCTGCGGACAGATCGCGTGCACCTTGATCCCCCGGTGCCGGTACGTCAGCGACAGGTACTCGGCGAAGGCGAGCGCCCCGTGCTTGGTGACGGCGTAGGGGGCGGCCCCGATCATGGTCAGCAGCCCGGCGGCGGAAACGGTCGACACGAACCGCCCGCTCCCGCGCTCCAGCCACTGCGGGAGCAGCGCGTGAGCGGCCCGGACATGGGCCATGACGTTGACGTCCCAGGAGGTGGCCCAGGCGCTCTCGTCGAGCGAGTCGCCGCCGAAGGCGACCCCGGCATTGGCGCAGTAGACGTCGACCACGCCGTTCAGGGCGTCACGGGCCTCGGAGATCACGGCAGAGGCATCCCCGGCGACGGCGATCCCTCCGACCTCCTCGGCGACCGCCTTGGCCCGCCCGGGGTCAAGGTCGTTCACGACGACTCGAGCCCCCTCGGCCGCGAACCGCCGGGCCAGCGCAGCCCCGATGCCACCTCCCGCTCCGGTCACAACCACTCCGGCACCCTGCAGGGCTTCCACCATCGGTCTCCTTCGACTCCGGCTCGACTGCCCCGTCAGACTAACCGGTCGGTATGTTGGAAGGAAGGGTGACTGGTCCGGCCTTCAGGGGCGCGGGGAACTGCGCGACCAGCCACGGCCAACCCGCGCCCTCCCCACAACCTGCGGGAGCGCATACGGTCCCTTCATGCGCCTATCCAGACGAACCCTGCTGACAGCAGCAACGGCAACGGCGTCACTGGCCTCCGCACCTCCCACCCAAGCAGCTCACCACCACAGACGAACCGGTTTCGAGAACCTCGCCGCATCCGGATACGTCCAGCTCAGCGGGCAGCGGATCGGCATCGTCACCAACCCCACCGGCGTCACCCGGGACGTCCGTCACATCGTCGACGTGATGCACGCCGACGACAGAGTGAACCTCGGGGCCGTCTTCGGCCCCGAACACGGCTTCCGGGGCACCGCCCAGGCCGGCGGCTCGGAAGGCCGCTACGACGACCCCGCGACCGGCCTCCCCGTCTACGACACCTATCTGAAGAGCGGGCAGCCCCTCGCCGACATCTTCACCACCTCCGCCGTGGACACGATCGTCTTCGACATCCAGGACGTCGGCGCGCGCTTCTACACGTACATCTGGACCCTGTACGACTGCATGGAGGCGGCCCAGCTCGCGGGAAAGCGCTTCGTCGTCCTGGACCGGCCGAACCCGGTCACCGGCCGCGCGGCCCAGGGCCCGGTCCTGCACAGGGAGTTCGCGACCTTCGTGGGCAGGCAGCCCATCTCGCAGGCGCACGGAATGACCGTCGCGGAGCTTGCCCGACTCTTCAACGGCGAGTTCCTCACCACCCCGGTCCCCCTGGACACGGTCCTGATGACGGGCTGGAAGCGCTCGGAGTTCTACGACGCCTGGGACCTGCCCTGGGTCCCGCCGAGCCCGAACATGCCGACCCCCGACACCGCTCTGGTGTACTCCGGCACCTGTCTCTTCGAGGGCACGAACCTCTCGGAGGGCCGCGGCACCACCCGCCCCTTCGAACTGCTGGGCGCGGAAGGCCTGGACGGTCGCTGGGCCGCCGCCGCGAACGAGCTCGGCCTGCCCGGTGTGCACTTCAGGGAGGCCTACTTCGCTCCGACCTTCTCCAAGTTCCAGGGCAGGACGATCGGCGGCGTACAGATCCACGTCCACGACAGGTCCGCGTACGACCCCGTCCGCACCGGCATCGCCCTGCTCGTGACCGCCAAGAGGGTCTGGTCCGGCTTCGGTTGGCGGCCGGACAACTGGATCGACAAGCTCACCGGCTCCACCCGGGTCCGCACGATGATCGACGCCGGTGCCACTGCCGACGAGGTCGTGGCGGAATGGCGGGAGGAGCTGAACGCTTTCCGGCGGATTCGAAAGAATTACCTCCTCTACAGATGAGCCGTGAACTATGGCCAACTTCGCCCGGTAGCAGGACGATGCGCACCACTACGGGGGACGAGGGGGTCTGTCATGACGGATCCGGCGATGAGTGTGACGCCGTACTGGGAGCTGACGTTCGACGCGGACGGTGACCCGGACACCGGCCGGCGGGACCGGCTGCTCGCGGAGGTGGTGGACCGGGGCGTCGAGGACCTGGTCGTCTTCTCGCACGGCTGGAACAGCGACCGCTCGGGGGCGACCCGGCTCTACAGTCACTTCTTCGCGCCGTTCCCGGAACTCGCGCCGGCCGCGAGGCTCGGGTACGTGGGGGTCGTATGGCCGTCGATGCGGTTCTCGGACGAGCCGATCCCGGACTTCCCGCGGGCGGTGGCCGCCGAGATGCCGCCGCGTCCGGTGCTCGACAAGGACACCCGGCACGCACTGCTCGAGACCTTCCCGGGTCGGGCCACCGTGATCGATCAGTTGGCCCGGCTGCTGGACCAACAGCCGCGGGAAGACGCCGAGTTGGAGGAGTTCGGGCGGCTGGTGCGGATGCTGGTGGAGGTCGTGCCGCCGGGACCGCAGGCGTTGTTCGCGGCGGACACGCTGGCGGAAGGGGTGCCGCAGGACGAGCCGGAGATCTTCACCGGGTCCGCGGCGGCGGTGTGCGAGGAGTTCGCACAGGCCGTTTCCCGCCTCGAATCCCCGGGCGGGGCAGAGGAGTTCACGATTCCCAACCCGTGGGACGGGGCGCACGAGTTGCTGCGGCAGGGGACGTACTACGCCATGAAGCGGCGCGCGGGGACCGTCGGCGAGCGGGGACTCGGCCGGGTGGTCGGGCAGCTCGCGCAGGCGGCGCCCGGAGTGCGGGTGCACCTCGTGGGGCACAGCTTCGGGGGCCGGCTGGTGTCGTTCGCGCTGCGCGGGCTGCCGGACGGGGTGCGGACGGTCAAGTCCGTCACGCTGCTCCAAGGGGCCTTCTCGCACTACGCGTTCGCGGCCCGGCTGCCGCACGACGCGCGGGCCGGAGGGGTGCTCCAGGGGCAGCAGAACCGGGTCGACGGACCGCTCGTGTGCTGCTTCTCCAGTCACGACTCGGCGCTCGGCACGCTGTACCCGCTGGCCTCGCGGATGGCGGGCGACGCGCAGGGGGTCGCGGCCTTCGACCTCGGCCGGGTGCTGGGCGACAAGTGGGGCGCGATGGGACACGACGGGGTGCAGGCGGTGCCGGGCACGGCGTCCCTGAAGCTCGCCGACGCCCTCGAGAAGCTGCCCGCGAAAGGCTGCGTGAACGTCGACGCGGCGGCCGTCGTCAGACGCGGCGGACCGCCCGCGGGCGCGCACAGCGACATCTGCCACCGCGAGCTGGCCCGACTGGTGCTGGCGGCGGGCCGTATCCACTGACCCGCCGCCAACAGCCGTACTCCCTCGCGGCGTTACCGGTGTGAGGTGAACTCCACCACCTGCTGGAAGGTCGGACGGTTCTGCCAGCTGATGTTGTAGTGCTTGATGCCGCCCAGGGTGCGCTGCACGATCGAGTCGGCGCACCACTGGTCGCCCGCCGAGCACAGCGTGTCGCCGGGGTAGACCTGGGCCGCGGTCTTGCCGGCCGCGGTCTTCAGGGTGCTGATCAGGATGTCCCGGCAGGCGCTGAGGCTGCCGCCGCCGCAGTACTTGTCCGCCAGCGGCCCCTGCACGCTCTCACCGAGCACCGCGCGGACGTCCTTGTCGACGTAGCTCCACCAGCCGAACTGGAAGGAGCTTCCCGCGTGGGCACCGGTGGGGCCGTGCGCGGCCGACGGGGACTCGTCGACGGGCAGGTTGGCCTGGAGGGCGGTGTACAGGCCGGTGCCGAGGCCCGGTTCGAAGATGCCCTTGGCCAGCAGCGGCCACCACGCGTCCAGGATGCGGATCGCGTCGGCGTCGGCGTACTTCTTCGAACCGGCCGACGTCTCGGTCCGCTTGCCACCGGCCGTCAGCCAGGTCTGGAGCTTGCTCACCGCGGCCGCGGCCGTGGAGTCGGTGACCGTCGAGCTGTTGACCACCTTGAGCAGGTCCGGGAGGACGTCCTCGGCGCGCAGGTCGGCGAGGGAGGCGTCCGACATGGCCTTCACCAGCGAGGCCCGGGTGACCCCGCCCGCGGCGACCAGCTTCTTCACCCGGTCCTCCAGCAGGTTGCCGCGGTGCACGGAACCGTCGCCCCAGGACGCGGTCGCGTAGTCCTTGGCCTGCTTGTTGTTCCAGGAGATGTAGTAGTCCTGGTCGATCGAGTTGGGGTGCGCGGAGGCCGGCGTGTAGTCGGCGGTGTTCGTGGTCGGGTTCCAGTTCCTCCATTCGTACGCCGCCTGCGCCCACACCGGGAACTCGGCGTCGACGCCGGACGCGCGCACCGGGTTGTTCCCGCTGTTGTAGTACGCGGTGTGCGCGGAGTCGGCGTAGAACCAGTTGAAGGTGTAGTTGATGTGCTGCACCGCGCTCTGGAAGGTCTGCGGGCTCTTGACGTAGTCCGGGTCGTTCAGCATCTGGAAGCCGATGATCGAGTCGGCCTCGTGCATGAAGGAGGAACGCAGGGTGGTGTAGGCGACCTTCTTGCCGCCGACGGTCGCCCGGTACTCGACGGGGCCGTACTTCGTGCGCCAGACCCTCATCGTGTACGACCCCGCGGCGGTGCTGTCGGCCGTGGTCGGGGCCCAGGAGTTCTTCTGCTCGATCTTGTCCATGGCCGTGCAGGTGCCGTGGTACAGGTAGTGGTAGTCGTCCTGGCACAGTTCGACGGCGTAGGTGTCGATGATGTCCTGGCCGGAGGTCGTGGCGGACCACGAGTAGTCCTGGCCGCGGCCGAGTTCGACGTACATGCTCAGGCCCGCGAAGGAGGCGCCGCGGGCGCTGATGCCCGGGCCCTGGATCTCCTGGAGCATGAGGAGCTGGGGGGCGAAGTAGCCGGTCTGCGGTCCGAAGACGGCGACCGGGTGACCGCTGGCGGTGTACTTGCCGCTCACCACGAGGGCGTTGGACATGCCGCGCTTGGCGGAGGTGAGGGCGTTCGCGGTGGCCGTGGCGGAGGCCGCGCTCGCGCTCTGGTCGGCGCCGGTGCCCGTGGGGTCGTAGACCAGAGGCTCGGTGGTCACCGAACCGGCGTCGGGCAGCGCCTCGCCCTGCGCGTTCGCGGGCTTGGCGGCGTAGGGGAAGCTCTCACCGTTGTGGACGGTGAGGACGGCCTCGGGGTCGTTGCGCTCCCGGAAGGACTCCCAGACCTCGGTGCCCTTCGCCACGCCGTACTGCTGCTGGGCCGCCATCAGCGAGATGGCGTTGTTGACCTCGCCGCCGCCCCCGGAACCGAACAGGGAGCCGATGACGGAAGCCAGCGCGACCAGGTCGGTGATCTTGAAGTGGTCGATGGTGCCGGCGTTGGTGACCGAGTCCTTGTGGCCGGTCAGGACGTACTCGCCGGGGAAGTAGCGGCCGCTGTCGGAGGCGTCGATGTAGGAGTTGATGCCGGCGAGGTAGGCGTTGGCGTCGGCGAGGGCCTGCTGGCCGCGGGCGCCGTTGCTGGCGACGGCGTTGTCGATCTGTGCTTGCAGATCCGCCTCGCTGTAGGGCGCGTTGCGCCAGAACTGCTGCTCCAGGCCCTGGTTGGAGGCGGCGCCGCCCGCGAAGGCGGTCAGCTGGCCGCGCCCCACGTGCCGGAAGACGTCCATGAGCCACAGCCGGTCCTGTGCGGCCGCATAGCCCGCGCCGAACTCGGTGCCGTATCTGGTGGTACCGGTGATGTGCGGTACGCCCGTCTTCTTGTCACGGACGATCGTCACGTCGGTGCGCCCCGCGGGGCTCAGGGTGGAGGCGACTTGGTCGGAGGCGACCCCGAAGGACGCGTCGTTGAAGAACGTGTTGATCGTGGAGTTGGTGAGCGTGGGGTACCCCTTGGCCAGGTTGGCGTAGGGGCCGAGCTGGTCCTCGGCGTGGTCGGGCTGGGTGCCGAAGGCCTGGTTGAGGAGCACCTGCGCGAGGGTGGCGTTGCCGTTCTCGCCGGGCGGCAGGATGTCGGAACACTGGCCGCCGCAGTAGTCGTTGGCCGCCGTGGTCTCGGCGGCCGACGCGGTCTGAGCAAGCGGGGACAAAAGACCGGCAATCAGGACGCATATGGATGCGGACTTCAGGAACCCGGTGAGTCTGCCGGGAGTTCTCAGTCTGTCGAGTGCGGTGCGTGAGGTGCGCCGTGGCATGGCAGCTCCAACCGACGGGGGGTGTGGCCGGACGTTACCGCCGGTATCCCCGAGATTGAAGATGAACATGCGTCAAGTTTTGGCAGGGGTTCTCGAGCTTATGGGGGGCATCGGAAATCGGATGGAGCCAAATCGCTTGTCGATACGTCTATTCGGCAACGCCGCGCGAAGTCCGTGCGACGACGCCGAAGTGACCGAAGTACAGGTGCAGGTGTGACGGAGGTGCAGGGCGATGGCCGGTTTCCGGAGTCTGGCGAGACAGGTGCGGGATCCGCGGTGCGATCTGGCGCTTCGGCGCTACTCGCTGCGCAAGTGCCTTGAGCGGTTCGCTCCTTACGGGCACAGGGCGACCTGGGACCACTTGTGCTCCCGGGCGGGATTCGGACCCGAGGACCGCTCCCCCGACCCGGCGCGGCTCGTGGCCGCACTGGAGGAGTTGGAGGAGGCGCGTTCGGTCTGGCTGGCCTACGAGGTCGAGTTCGCCGAGCGGCGCAAGAAGGAGAAGCACGACGGGTTGCGCAGGCCGGGCAGTGTCGACGACTGGCACCGGCTGACCTGGGGCGGGTTCGGAGTCGCGTGGTGCGACGACCCCCGGGTGCACCCCGATGACTCACTGGCCGACGTACTGCGCAGGCTGATCTCCGCGCTGGAGCGCGAACCGGGCGCGGTGTGCCCGGTGTGCGACGGGGAGCGGCTCGTCTGGAAGTACGAACTGGACCACGAACCCTCGACCGGTCCGGTCTGCGTGGACTGCGGAATCCTGGTGCCGCGGCCCGTGCTCACCCCCGAGGCCCTGGCGGACGCCAGGCGCGGACGGTTGCTGATGTCGGCCTAGAGCGTACGAGCGCGCCGGGGGTGCGCAGGGGATGCCGCACCCCCTGTTGGACAGGGTCGAACTGTCGGTGCCGCCTGGCACCATCGAGGAATGGTGCAGGTGTGTCTCAACGGCCCGCGCGGGGCCGCCGACGGTACGGCGGTGCCGCTCACTCCCGAGTCCATGGCGCGGGCGGCGGCCGAGGCCGTCGCGGCGGGCGCCACGGACATCCATGTCCACCCCAAGACGCCTTGCGGGCAGGACAGTCTGTCGCCGCGGGTGGTCGCGGCGACACTCGATGCTATCCGTGCGCGGGTGTCGGTCCCGGTCGGTGTGACAACCGGCGCATGGGCGGAACCGGACCCCGCGGTGCGGCTCGCCCGGGTCCGGGCCTGGACCGTGCTGCCCGACCACGCCTCGGTGAACTGGCATGAGCCGGGGGCCGAGTCGCTGGCCGTGGCACTGATCGACCTGGGTGTCGGCGTGGAGGCCGGTATCTGGTCGGGTACGGACGCGGCGGCGCGGTTCGCGGTGTCGCCGCTCGGGCCGAAGGTGCTGCGCGTCCTCGCGGAGGTGACGGACACCGACGCGCCGGAGGCCGCCGCGCACACACTCCTCGCCGAACTCGGCCCGGCGCACGGCCGTCCCGTGCTGCTGCACGGCGAGGACGCCGGCGCCTGGCCGGTACTGCGGCTGGCCGGCCGCCTGGACCTCGCGACCCGGATCGGCCTGGAGGACACGCTGTTCCTGCCGGGCGGTGAACGAGCCGTGTCCGACGCTCAGTTGGTGGCCGAGGCACTGGTCCAGTACGGGTGGTCCCAGCGCTCGGCATAGGGCAGGCCGAGGAGTTCGGCCCGCTGCGCCAGCTCGGGCTCGTTTTCGGCACGGAGACAGTCGGGCGCGTGTGCCGCCAGCCAGGACTGGAGCACGGCGACGAGGGACGCGTCTTCACCGCCGTACCACCAGCAGAACGGCGAGTCGTCGGTGATCAGGTCGAACAGCCAGGCCCTCGCACAACTGACGACATGCGCCGCTACGACCGGCTGCGTCCTGAAGCGGTCGAGGAGCGGTGTCAGGTCGCCCAGGATCGAGACGCAGGTCTCGAACACCTCGTGGACCGGATACGGCGGCTCGGGCGTCGTGAGGGTGTCATCCCACCACGCGTGCACGAACGCCTCGACGGCTGCCGCCTGCCCGGACGGCCAGGCCCGCCAGTCCACCCGGCTCAGTCCGTGCTCCTCCCAGCCGACGCCGCGCAGGCTCCCGTCGGCCATGGCGTGCGCCGTCTGCGGCAGGAGACGGCGCATCACCGCCGCGTGGTCCTCGAAGTGACCGGGGACCTCGAAGACGAACCGGCTGACCAGATCGGCGGGCACCCGCGTGTACGGCGTACGCAGATACGCCGTCTCCTCAGGGAGGTAACACCGCTCACATCCGGTCTCGGTGGGGCTGGCGAAGCCGTTGAAGACGGTGTCGATGTCCGCGAGGGCCGCGTCAAGGGCCTTTGACGTCATGGGAGTTGTCCCGTCATGACTCCGGGCGCGATGTCGCCACCGGCCGAAGATCGCGACGCTACCAGGCACGGGGAGGGGCTACCAGCGGTTTCCGGTGGAGCCGGGTGGCGGGCGGATCGCGGCGACGCCGGGTGCCGGACGGATTCAGCTGACGTCGGGTGCCGGACGGATTCAGCTGAGGCCGGGTGCCGACGGGGCGGATGCCGGACCGCCCGTAAGGCTCAGCGGCACTCGTCAGCCGTCTCCTGCCGTTCCTGATCCCGGCGCCCGTTCCTCTGACCGCCTCCGCCCCGCTCCACCAGCAGCCGCGACCCCGTCATCCGGTCGCCGAAGACGTCGTCCGGGTTGGACAGGACGCAGGTGTCCAGGGAGAGGCAGCCGCAGCCGATGCAGTCGGTGAGGTGGTCCCGGAGACGGTTCAACTGCTTGATGCGTTCGTCGAGTTCGGAGCGCCATGCCTCGGAGAGGCGAGCCCAGTCCTCGCGGGTGGGGGTGCGTTCCTCGGGGAGCTCGGAGAGGGCGTCGCGGATCGTGGCCAGCGGGATGCCGACGCGCTGCGCGGCCCGGACGAAGGCGACCCGGCGCAGCGCGTCACGGGAGTAGCGGCGCTGGTTGCCCGTGGTGCGGCGGCTGCTGATCAGGCCCTTGGACTCGTAGAAGTGCAGGGCGGAGACGGCGGCGCCGCTGCGGGCGGCGAGCTGGCCGACCGTGAGTTCATGGATCTTCTCGGGAATCTGGGGCACCCCTCGAACCCTACCCATGCCGTCACCCTCGCGGTCCGTTGACAGGGGCTTCCGGGCCGACCATGCTAAGCAGTCGCTTAGACATCATGTGGCGAGGAGGCCGGGACATGGCAGAGCCGAGGATCTTCACGGGTACGGACGACCTGAAGGCGGCGGTGGGCGAGCAGCTGGGGTACACCGACTGGCTGGAGGTCGACCAGAAGCGCATCGACCTGTTCGCCGACGCCACCGGTGACCACCAGTGGATCCACGTCGACCCGGAGAAGGCCGCGGCGGGCCCCTTCGGCACCACGATCGCGCACGGCTATCTCACCCTGTCCCTGCTGCCGCTGTTCGGACCGCAGCTGATCAAGGTCGAGGGCGTGAAGATGGGTGTCAACTACGGGACGAACAAGGTGCGCTTCCCCGCGCCGGTGCCCGTGGGCTCCCGGCTGCGGGCCACCGCGCAGATCACCGGCGTCGACGACGTGGCAGGCGGTGTCCAGGTCACCGTCGCCTTCAGCGTGGAGCGCGAGGGCGGCGACAAGCCGGTGTGCGTGGCGGAGTCGGTGTCCCGGTACTACCTGTAGGCGGTCACTTGGCCGCGCCCACCATCCGCAGCACGAGGTCGGCGTCGAGCGCGCCGACCTCGTCGGGCGTCCAGGGGCCGTCGACGTTGAACCAGCGGGCCACGTCGATGCAGAGCGACATGACGGCGAGGGTGGTGCCCCGGACGTCGAGCACGTCGAACTCGCCGGAGGCCACGCCGTCCTCGATGATCCCGCGCACCTCGGCGTCGCACTGCCGGCGCAGGGCGAGGATCTCGGCGCGGGCGTCGGGGCCGAGGGAGTCCAGTTCGTACTGGACGACCCGGGCGGTGGTACGGCCGCCCGCGTGCCAGCGGACGAAGGAGCTCACCGCGTCCGCGAGCCGCTCGGTCGCGGTGCCCTCGCGGCGGGCCGCGACCTGGAGGATCTCCAGCGCCTTCGCGTGACCGATCCGGCTGATGCGGTGCAGCAGCTCTTCCTTGGTCTTGTAGTGGATGTAGAGCGCGGCGGGGCTCATCCCGGCACGGCCCGCGATGTCCCGGGTCGTGGTGGCGTGGTAGCCGCGCTCGGCGAACGCCTCCACCGCGGCGACGAGCAGCCGCCGCGCCGCGTCGGGCGTGACCTCGCCCCACGCCGACATCTCGCCGTCGGCCGTCTCCTCCG
Source organism: Streptomyces sp. NPDC005483 (assembly GCF_040606035.1). Taxonomy (NCBI): domain Bacteria; kingdom Bacillati; phylum Actinomycetota; class Actinomycetes; order Kitasatosporales; family Streptomycetaceae; genus Streptomyces; species Streptomyces sp. NPDC005483. The sequence continues at coordinate 113,697 of NZ_JBEXEA010000013.1, forward strand.
CCGTACTCATCGCACGCCCCTCTCCACCGTCAGAACCCCCACCATACCGCCCATCCTGAGCGAGCGCTTAGCCTGCCCGTTCAGCGGGGCCGGCGAGGAGTCGCGGCGGGTGGGTGCGGCGGAACCGGCCGCGAGGAAGGACGCCCCGAACGCACCGGCGGCGCGGCCCGCTCACAGCTTCTCGAAGGGGTCGTGCTCCGCGAGGAGTTTTTCCAGGCGGGCCTGGTCGACGCGGCTGACGATCTGGCCGGCCTCCTGGCGGTCGCGGATGACCTTGGCGAGCGTGAAGGCGGAGGTGACGAGGTACAGGACGGCGATCGCGAGGAAGCCGCGCACCCAGGCGTCGGCGTTCAGGCGGAAGATGCCGACGGCCGTGGCGGCCATGGCCACGGCGAAGGAGGCGACGGCCTGGCCGTAGAAGGCGGCCGTGTTCTGCTGCTTGACCGGTGTGTCACTCATGGCCAGAGTCTCGGCCGTCCGTGACCCGGGCCACATCCGCTCAGGTACTCAGACGGTACTCAGAACGCCGACACCCCCGTCAATGCCCGCCCGATCACCAGCTTCTGGATCTGGCTCGTACCCTCGTAGAGGGTCATCACGCGGGCGTCCCGCAGCAGCTTGCCCGCCGGGTACTCGTCGATGTAGCCGTACCCCCCGAAGACCTGGAGGGCGTTGTTCGCGGCGCGTACGGCCGCCTCCGAGGCGAAGAGCTTGGCCTTGGAGGACTCGACGGCGAAGGGCTTCCCGCGGTCGATCAGGTCGGCGACCCGCCAGGTCAGCAGCCGGGCCGCGTCCACGTCGACGGCGATGTCACTGATCAGCTCCTGGACGAGCTGGTGCCCCGCGATCGGCTTGCCGAACTGCTCGCGCTCACCGGCGTACCGGACGGCCGCGTCCAGCGCGGCCTGGGCGATGCCCACGCACCCCGCCGCCACCGACATCCGCCCCTTGGCCAGCGCGGACATGGCGACGGAGAACCCCTTGCCCTCTTCACCGAGCATCGCGGAGGCGGGCACGCGGACGCCTTCGAGGACCAGTTCGGCGGTGGCCTGGCCGCGCAGGCCGAGCTTGCCGTGGATGGTCCGGCGGGTGAGGCCGGGAGTGTCCGTCGGCACGAGGAAGGCGGAGACGCCCTTGTGGCCGGGAGCATCCGTCGAGCGGGCGAACAGCAGCACCACATCGGCCCAGGTGCCGTTCGTGATGAACATCTTGGTGCCGTCGATGACGTAGTCGTCACCGTCCCGCACCGCACGCGTGGCGAGGCTGCCCGCGTCGGAGCCGGTGCCGGGCTCCGTGAGGCCGAAGCAGCCGACGTACTCGCCGGAGGTGAGCCCGGGAAGCCAGCGCCGCTTCTGCTCCTCGCTCCCCCACCCGGCGACCGTCTTGGCCACGAGCCCGAGGGAGACGGACACGATCCCGCGCACGGACGAGTCCCCCCGCCCCAGCTCCTCGGTGACCAGGCAGTACGCGAGATGGTCGCCGCCCGAGCCGCCGTACTCCTCGTCGATCGTGAGCCCGAGGAAGCCGACTTCTCCGAGCTTCTTGACGAGGGACCGGTCGACCTCCTCGGCGCGGTCCCAGGCGACGACATGAGGGGCGATCTCCCGGGTCACGAAGTCCCGCGCCAGCCGCTGGACGGCGGCCTGCTCCTCGCTGAGCCCCAGGTCGACCACGAGATCACCTCACTTGAGAAGGACACCTTTAAATTAGCACTGCTAGTTTACGTCGCGCAGCCCTACTATGTGCGCCATGGCCCGACCGCGCAAGCCCCTCCTCAGCACCGACCGGATCGTCGAGACGGCCCGCGCGCTCGTGGACGCGGAGGGCCTCGCCACGCTGTCCACGCGCCGGCTGGCGGCGGAACTCGGGGTCAGCGGCCCGTCCCTCTACAACCACTTCCGGACGAAGGACGAGATCCTGGAGGCGGTCGCCGACTCGGTGAGCGCCCAGGTCGACCTGTCGATGTTCGAGGACGGCCGGGCATGGCGGACCGCCCTGCACGACTGGGCCCTCTCCTACCGCACCGCCCTGCGCGACCACCCCAACATCGTCCCCGTCCTGGCCCAGGGCCCCGGCCGCCGCCCCGCAGGACTGCGCCTGGCCGACGCGGTCTACGGCGCGATGGTCGACGCGGGCTGGCCACCGGCGCAGGCGACGTCCATCGGCGCGCTGATGCGGTACTTCATCATGGGCTCCGCGCTCGGTTCGTTCGCCGGGGGATTCGTGGACGACGTGAGCGCGTACGACCCCGCGGACTATCCCCACCTCGGCCAGGCCCACCTGCTCGCGGAGCGGCAGGAGAAGATCGACGAGCGGGCTTTCGAGACGGGGCTGAGGGCCCTGCTGGACGGGCTTTCCCAGCAGTACGAGCAGGTCAGAGGCGTCGGGTAGCGATATTTCGGTGGGCGCCGAAGTGTCCCTGGGCCATGCTGAACCCATGACCGAGGACCCGCAGGCACCCCAGCTGGCGAGGCTCGCCGCCCTCATCGCCGACGAGACGCGTGCCGCCTGTCTCCTGGCCCTGCTCGACGGCCGGGCCTGGACGGCGGGCGAGCTGGCCCGCCACGCGGGGGTCGCCGCCTCGACCCTGAGCGAGCACCTGGGCAAGCTGGTCGCGGGCGGACTGCTCACGGAGGAGCGCCAGGGCCGCCACCGGTACGTGCGGCTGGCCGACGCGAGGGTGGCCCACCTGGTGGAGGACCTGGCGGCACAGATCGCTCCGGACACCGTCCAACGCCCGCGCACCCTGCGGGAATCGAGCGCCGGCTCGGCGATGGCCCGGGGACGCACGTGTTACGACCACCTGGCGGGCCGACTGGGCATCGCGGTGACGGACGCGCTGACGTCCCGTCGGCTGCTCACCCAGGACACGGGTTTCGCCCTCACGGACGCGGGCCTGGCATGGTTCGCGGCCACCGGCATCCCCCTCGACCGCAGGACCCGCCGCCCCCTGGCCCGACCCTGCCTGGACTGGACGGAACGCCGTCCGCATCTGGCGGGGGTGGCCGGAGCGGCCCTGTGCCGGCACGCCCTCGCCGAGGGCTGGTGCGTCCGCATCGGCTCGGAGCGGGCGGTGAAGGTGACGGCGGCCGGCGAGCGGGCGCTGGAGGAACTCCTGGGAATTCCTGGGCCGACGCTGCGATGAGCTCCTTCAGGGGCGCGGGGAACCGCGCGACCAGCACCCACACACAGACCCGCGGACGGCAACGCACCCGTCCGAAATCCACGAGCTTCCGAACCCCGCCCTCCCTAATCTCAGGAGCATGATGAACCCCCGCCGCACCGACCTCCTGGCCGCCGGCGCGGCCACCGTGACCGTCATCCTGTGGGCCTCAGCCTTCGTGTCGATCCGCAGCGCGGGCGAGGCCTATTCACCCGGCGCCCTGGCTCTCGGCCGCCTCCTCTCGGGCGCACTCGCCCTGGGCGTGATCTGCCTGATACGCCGGGAGGGCCTCCCCCCGCGCTCGGCGTGGCGCGGCATCGCGATCTCCGGCGTGCTGTGGTTCGGCTTCTACATGGTCGTCCTGAACTGGGGCGAACAGCAGGTGGACGCGGGCACTGCGGCCCTCGTCGTGAACATCGGCCCAATCCTGATCGCCCTGCTCGGCGTCCGGCTGCTCAAGGACGCGATGCCGCCGCGGCTGCTGGCCGGGATGGCGGTCTCCTTCGCGGGCGCGGTCACCGTGGGCCTGTCGATGTCGGACGACGGCGGCTCCTCGGTGCTCGGCGTGGTCCTGTGCCTGCTCGCGGCGATCGCCTACGCCGGCGGAGTGGTCGCACAGAAGCCGGCCCTGGGCTCGGCGACCCCGCTGCAGGTGACGACGTTCGGCTGCTTCACCGGCGCCGTCGTCTGTCTTCCGTTCGCGGGGCAGCTGGTCTCGGAGGCGGCCGACGCCCCCGCCTCGGCGACGCTCAACATGGTCTACCTGGGCGTGTTCCCGACCGCGCTGGCCTTCACCACCTGGGCCTACGCCCTGGCCCGTACGACCGCCAGCCGCATGGGCGCGACCACCTACGCGGTGCCCGCCCTGGTCGTCCTGATGTCGTGGCTGGCCCTCGGCGAGGTCCCGGGCCTGTTCACGCTCGCGGGAGGGGCGCTGTGCCTGGCCGGCGTGGCGGTGTCCCGCTCCCGCACGCGGACGGTCCCGCCCATGGCCGCGGCTCCGGTGACCGCACCGGAGCCGCGGCCCGAGAAGGCGTCGGACCCCGAGAGGGCCTCAGACTCCGCGTGACCGCGCCCTGCCCGCCAGCACCTTGATGCACAGCAACGCGATCACCGAGAGCGCGATGATGTACCCGGAGACCGCCATCGACGTCCCCGTGGCCTCCAGCAGCAGCACCATCAGGAAGGGCGCGAGCCCACCGCCGAGCACGGCGGCGATCTGGTAGCCGAGGGAGGCGCCCGTGTACCGCATCTCGGGCGTGAACAGCTCGGCGAACAGGGCGGCCTGGGGGCCGTACATGATGCTCAGGAAGCACCCGGCGACGAAGGTGCCGACAGCCAGCCACAGCAGCGACCCGGTGTCGATGAGCAGGAACATCGGTACGGCCCACAGGGCGATGCCGACCGCGCCGACGGCGTAGACGCGGATACGGCCGAGGCGGTCGGAGAGAGCGGCGGCGGCCGGGATCAGCACCAGCTGGGTCAGGCTGATGCAGAGCGAGACGGTGAGAACGGCACTGCGTTTCATGCCGAGTTCGCGGGTGGTGTAGTCGAGGACCCCGGTGATCAGGATGTAGAAGGTCGCGGTGTTCACGGCGAAGGACCCGCCCGCGAGCAGGACCGTGCCCAGGTGGTGGCGGAGGACCGTGCGCAGCGGGGAGTTCTGCTCCGTTTCCTCCTTCGCGGCCAACTCCTGCTCCGCCTGACGGAATTCGGGGGTCTCCTCGACCTTGGCGTGGATGTACCAGGCGAGCGCGAGGACGAACAGGCCGATGAGGAAGGGGATGCGCCAGCCCCAGGCCGCGAAGGCGGAGTCCGTGGTGAACGCCCCGGCCAGCAGGAAGACGGTGTTGGCCGTCACCACGCCGATGGGGACGCCGAGCTGGACGACGCTGCCGTAGAGGCCGCGCTTGCCCTCGGGGGCGTACTCGGTGGCCAGCAGCATCGCGCCGCCCCACTGCGCGCCGACCGCGACGCCCTGGACGACGCGGAGCAGGACGAGCAGGATCGGGGCGGCGACGCCGATCGTGGCGTACGTCGGCAGCAGGCCGATGCCGGTGGTGGCGAGGCCCATGAGGGTGAGCGCGAGGACCAGCATCGGCTTGCGGCCGCGCTTGTCGCCGAGTTGACCGGCGACGATGCCTCCGATCGGGCGGGCGAGGAAGCCGACCGCGAAGGTGGCGAAGGCGGCGAGGACGCCGGCGGTGGAGCTGCCCGCCGGGAAGTACAGGTCGCCGAGGACGAGGGCCGCGGCGATGCCGAAGACGAAGTAGTCGTACCACTCGACGGCGGAGGCGAGCGCGGCCGCGGTGGCGACGCGTCGGCGGTGGGGAGCCGCCGGCGCGGTGACGGAAGTGGGCTGAGCGGTAGGGGCCGTGTCCATGCAGTGCACACTCCGATGGGTGCGTGGGGACGTTGGCGGCTGAACATACTGACCGGACGGTATGGGGTCAACGGTTGTGCGGGAAGGTTGCCCGGAGCACCTGAGACGGGGCGCCGGGCAACCCCTGGTTCAGAACACCACCAAGGCCCTGCCGCCCTTGCCCGCCAGCATGTTCTCGAACGCGGCCGGGATGCCGTCCAGCGCGATCCGTTCCGTCACCAGGGCGCCGAGGTCGAGGCGGCCCGCCCGGACGTGCTCGGCGAGCACGGGCAGGTCCTCGGCGGGGTCGGAGTTGCCGTAGACACAGCCCGCGAGGGTGCGGCCCCAGTGGAAGATCTCCAGGGCGTTGAAGGTGACCTGCTGGTCCTTGCCGCCGATGCCGACGACGGTCGTACGGCCGCCGCGGCGGGTGGAGTCCCAGGCCGTGCGGATGGTCGAGGCGCGGCCCACGCACTCGACGACGACGTCGACGCCCTGCTTGCCGGTCAGCCCCCTGATCTCGCGGGCGGTGTTCTCGGAGGCGATCACGTAGTCCGTGGCTCCGGCCGCGCGCGCCAACTCCTCCTTCTCCGGGGAGACATCGACCGCGACGATCTTCGACGCCCCCGCGATCCGGGCTGCCTGGAGCGCGGCCAGGCCCACGCCTCCGACGCCGTACACCGCGACCGTCTCGCCCTGCCGGACCCGTGCCGAGTGGTGGACGGCGCCGTAGCCGGTGAGGACGGCACAGCCCAGCAGGGCCGCGTCCGTGAGCGGGATGCCGTCCGGGAGGGGCAGCAGACAGGACTGCGACACGACCGTCTCCTCGGCGAACGCGGCGACGTTCAGGCCGGGGTGGAGGTCGGTGCCGTCGGCGGTGCGGGCGTAGACCTCGGCGGCGCCGTTGAGGGCGTTGGCGCACAGCCAGACCTCGCCGAGCGTGCAGGCGTGGCACCTTCCGCAGGAGGGCGCCCAGTTGAGGACGACTCGGTCACCGGGCGCCACCCCGGTGACCCCCTCCCCCACGGCGACGACTGTGCCCGCGCCTTCGTGGCCGAGGACGGCCGGGACGGGGACGCGCATGGTGCCGTTGGACAGGGACAGGTCGGAGTGGCAGACCCCCGCGGCGGCGAGGCGGACCCGGACCTGGCCGGGGCCGGGGTCCGGGAGGTCGATGTCGGTGACCTCCAGCGGGGCGCCCACGGCGGGAAGGACGGCGGCACGAACCACGGGACGGCTCCTCAGAACTGGAGGGACTTGGTCTGGAGGTACTCGGCGAGACCGTGCGAGCCGAGCTCGCGGCCCACCCCGGACTGCTTGTAACCGCCGAACGGGGCAAGGGGGTTGAAGCGGCCGCCGTTGATGTCGACCTGCCCGGTGTCCATCCGGCGGGCGAAGGCCACCGCCTCCGGCTCGTCGCCGGCCCACACCGCGCCCGCGAGGCCGTAGACCGTGCCGTTGGCGATGCGCAGGGCGTCCTCCTCGTCCTCGTAGCGGAGGATGGACAGGACCGGGCCGAAGATCTCCTCCTGCGCGATCGTCATGTCGGGGGTCACGTCGGCGAAGACGGTCGGGGCGACGAAGTAGCCCTGCTCACGCGGGGATTCGGGGCCGCCGGCGACCAGGCGGGCTCCCTCGGCCACGCCCTTCTCGATGTAACCCCGCACGCGTGCCTGCTGCTTGGCGTTGACGACCGGGCCGATGCGCTCGCCGTACTTCGCGGCGGCGGTGGCGGCGAGCTCGACGGCGTCGTCGTACTGGTCGCTGTGTACGAGCATCCGGGTCCAGGCGCTGCACGTCTGGCCGGAGTTGGACATCACGTTGGCGACGCCGACGTTGACCGCCTTGGCGAGGTCGGCGCTCGGCAGGATGACGTTGGCGGACTTGCCGCCCAGCTCCAGCGCGACCTTCTTCAGCGCGGCACCGGCGGTCGCGCCGATCTGCCGGCCGACCGCGGAGGAGCCGGTGAAGGAGACCAGGTCGACGTCCGGGTGCTCGGCGAGCGCCTGCCCGGCGACCGGTCCGAGGCCGGTGACCAGGTTGAAGACACCGGCCGGGATGCCCGCCTCGTGGACCGCCTCGGCGAAGAGCTGGGCGACCAGGGGGGTGTCCTCGGCGGGCTTGAGCACGACCGTGCAGCCCGCGGCGAGGGCCGGGGCGACCTTGGCGACGATCTGGTGCAGCGGGTAGTTCCAGGGCGTGATCGCGGCGACCACGCCGACCGGCTCCTGGTGGACGGTGGAGTTGCCGACCTTCTCCTCGAAGGGGTGGGTGGCGGCGAGCTCGGCGTAGGAGGCGGCGACCGCGATGGGCACGGCGGCGTGGACGTTCTGCGAGAGCTTCAGCGGCGAGCCGAGCTCGGCGGTGACCGTCTCGGCGATCTCGTCCTTGCGGGCGGCCAGGACGTCCCGGAGGGCGGCCAGCCGGGCGGCCCGCTCGGCGGGGGCGGTCGCGGCCCAGGCCGGGAGGGCGGCGCGGGCGGCCCGTACGGCGAGGTCGACGTCCTCGGCGGTGCCGGCCGGAACCCGCGCGATGACCTGCTCGTCGGCCGGGTTCACGACCTCGATCACGTCCGGGCCGGTGGCCGGGCGCCACTCACCCTCGATGTACATGCCGTCGTGCGCCTTCATGGTGCGTCCTTCCGGGCTGGGCCGTGACGTGCGGTCGTCCTTGTCGTCCGGCTCATAAACTAGCGACGATAGTTTTCTCGCGCCAGAGCGGGACCGGACCGTCCGACGCCATCAGAAGTCGACACGGGCCCGCTCGTCCACCCGCCCTAGGGCCTCCCGCGCGAACGCCTTCTCGTACGCCGTCGGGCCGCTCCGTGCCGAAGGTGAGCTGAGGAGGGTCCTGCCTGGTGAGGTGCGTGTTCATGCACCCTGCCCAACGGGACGCCACCACCGAGCCCGGCTGCCGCCCCCTCGGTTCACTCCACCGGCCTCCCCGTCCTCACTCGTCCAGGTCCGGCAGGTGGTCCGGGGACGGGCAGATGCGCTCGCCGTGCTGGTCGAAGACGAAGAGGTGGGAGATGTCGACGAGGAGCGGGACCTGCATACCGCGGCGCAGGTCGATGTCCGGGGTGGTGCGGACCACGAGATCGCCGGGGAGACGGGGGTCGGCCGCGGGGGGTTCGGGGTCCGGTGGGTCCTCCAGGACCACCACCGGACCCGCGCGGCGGGAGACCGCGCGGTCCCTCAGGCGGTCCAGGACCGTGCCCTCGCGGCGGCGGCGCCGGGGTGGGCGGGATGCGGGGCGCGGGGCCTCCAGGTCGGGGACGAAGGCAGGGCTGGAACCGGTGTTGAAGTGGACGAGGACCTCGTGGCCCTGGAACTCCACGTGCTCCACCAGGCCGGTGATCGGCATCTCCCCGGGGCGGGCGGAGGTCCGTTTGGCGATGCGGATCGCCTCCGAGCGCAGGCCCACTATCACCTCGCGGCCCTGCTGCACGCGGAGCAACTGGTGGTCCAGGGAGAGGGGTTCGGGCAGCCGCAGGTACTGCTTGCCGAGGCTGATGGTCATCGCACCGTCCAGCGGGGCCCGGACCAGTCCGCGCAGGAGGTTGATGCGCGGGGTGCCGATGAAGGCGGCGACGAAGACGTTGCGGGGCAGCGCGTAGACCGAGCGCGGGCTGCCGACCTGCTGCAGGACTCCGCCGCGCAGGACTGCCACCCGGTCACCGAGCGACATGGCCTCCGCCTGGTCGTGGGTGACGTAGACCGTGGTGACGCCCAACTCCCGGGTGAGCGCGGCTATTTCGGCGCGCAGGTGGTTGCGGAGCTTGGCATCGAGGTTGGACAGCGGCTCGTCCATGAGGAAGGCGGAGGGGTGGCGGGAGATGGCCCGGCCCATCGCCACCCGCTGGCGTTCGCCGCCCGAGAGCTGGCCCGGGTAGCGGTCGAGGAGGTCCTCGATGCCCAGCATGCGGGCGGTGGCGTCCACGCGTGCGCGTGGGTCCTCGCCGGGCGCCTCGATGCGCAGCGGGAAGCCGATGTTCCCCCGGCTGGTCATGTTCGGGTAGAGGGCGAAGTTCTGGAACACCATCGCCATCCGCCGCTCGGCGGGCAGCAGGTCGTTGGCGTACTCGCCGTCGAGCCTGAGCTCGCCCTCGGTGATCTCCTCCAGCCCGGCGATCATCCTGAGCACAGTGGATTTTCCGCAGCCGGAGGGCCCGAGCAGGACGAGGAACTCGCCGGGCGCGATGTCCAGCGAGAGCCGGTCCACCACCCGGATTCCCCGGGTGTAGGTCTTGCTCACGTGGTGCAGAGATATGGCGCGTGTCATGACGGTGCCCCCGGGGGCTGGTTCAGGCGCTGGTGCTCCGCGGTCGAGAGACCCCGTGCGGGTCGTACGGGGCTGTGAGTCACGGAAGTTAACGGAATGCATGCGGCCGGGGGAAGAGACCGGGCGGGATCGGGCGCTCCGGTCCAGCCTGCGAGACGCCGGACGGCCGGATCGGCGCGCCCTCCCACTCTTCAGCGTGCCGTCACGCTCTTCGCCGGCCGCGGCTCGCGGGTCTGGGTGAGGTGGGCGAAGACGACGACGTTGCTGGTGTAGCCCGTCCGCCGGGTGAAGAGTCCGCCGCAGGTGATCACGCGGAGTTCCGGGCGCCGGGCCGAGCCGTAGACCTCCTTGTCGGGGAAGCCCGCCTTGTCGAAGACCTTCACCCGGTCCACCGTGTAGACGGCGGTACGGCCGTCCGCGCGTCCCGCCTCGATCTTCTTGCCGGGCTTCACCTGGGCGAGCGCGGCGAAGACGGCGGGGCCGGTCCGGGTGTCGCGGTGGCCCACGGCGATGGCCGTGCCGGACTCGCCGGGCGTGGCGCCGCCCTGGTACCAGCCGACGAGCTTCGGCTTGTCGACCGGCGGTGTCGCCAGCTCCCGGCTCTTGGCGAGCCGGAGGCCCGTGACCGGGGCGTCGATGCCCAGCGACGGGATGCGGAAGGTCGTCGGCCGGGACCGGGACAGTGGGCGGGGCGGGGGCGTGCGGGTGGGCGTGGGGCGGGCGGAGGGGGGCGGCTCACCGGCCGCCTCCGCCTCCGGGCCGGCGGCCGCCACGGTGTCCGGACCGCCGGGCCCGTCCGGCGCGGTCGGCTTGTCGTCACCCGTACACCGGACCCCCACCGTCACCAGGACGACCGTGAGCAGGGCCGTCCTGGTGAGGCGGTAGGCGCGGGTCCGGTACCAGGGCCTGCGTCTGCGCCTACGCGGCGCCATTGGGCCGACGGCGGTTCAGCCGGAAGTACGCGACACCGCCGACCGCCACCAGGCCGACGGCCCCCGCCGCGGTCACCGGGGCGAACGCGGCCGCGGTGTCGACGAGACCGCCGCCGCCCGCGTGCACGCCGCCCTTCGGGCCGCCGGAGTCGTTCTGACCCCAGCCCGCGCCGTCGCGCTGCTGGTCCTGGATCTGGTCGCCCGGCCGGCGCTCCGCGTCGCGCTTGCCGTCGTGGCAGTTGACGCGGAAGACCTTCTCCTTGGGGGCGCCCGCCACGATCCAGGTGAGCTTGTACTGCCCGTCCGCCACTCCCAGCGGGTCGGTGTGACCGGCGCCTCCGGCGAGCTGGATGGTGCCGGCGGTGGTGGCGGCGGTGGGCAGCGGAGGCTGGGGCGTGATGGTGTAGGCGATGGTGGTGAGGACGTCGAAGTTGACGGCATCCAGGTAGAACTTGCAGACCCGGGGATCGTCCTTGGAGACGCCGAAAGGCACGCCCACGTGGTGGATCCTGATGTCGCCGTTCTCGCCTGCGGCCGATGCGGTCGGCGTCGCCACCCACGAGGCGCCGGCCGCCGCGAGGGCGGTGAGGACGACCGAGGCGCCCGTGCGGACGCGGAAGGTACGTGGGAGTTTCAGGGTGGGCATGCGTGCTCCTCCGATTCAGACGATTTCCATACAAATCGCTCTTTCGGCAGCACTCTCCTTCATGCGCGCGACGGCCGGCCGCAGCGACGCCCGGCGCGCCGTCAGATATCGCTCGTGCGGCGCAATCCCGGGCGCTTCGGCCGTTTCCCCGCGGCCGGTTCGGTCCCTTCGGTCCGCCCCGGTGACCGCAGCGCCACCCCCGCCGACAGCAGCAGCAAGGTTCCGAGCATCACGAACGGTGCGGCCACCCCCGCCACGCCCGCGACCAGACCGGCCGTGGCCGGTGCGGCGACCTGGCCGAGGCGGTTCCCGGTCAGCCGCAGGGCGAGGGCGGTGGAGCGGGCGCCGTGGGGGGCCGCCTGGACGACCGTCGTCATGGACAGCGGCTGTCCGACGCCGAGGCAGAACCCGAGCAGGGCGAGGACGACGGCCAGCGCCCACACCGGGACCGGCAGCGCGATGCCCGCGCACAGCAGGGCCGCCAGCAGACACGTCACGGTGAGGAGCAGCGCGCGCCCCAGCAGCCGTAGCAGGGGAGTCAGTACCAGACGGCACGCGATCGTGGCTGCCGCGCGCAGGCTCAGCAGCAGGCCGATCACCGAGGGTGCGATGCCCCGGTGCTCGCCGACCACCGGAAGGTACGCGGTGAGGATGTCCGTGGCGGACAGCACGGACAGGCTCACGAAGATGCCCCCGGGCACGCCCCGGGTCCTGAGGATGCGTCCGACGGGGACCCGGTCGCCCTGCCCGGTACGGGAGTTGGCCGCCGCATCCCGATGCTCGATGCGCCACAGTGACGTGAACGCGACCGCCGCCCCGGCGCCCGAGACGAGCAGCGCGAGCGCACTCGTGCCCGCCATGTCGGAGCCGCCGATCATGGCGCCCGCCGCGACCGGGCCGACCAGCTGGCCGAGGGAGGCACCGATGGTGAAGTGGCCGAAGTTGCGGTCCTGTTCGTGCGGGGCGGACTGGCGGGCGACGAGGGACTGGGCGCCGATGACGAAGCAGAGGTGGCCGAGGCCCATCACCCCGCTCCAGACCGCCATGGTCGAGAGGGAGCCGGCGATCCCGCTCAGTGCGCACCCGCCGGAGATGAGCACGACTCCCACCGGCAGCAGCGGCGCGCACCGCCCGTGGTCCGTACGGCGGCCCAGCGGTACGGCGGCGAAGAGCGGCAGCAGCGCGTAGACACCGGCGATGACACCGATGGCCCGCTCGTCCGCACCCAGCGCGAGGGCCCGGTAGGAGACGGCGGGCCGGGCCATCGACACCGCCCCCTGCGCGAAGCTGAAGGCGATGACGAGGCGGAGCAGCCAGCCGCGGTTCCCACCGGGCGCCATGTGCGAATCCTCCGTGGAGAGAAGGTCAGATGATTCCGAAGACGATGCCCGCCCCGAGGATCAACAGGCAGGTGAGCGCGGCCCACTTGACCACGAACCTGGTGTGGTCGCCGAACTCCACCTTGGCCATGCCGACCAGGACGTACACGGCCGGGACGAGCGGGCTCGACATGTGCAGCGGCTGGCCGACGAGCGAGGCGCGGGCCATCTCCAGCGGGGTGACGCCGTGCGCCGCGCCGGCCTCGGCGAGGACCGGGAGGACACCGAAGTAGAAGCCGTCGTTGGACATGAAGTAGGTGAGCGGGAGGCTCAGGATGCCGGTGACCAGGGCCATGTGCGGGCCCATGCCCTCGGGGATGACGTCCACCATCCAGCGGGCCATGTGGTCGACCATGCCGGTGCCCTGGAGGACGCCGGTGAAGACCGCGGCGGCGAAGACCATGCCGGAGACGTTGAGGACGTTGTCGGCGTGGGCGGCGAGGCGGGCCTTCTGGTCGGGGATGTGCGGGAAGTTCACGGTGAGCGCGAGCGCGGCGCCGAGCAGGAACAGCACCGGGATCGGCAGCCACTCCATGATCATGGAGGTGAGGAGGGTGGCCGTGAGCAGCGCGTTGAACCAGTACAGCTTGGGGCGCAGGGTGGGGCGGTTCGGATCGAGGACCTGGAAGCGCTCCGCGTCGCCGGCCTCGTCGTCCTCGGCGTCCGTGCCGGAGCCGGACCCGCCGGTGGCCGCCGTGGCCTTGCCCGTACCGGAGGCACCGGAACCGGCGCCGACCAGGACGGTCTCGGTCTCCTCGACCTTCTCGTCCACCAGGACCTCGTTCAGTGTGAGCACGCCGAGCCGCTTGCGCTCGCGCATGCCGAGGACGTACGAGAGGACGAAGACGCCCAGGAGGCCGACGGCGAGGGCCGGGATCATCGGGACGAAGATGTCGCTGGCGTCGAGCTTCAGCGCGGTGGCCGCACGGGCCGTCGGGCCGCCCCAGGGCAGCGTGTTCATCACGCCGTTGGCCATGGCGGCGACGCCGGTCATCACGACCAGGCTCATCTTCAGGCGCTTGTACAGCGGGTACATCGCCGAGACGGTGATCATGAAGGTGGTCGAGCCGTCGCCGTCCAGCGAGACGATCGCGGCGAGGATCGCCGTACCGACGACGATCCGCATCGGGTCGGCCTTCGCGAACTTCAGGATCCCGCGCACGACCGGGTCGAAGAGGCCTACGTCGATCATCACGCCGAAGTAGACGATCGCGAACATGAGCATCGCCGCGGTGGGGGCGAGGCTGGTGACGCCGTCGATGACGTAGTCACCGAGCTTGGCGCCCTTCCCGACGAAGACACAGAACAGTGCCGGGATCAGCACGAGCGCCGCGATCGGCGACATCTTCTTCATCATGATCAGGACCAGGAAGGTCGCGATCATGGCGAAGCCGAGGATGGTCAGCATGAGTGGATACCTAACGTTCGCCCTTGAACTCCCACCGGAGTCGGCAGTGCGATGACGTTAGGTCCCGTCAAGCGGCGTTAACAAGACGTTGACATGCGAGCAATAAGCGCAAAACTGCTGGTCACAGCTTTGCACTGCTCACAGCGTCGCTACGGCGGCTGTTTTTCTGCTGGGGTCCGGGGGCCGCGCGGCGGTAGCCGCATATCGACTCAGCCCCCGGGGAAAAGCAGTACCGGTATGCCGTTGAGGACCGCGTTGCCCGAGAGCGGGTCGAGCAGGCTGCCGTCGAGGAGCTGGTTGACGTTGACGCCGGGGTCCTTGGCGGCGTGGCCGAGCCGGGTGCCGGGCCGGTCGTGACCCCAGCCGTGGGGCAGGCTGACCACGCCGGGGCGCATCGCGTCGGTGAGCTCGGCCTCGGTGACCACCTCTCCCCCGGCGCCCTTGACGCGCACCGCGGCGCCGTCCTTCAGGCCGAGCCGCTCGGCGTCCTCGGGGTGGATGTGCAGGGTGCAGCGGTTGGTGCCGCCGGTGAGGGCGGGGACGTTGTGCATCCAGCTGTTGTTGGAGCGCAGATGCCTTCGGCCGACGAGGACGAGCCCGTCGGCCTTGTGCCGCAGGGCCTCCCGCAGCCGGGGCAGGTCGTCCGCGAGCGGCGGCGGCAGCAGCTCGACCTTGCCGCTCCTGGTCTTCAACGGCTGCGGCAGCCGGGACTTCAGCGGTCCGAGGTCGATGCCGTGCGGATGCGCGAGCAGCTTCGCCAGGCTCAGCCCGTCCGGTCGTACGCCGAAGCCGTCGCCGTACGGGCCGAGGCGCAGCATCATGTCGAGCCGCCGCTCGGGGCCGGTGTCGCCGCCCAGTTCGGTGGCGAGGTCGCGGGGGTCGCGGCCGTGCACGGGAGAGTGGGGCTCCTTGACCGCCTTGCCGAGAGTCTGGCCGATGACCAGGTCGTCCACGGCGGACGGGTCGGCGCCGTGCATCCCGGTCACGGCGAGGATCAGCCGGGCGAGGATCTCCGTCTCCGCCATCCGGCCGGGCTCCAGCGGGACGGCGGGGCGGGTGTAGCGGACCTGGTTGCGCACGGCGAGGGTGTTGAAGGCGAAGTCGTGGTGCGGGCTCTGGGAGGGCGGGGGCGGCGGCAGCACGACGTGGGCGTGGCGCGAGGTCTCGTTCAGGTACGGGTCCACGCTGACCATGAAGTCGAGCGAGCCGAGGGCCTTGTCGAGCCGGTCGCCGTCGGGGGCGGACAGCACGGGGTTGGCGGCGACGGCGACGAGCGCCCGGATCGGCTCGCCCTCCGCGGTCGCGGTGTCGATCTCCTCCGCGAGTGCGGAGAGCGGCAACTCCCCCTTCGCTTCCGGGTGTCGGCTCACCCGGGAGTGCCAGCGCCCGAGGGCGAAGCCGTGGCTGGGGCCCGCCGGTCGGGGCGTCCGGTCGGTGGCCGCCTGCGGGAAGAGCGCGCCGCCGGGCCGGTCGAGGTTGCCGGTGAGGATGTTGAGCACGTCGACGAGCCAGCTCGCGAGGGTGCCGTGCGGGACCGTGCAGCTGCCGATGCGGCCGTATACGGCGGCAGTCGGGGCGGCGGCGAGTTCGCGGGCGAGGGTGCGGATGGCGGGGGCGTCGACGTCACAGGCGTCGGCGACGGAGTCCGGCGTGAAGTCCCGTACGGCTTCGCGGAGTTCGTCGAGTCCTTGGAGATGCGGTGTCAACTCCCCGGTGTCCACGAGCCCCTCCTCGAAGAGCACGTACGCCATCGCCGCGAGCAGCAACGCATCGGTACCCGGCCGGATGGCGATGTGCCGGTCGGCGAGCCGCGCGGTGCGGGTGCGGCGGGGGTCGATGACGGTGAGGGTGCCGCCGCGGGCCTTGAGCGCCTTGAGCTTGCCGGGGAAGTCGGGGGCGGTGCACAGACTCCCGTTGGACTCCAGGGGGTTGGCGCCGATGAGGAGCAGGTGGTCGGTGTGGTCGAGGTCGGGCACGGGGATGGCGTTGGCGTCGCCGAACAGCAGCCCGCTGGAGACGTGCTTGGGCATCTGGTCGACCGTGGACGCGGTGAAGACGCTGCGGGTGCCGAGGCCGGCGAGCAGGACCGGCGGGTAGAGGGCGCCGGCCATGGTGTGGACGTTGGGGTTGCCGAGGACGACACCGACGGAGTTCGCCCCGTGCCCCTCGACGACGGCCCGGATTCCGGCGGCGACCGCGTCGAACGCCTCCTCCCAGGTGGCCTCGCGCAGTTCCCCGTCGCGTCGCACGAGAGGCGTGCGCAGCCGGTCGGGGTCGCCGTCGACGGCGCCGAAGGAGGCCCCCTTCGGGCAGATGAACCCCTTGCTGAACACGTCGTCGCGGTCCCCGCGGGCGCCGGTGACCCGGGTGCCCTCGACGGTGAGCGTCAGACCACAGGTGGCCTCGCACAGGGGGCAGATACGCAGAGCGGTGCGGGACACGGGTCCTCCCGGGGCAGCGGTGCCTGTCCGGGCGAGCATACCGACCGGTAGGGATGGAGGGGAGTCCTTCACCGGCGAATTCCGGCGACGCGTCAGTCCAGGACCCTCGCCAGATAGGCCCGCAGCAGCTCCCGGGCCTCCTGGATGATCCGCTCGTCGCCTTCGGGCGCCATCCGGAAGGCCAGGTGGACCAGGGTGTCGGCGGTTTCCACGGCGACGAGGAAGGCGCGGCGCAGGTCGTCGTCCGGTTCACGGGAGAGGTAGCCGGAGAGGAGGTCGGTGAGGCGGTCGGCGACGCGGTGGTTGGGTTCGGCGTGACGGGCGCCGACGGGGATCTGGTTGCCGAAGTCGACGAGGGAGAAGCCGGGGGCGGTGCGCTTCATGGCGAGGTACTCGTCGAGGACGACGTCCATCGCGGTACGCCAGCCTCCTTCCTCGCCGGACTCCTTGAGGCGGTCGGTGACGCCGACCGTGAAACGCTCCAGGTTGCGCTGGGCCAGCGCGTCGGCCATCTGCCTCTTGTTGCCGAAGAAGCGGTACACGGAGCCGATGGGCACGCCGGCGCGCTGGGCGACCGCGCGGGTGCTCAGGGCGTCGTAGCCGACCTCGTCGAGCAGGTCGGCACAGGCGTCGAGGATTCTGGTCAGCCGTTCGGCACTGCGCCGCTGCACGGGGGCGCGGCGAAGCGAGGTCGCTTGGGGCACGGGCTTCATGATGCCTTTCCGCCGTCGTCCGGTGAACCCTGCCAGCTGGTACGGGGCCGGGAGCCTGTGGCACTCATCAGCCACCGCCGGTGCGTGCCGGGGGCCCGCCTTCCGAGATTGTGCCGCGGCGCTCGTGCCGGCCTGCGGGGCGGGGTCGCCACCGGTGCTCGCCGCGAGCCGCGCGTTCGAGACCGTGGCACCGGTGCTCGTGCCGACCTGCGGGCCCTGAATGCCGCCGCCCACCCTCACCGCGGGCTGCGCTCACAGGACACGGCCGCTCGTGCTCGTGGTGAGGGGCGAGCCCAAAGCTCCGCCGCCCATGCTCGCCGCCGACCCTGCATCCGTGACTGCGCCACCGGTGCGAGTGCCGGCCTGCGGGGCAGGGACGTCGCCGCCCGTGCGCGCCACGGACTGCGCTCACAGGACACCGCCGCTCGTGCTCGTGGTGAGAGGCAAGCCCAAGACGCCACCGACTGTGCTCGCCGTGAGCACCCCGTCCAAGACCGCGCCACGGGCGTCCGCGCCGGCCTGCGGGCCCGGGATGCCGCCACCCACCCTCACGGCGGGCCGCGCTCACCACACACCGCCACCCGCGCTCCTGGTGAGAGGCAAGCCCAAAACTCCACCACCCGGCGTCGCCGCGAGCCCCGCATCCGAGACCGCGCCACCGGTGCCCGCGCCGACCTGCGGACCCCGGATGCCGCCACCCACCCTCACCGCGGGCCGCGCCGCCGAGACACCCCCGCCGCACTCGCTCGCCCTGAGCCGCGAG
Source organism: Streptomyces sp. NPDC005483 (assembly GCF_040606035.1). NCBI lineage: Bacteria > Bacillati > Actinomycetota > Actinomycetes > Kitasatosporales > Streptomycetaceae > Streptomyces > Streptomyces sp. NPDC005483. Next base: position 131,785 of record NZ_JBEXEA010000013.1, read on the forward strand.
CCCGTCGCACCAGTGGCCGTACTCGTGAAGGACGGCGAGCCCCACCCACCACCGGCCGTACTCGTGAAGGACGGCGAGCCCCACCCACCACCGGCCGTACTCGTGAAGGACCGCGAACTCGAAGCAACGTCCGCGCTCCCCACGGACGGCGCCCCCGACACACCGCCCCCCGGCGACCGCGCCTCCGACTCCGAACCGCCACCCCCCGTCGCCCGCGGCTCCGACGCCGTGACGTCTGCCGTGCTTTCCACCGGGGTGCCGTCGACGGCCCAGACGGTGCCGTCGTCGGCGTAGAGACGGGCGGTGAGCTTGTGGGTGCCCTGCGGGACGTACGCGGCCGGGAGGTGACAGGACGGGGCGCGCAGGGTGGTCACGGGACGGTCGTCCACGAAGAGGACGGCGACACCGCGGCCGGAGACCGCCTTCGCCTTCGTCGCCGCGGGCGAGAAGGTGAAGTTCTCGACGGTGAGGCGCACGGACCAGCTGTCGTCGGTGTCCGGCTGCACCACTATGCCGACGCCGGGGGCGTTCTCCTTGTCCACCTCCCGGTAGTGCCGCCCCTCGTGGTCGGTGTCGTCGAGGACCTTGCCCACCGGTGAGACCGACCGTCCGTCCTTCTGCTTCCGTGCCCCATCGGCGCCACAGCTCACGGATCCGGTCACCATCAGGACACAGACCGCGAGCAGGGCAAGGAGTCCCCGCGTCCACGACATGCCGGGGAGCGTAGAACACAGGTCCGACAACGCGAATCCCCCTGGGGTCTGGTTCTGGTCCTCCTCCCTGAGGAGGTCACGGGCGGGACATCGGTTCCGGGGAAAGCCCTCTTGCGCCGACCACACCGCAATCCTACGGTGTTCCATAGGAATCAGACCGCAAGGGAGCGATCATGAACGGGGACACAGCGATCACGCGCGCCGACGCACGCAAGACCGCCGAGGGCCTGGCCCACCTCTCCGGATTCGGCAACGAGCACGCCTCGGAGGCCGTCCCCGGCGCCCTCCCCGACGGCCGCAACGCCCCGCAGCGCGCCCCCCTCGGCCTGTACGCGGAACAGCTCAGCGGTACGGCGTTCACCGAGCCCCGCGCGCACAATCGCCGCTCCTGGCTGTACCGGATCCGCCCGTCCGCCGCGCACCCGCCGTTCACCCACACCCACAACGGCCGGATCCGTACGGCCCCCTTCACCGAGTCGGTCCCGGACCCGAACCGCCTGCGCTGGAACCCCCTCCCGGAGCCCGCCGAGGGCACCGACTTCCTCGCCGGCCTGTGGACCCTCGGCGGCAACGGCGACGTCACCCAGCGCACCGGCATGGCCGTGCACCTCTACCACGCCACCGACTCCATGGACCGCGTCTTCAGCGACGCCGACGGCGAGCTCCTGATCGTCCCGGAGCGCGGCGGACTGCTGCTGCACACGGAGTTCGGGCTGCTGCATGTGGAGCCGAGCCATGTGGCGCTGATCCCCCGTGGGGTGCGCTTCCGTGTGGAGCTGCTGGACACATCCGCCCGCGGTTATGTGTGCGAGAACTACGGGGCGCCGTTCCAGCTCCCCGACCTCGGCCCGATCGGCGCCAACGGCCTCGCCAACGCCCGCGACTTCCTCGCCCCCGTCGCCGCCTACGAGGACGTCGAGGGGCCGGTGGAGGTGGTCAACAAGTTCTGCGGCAACCTCTGGACGGCGACCTACGACCACTCCCCGCTCGACGTGGTCGCCTGGCACGGCAACCATGTGCCGTACGTCTACGACCTGCGCCGCTTCAACGTCATCGGCAGCATCTCCTACGACCACCCCGACCCGTCGATCTTCACCGTGCTGACGTCCCCGTCGGACACCCCGGGTCTGGCCGGAGTCGACTTCGTGGTCTTCGCGCCGCGCTGGCTGGTCGGCGAGGACACCTTCCGGCCGCCGTACTTCCACCGGAACGTGATGAGCGAGTACATGGGCCTGATCGAGGGGGCCTACGACGCGAAAGCGGAGGGTTTCGTGCCCGGCGGCGGCTCGCTGCACAACATGATGTCGGCGCACGGCCCCGACCGGGAGACGTTCGACCGGGCGAGCGCGGCCGAGCTGAAGCCGCAGAAGGTGGACGACGGGCTGGCGTTCATGTTCGAGACGCGCTGGCCGGTGACGCTCACCGCGCATGCGGCCCGGGCCGACCACCTCCAGTCGCACTACGACGACGTGTGGCGGGGCCTGGAACGTCACTTCCGCCCGTTGCACTGACCGAACCGCGGAAGGTACGGATAGCCCGTGACCTCCTTCGCCCCGGACTCGATCGTCCTGAACCGCAAGCTGCCGCTCTGGTACCAGGTGTCGCAGTCCCTGCGCGCCTCGATACTCGGCCGCTCACCCCAGGACCCGCTCCGTCTGCCCACCGAGGAACAGCTGGCGGGGCACTACGGCGTGAGCGTGCTGACCATGCGGCAGGCGCTGAAGGAGCTGGAGGACGAGGGGCTGATCACCCGTCACCGGCGCCGGGGCACCTTCATCGAGCCGGACGCCCGCCGGGGCAGCCCGGTCCGGCTGCTCGGCTCGGTGGACGCGATCGTGGCCCAGCAGTCCGGTATGACGACCGAACTGCTGGAGCACGGCAAGTCGCCGGTGCCGACCGAACTCGCCGAGTACTTCCCGGAGATGGACGAGGTGGCCGCGTACCACCGGCTGCGCAGCGACGAGAAGACCGGCGAGCCGACCAACCACGCCCGCAACTACGTCCGCCCCGAACTGGCCGCCCGTATCGACCCGTCCGACCTGGCGCGCTGGCCGATGACCAAGGTGCTGCGGGACGTCGTCGGGGCGGACATCGGCCGCATCACGGACACGGTGGAGGCGCGGCTCGCGGACCCGGAGACCGCCCGGCTGCTCCAGGTCCCGCTGCTCAGCCCGATCCTGCACTACACGGGGGTCACCTATGACACGGGCGGCCGGGTGCTCGACGCGGCGGTGATCCACTACCGGGGCGACCGGTTCTCCTTCACGGTGACCCTGGACGCCACGTGAGCCGACTGTCCCCGACTGCCTGTCGGCGGAAGGTCGTACGATGCCCAGCGTGACGCACGACGACGCTCCGCTGCTGGCGGACCTCATGCCGTGGTCCGTCGCACCGCCGCGGCTCGGCCGGGGGTGGCCGACGGGCCCCGACGCGGCAACCCTCAAAGCCCGCTGGGACGCCCTGCTGAAGGCCGAGGGCCCGGATCGGGAGGCGCTGTTCGAGCCCACCCGCTCCCGCACCCTGCGCTCGGCGGTCGGACAGCTGCCGGGGCGCACTGGCGGCACGGAGAGGCTCGCGCGCGCCACCGGCCCCTGCCCGGAGCCGGTACGGGTCCTGCACGCGCCCTTCGACGAACAGTGGCTGATCCCGGACCACCGGCTGATCGACGCGGCCCGTCCCGAGCTGTGGCGGGTGGCGGACGAGGGCCAGGTGTTCGTGGTGGAGACCCCCACGGAGGGTCGGGGCCCCCAGCTCCTGGCGACCTCGCTGCTCCCCCTGCTCCGCCCGGGCCGTGTCCGCCCGCTGTACCGCCGCCCGGGCGGCACCGAACCGAACCTGGCCCCGGGTCTCCTGGAGCACCTGCGCTCCCGGCTCGGGATCTCGGTGGAACCCCTGGACGTCCTCGCCTGGATCATGGCGGCGGTCCGCCCGGACCTGACCGTCCCGCTCACCGACGACCCCGAACTGTGGTCCCGTGGCGTCGAGTCGGGCCACCGCGTCCTGTGGCTGATGCGCCGCGACGGCGACCGCCCGAAGCTGCCCGGCGGCCGCCGCCCGTACGTCCGCGCCCCCCTGCCGTCCCGCCCCCTGACCCTGGACTACGACCGCGACGAGGAGGCCCTGCTGCTCGACGACGGCCGGGTCTCCCCGGTACCGCCCAAGGCCTGGGACTTCGAGGCGGGCGGGGTGCGGGTGCTGGAGCAGTGGTTCGCGGCGCGGGTCACGGAGCCGGAACCGGGCACCTTGTCCGCGATCCGCCCGGCGACCTGGCCGCAGACGTGGACGTCGGAACTCCTGGAGCTGATCACGGTGTTGGCGCTGCTGGCGGATCTCCAGCCCCTGGAGGACGAGTTGACCTCACAGAGCACGACGGCCGACCTGCGCGAGGCGGGGGTGTTGCCGGTGCCGGAGAGCGCGCGGAAGCCGGCGTCGGTCTTCGATCACCACGAGGAAGGCCCAGAAGGCCAGTTCGCGCTGCTGTAACCCTCTCAGGGGCGCGGGGAACTGCGCGACCAGCCACCACGGCGCCGCACCCGGCATGCAAACGCTCACCCCCGCGGCGCGAACCCGTCCAGCACCCGCCCCAGCATCCGCTCGAACACCGCGTCCAGATCGATCGGCCCCGCGTCCTCCGTGAACGACGCCGCCAGCCGCGGATACGCCCCGGACGCCACCTGACTTCCCAGGTACGCGATCCGGACCGCGTTCTCCTGCTCCTCGGACCACGGCAGCGACCGCACCCGCTCGGCCGTGGAGAGCTCGTTCGAGACGTACGTCGTCACGCACCCGTTGAGCATCGCGACCAGCTCGATCTTCGTGCCGTAGGGGGCGTCCAGCGGGTCCAGGCAGGCGAGGCAGTGCTCCAGGTAGCGCAGGGCGTTGGGGCTGAAGCCGTACACCCCTGACATCAGCCGCACCATCCAGGCGTGCCGGTGCATGAGCGCCTTGGTCTGGCGTGCGTTGCGCAGCATGTCGGCCCGCCAGTCCCCCGTCGGCTCGAACAGCTCGTGCTCCCCGCTGACCGCGTCCACCATCAGCTCGTACAGGTCCTCCTTACGGGGGACGTAGTTGTACAGCGACATCGTTCCGCAGCCCAGTTCGGTCGCGACATGCCGCATGGACACCGCGTCCAGACCGCCGGCATCGGCGAGCCGCACCGCCGCCGCCGCGATGTCCGCCCTGGTGAACGCGGGTCTCGGCCCACGTCCCGTCCGCTCAGGACGCGCCCAGATCACTTCGGGTACGGCCGCTCGGCCCGCCATCGATCATCACCTCGGCCACCATCCTAGTTACGTACAGCGTACGTAGTGCGCTATGGTCCTGCCATGACTTCTACGTACGCTGTACTTAGTGAAGGTCTGGAGAAGCGGTTCGGGGAGGTCCACGCCCTGCGCGGCCTCGATCTCGCCGTGGCGCCGGGCACGGTCTGCGGCATCCTCGGCCGCAACGGCGCGGGCAAGACCACGGCCGTACGGCTGCTGACCACACTGCTGCGGCCGGACGCCGGCTCCGCGCGGGTCGCCGGGCGCGACCTCGTCCGGGAGCCGGAGGCGGTGCGGCGCGCCATAGCCGTCACCGGGCAGTACGCGTCGGTCGACGGGGACCTCACCGGACGCCAGAACCTCCGGCTCTTCGCCCGGCTGCACCGGGTACGGGGGCCGGCCGAGCGGGCCGCCGAGCTGCTCGACCGCTTCGGGCTGGCGGAGGCCGCCGACCGGGCCGCGTCCACCTACTCGGGCGGGATGCGCCGCCGCCTGGACCTGGCGGCGAGCCTGATCCGCCGCCCCGAGATCCTGTTCCTCGACGAGCCGACGACCGGGCTCGACCCGGCCAGCCGCAACCTGATCTGGGACGCCGTGCGCGATCTGACGGCGGACGGTACGACCGTGCTGCTGACCACGCAGTACCTGGAGGAGGCCGACCAACTCGCCCACGACATCGCCCTGGTGGACCAGGGGCGGGTCGCACACACGGGCTCCCCGGCCCAGCTCAAGGCGTTGATCGGGGCGCACGTCGAGATCGTCGTAGCGGACGCGGACGTCCTGGTGAGGGCGGCCGGTGCGCTCGACCGACTCACCGGCGGGGAGCCGTCGTTCGACCACGAGCGGAACGCGGTCGGCGCGATCACCCGGGACACCACGCTCACCCTGCCCCGGCTGGTGCGCGAACTGGACGCGGCCGGCGTGCCGTTGCTCGACGCGAGCATCCGGCCGCCGACCCTCGACGACGTCTTCCTGCGACTCACCAAGGAGCTTGCGGTATGAGCACGTTGGCCTACGACGGCACCGCGATGCTGGGCCGTCAGCTGCGGCGGGTCCGGAACAACGCGGGGCTGCTGATCCTGACCCAGACCATGCCGATCACCATGCTGCTGTTCTTCGGCTACGTCTTCGGCAGCGCGCTGGCGATGCCGGGCGCGGAGTACCGGTCCTTCCTGGTGCCGGGGCTGCTGGTGGCGACCGCGGCGAACGGCATCATGACCGGGCTGTTCCAGGCGGCCCAGGACGTCCACCGGGGCGTGACGGACCGGCTGCGCACCCTGCCGATCAGCCGGGCGGCCGTGCCGCTGGGACAGTCGGTCGCGGACGTGGTGGTCACCGCGGCCGGCACGGTGCCGTTCCTGCTGGTGGGGCTGGCGGTGGGCTGGCGCGTCGAGGGGTCCGCGCTGTCGGCGGTCGGCGCCGTCGCGTTGTTGCTGCTGTTCCGGTTCGCGACCACCTGGATCGGTATCTTCCTCGGCATGCTCACCCGCAACGAGGAGGCCGCCGGTCAGCTGGGCGGCGCGACGTTCATCCTGCCGCTGCTGTCCAACGCGTACATCCCGACCGAGGGGCTGCCCGGGTGGCTGCGCACCCTCGCCGAGTGGAATCCGATCAGCGCGGTGACCACCGCCCTGCGGGACCTGTTCGGCAACACCCCGGTACCGGAGGGCGCGGCCTGGCCGGTCGCACATCCGATCGCCGGGTCACTGCTGTGGTGTGCGGTACTGCTCGCGGTCTTCGCGCCCCTCGCCGTGCGGAGGTACGCACACGGCGAGGGCTGAACGCCTCTTGCCGGGAGGGGAGTTCGGGCCCTGCCGGGCGCCCGGTCCGACCTCGGAGGCGTGCATGCCAAAGGTGTCGCGTACGGGAGGACTCACCTGGATCGTGCTGCACGCCGTGGGGATGACGGACGGGATCGCAGCACGATACCGGGCGGCGAGGGCTCAGTGCCCGCCGAACAGCGAACGGCGCAGTCGACGCAGCGGCGCGAACAGCGAGACACGGCGGACCCGCGCACCCCTGTCACTGCGCTCCTGCTTGGTGGTGTCACGCGCGGTCAGCTCCAGCATCAGCGACGTCGCCTCGGCCGTCTCCCGCTGGGGGACCGCAGGCCCCGACAGCACCGAGAGATGGCGGTCGAGGCGCGAACTGGTCGCGCTGCTCCCGCAGGTGATCGCAGGAACCCTCGCCCTGCGCACTGTTATCTGTTCCATGTCACTCCCCACCCGTACGAGTCCACCCGGCCCGGGCAGGGTAACCCTATCGCCCCGTCGGAGCACACGTGTATCGGCGTCACAGGATTCACCTTCCCCGCAAGGGCGTTGACGACCCCTCCATGATTACTCTCCGAATCCGACAGATTTCAGGGCGAGTTGGACAACCGGCTGCGTGGTGGGCTGTGGTGACCCTCCGTCGGGTTCGACCGTCACAGCCAGTGACGTCGCGGACTTGTCGAGTCCGCTCGCGACCAAAGGCGTGTCGGCGGCGAAGAGCCCGAGGGAGCGCGGTTGCCCGTTGGGGCGCATGGCCCACAGTTGGCGCACGCGGCCGCTCGGGGGCGCGCTGTACCCGCTCAGGGTGACGACCGCACGCCCCTCCGATGCGGAAGCGATCACTCCGATCGTCCGGCCCTGTGCGTCCTGGCCCCGGGTCGCGAGCGCGTCCGCGGCCTGCAGAACGTGGGCGATCTCACTGGCCTGGGCCTTCTGCGCGTCCAGTTCGTCCTGGGTCCGGTTGGCCTGGACGGCGAACAGCGAGGCGACGGCGAGCGCGGCGGCGGCGGTGGCCGTCGCGAAGGGCACGAACAGGGGACGCCGCCGCTGCCTGGGCAGTGGCTGGGTTCCCCATACATGGGCGGGCAACTGCGACTTGCGGGCGCGTCCCGGTCCGCGCTGCCGTGCGGGCCCCCGGTGCCGGTCGGACTCGCGCTGCCGCACCGGCTCCCACTGCCGGTCGGACCCGTGGTGCGGGGCCGGCTCCCGAAGCGAGACGGGGTCCTGCGGAGTCGCGCGCACGGCGGCCAGTACCCGGTCGCGCATCGCGGGCGGCGCCGGGGCCGCCGCGGACCAGGCGAGCCGCACCGCGTCCTCGGACAGCGCCCGCACCTCGGCGGGACAGCTGTCGCAGCCTGCCAGATGCCGCTCGAAGCGAATCCGCTCGGCGGGCTCCAGCGCGTCGAGCGCGTAAGGAGCCGCCAGGGAATGGAGGTCCTCGCTGCGGAACCGGTCACTCAGACTCATGCGACACCTCCCAGGCACTCGCGCAGCCGGGTCAGCCCGTCGCGCATCCGCGTCTTCACCGTACCCAGCGGCAAGGAGAGCCGCTCGGCCACTTCACGGTACGTGTAGCCGTCGTAGTAGGCGAGGGTGACGGACTGTCGCTGGAGTTCGGTGAGCCGCTCCAGGCACCGGCGCACCCACTCGCGTTCGAGGCCCGCCTCGACCTCCTCGGTCACGTGGTCGAAGGCAGGGGGGTGGGCCCGGTTCGCCTCCCGCTGCTCGCGCTCTCCCGCCGCACGGGCGCTGCGCACCCGGTCGACGGCGCGGCGGTGCGCGAGGGTGAGGATCCAGGACATCGCGCTGCCCTTGGCGGGGTCGAACCGCGCGGCGGACCGCCAGAGTTCGAGCAGCACTTCCTGTGACACCTCTTCGGACTGCGCCTGGTCACGCACCACTCGGCGTACGAGCCCGAACACCGGTCCGGCCACGACCCCGTAGAGCTCCTCGAACGCCCTCTGGTCCCCGCCCGCCACGAGCACCAGAAGCTCGTCAGCCTCCAACTCGTCGCCCCCTCCCGCAAAGCCGCACCTGGGCCGTCCCGCCCCACGTGGTATTCGCAACGAACACACCTCCGGATGGGGTTACGGATGAGAAGGCCGAAAGTGCGGGTCGAGCAGCAGAAAAGAAGTTTTGAGATTCGACCAATCCGGCCCGCCCACCGCTCCGAATCACCGAGCGTCAGGCAAGTTGGACTGAGGACGGACGGCATGACACCTATCTCCAGGAGTGGCTCGCGACGCAGGAGCCTTGCGACCCTCGTATGTGGCGCGCTGGCCGCCGGCGGGCTCGCAGCCGCCGGTGTGGCCACGCTGGAACCGGGGGCGGCTTCCGCCTCCAGTCACCGGGAGGCCCCGCTGATCTCGGGCGACCCCCAGTACGACAACACCGACGTGTACGCGTTCGTCAGCCCCGACAAGCCGGACTCGACGACGATCGTCGCCAACTGGATCCCCTTCGAGGAGCCCGGGGGCGGGCCGAACTTCTACCAGTTCGCCGAGGACGCGCAGTACGACCTCCACATCGACAACAACGGTGACGGACAGGGCGATCTGCTGTACCGCTTCACGTTCAAGACGCACGTCAAGAACAAGAAGTCGTTCCTGTACAACACGGGCGTGGTCGACAGCCTCGACGACCCGGACCTGAACGTCACGCAGACGTACGACATCGAGCTCTTCCGGCTGAAGTACGGGAAGGTCGAGTACAAGACGAAGGTCGCCGACGACATCCCGGTGGCTCCGTCGAACGTCGGCAAGGCGTCCATGCCGAACTACGAGAAGCTGCGCGACCAGGCGGTCTACAAGCTTCCCGGTGACGCGACCGCCTTCGCCGGCCAGGCCGACGACCCGTTCTTCGCCGACCTGCGCGTCTTCGACCTGCTGTACGGCGGGAACCTCAGCGAGGTCGGCAACGACACGCTCAAGGGCTACAACGTCAACTCGATCGCCCTGCAGGTCCCGACGGAGATGATCGCCGAGTCCTCGCACCAGCCGGTCGTGGGTATCTGGTCGACGACCCAGCGCAGGAACGCGCAGGGCTACTACTCCCAGGTCTCGCGTCTCGGCAACCCGTTGGTCAACGAGGTCGTCAACCCGCTCAAGGACAAGGACAAGTTCAACGCGTCGCAGCCGTACTACGACGCGCAGTTCCTGAAGAACGTGACCAACCCCGAACTGCCGAAGCTCATCGAGGCGATCTACAAGATCCCCGCCCCGAAGGAGCCGCGCAACGACCTCGTGGACGTCTTCCTCAAGGGTGTGAAGGGGCTGAACCAGCCGCCCCACGTCCGCCCCGCGGAGGAACTGCGCCTCAACACGTCCATCAAGCCCACCGATTCTCCGAAGCGGCTCGGTGTGCTTGATGGCGACAACGCCGGATTCCCGAACGGTCGCCGGCTCACCGACGACGTGATCGACGCCTCGCTCCAGGTCGTCGAGGGCGAGCTGGTCGGGTCCAAGAACGACCTCGGTGACGCGGTCGACAAGAACGACAAGGACTTCGAGAAGTCGTTCCCGTACGTGGCGCTGCCCACGGAGGGTTCGCGGGGTCCGCTCGCCAAGGGCACGTCCGGTGGGAACGACGTCCGTAACCAGCTCGGGGACGCGCTGTCCCCGGCGGGGTCCTCCGGGTCGGACAACATGGGTCTGATCGCCGGGTCCGCGGGTGCGGGGGCCGCGGGTATCGCGCTCATCGGGGCGGCGCTGATGTGGTGGCGTCGAGTGCGGGGGCGTGCCTACTAAGGCAGACAGTGCCTACTGGGGTGCCTCGGTCCGTCGTCTGGCGGCCGCGGGTGTGGGGGGCTGGTCGCGCCCCGCGGCGGAGCCGCAGATCGACACAGCCCCGCGCCCCTGACAGCCCTCGTCTCACCCCCCTTTCACTGGCGCGGCCCGCACAACTCATCCCCCACGGTGCGGGCCGCGCCGCAGTACACGATCGATAACGAACGAATCAGGAGAGGGCATGTCCGGGTCTACGACCGACAGCGCACCCGAGGACGAGCAGAGCGGTTCGCCGGAGGCCGTGGAGCCCTCTGCTCAGGCCGATGACGAGAAGGCCGCCGCCGTGCGGCGGGTCTCCGAGGCCGGGCGGCGCTGGCGGGCCGCTCAACTCGCCGGGTGCGCGGCACTGTTGGCCGTCGCGCTGACGGGTGGGTCGATCGCCTTCGGGGCGCTGCGGGACGGCGGCGGCACCGCCACGGTCGCCAGTTCCTCGTCGGCGGTGTCGCCCGGACTCATGGCTGCCGGGGATCTCGACGCGAGCATCCGCGCGCTCCAGGCCCATCTCCGCAGTCAGCCCAAGGACTTCGGCGGCTGGGCCGGCCTCGGGCTCGCCTACGTCGAACAGGCGCGGACGAAGGGCGACCCGTCGCGGTACCGGCAGGCCGAGCAAGTGCTGCAGAAGTCCATGAAGTTGTCGCCGGACAACGAACAGGCAGTCACCGGTCTCGCCGCACTCGCCGCCGCCCGGCACGACTTCAAGGACGCCCTCGCCTACGCCGACAAGACCCTGAAGGAAAACCCCTACAGCGAGCGGGCCCTCTCCTCCCGGATCGACGCCCTCGTCGAACTCGGCCGCTACGACGACGCCTCGAAGGCCGCCGACCTGGCGGACGAACGGCGGCCCGGCATCCCGGTGTTCACCCGCTACGCCTACGTCCACGAACTCCGCGGTGACGTCCGTACCGCCCGCACCGTCCTGGAGCGGGCCCTGGCCACCGCGACCACCCCGGGCGACATCGCCTACGTGGCCTCGGCGCTGGGCCAACTCGCCTGGAACCAGGGCGACTACGACACGGCCCTGACCGACTACGCCCGCGCGCTGGCCGCCGACGACGCCTACCTCCCCGCTCTGGAGGGCAGGGCCCGCGCCCAGGCCGCGAGCGGGGACCGTGCCGCCGCGATCAAGGGCATGGAGGCCGTCGTGGCCCGCTACCCGCTGCCCGGGCCTCTCGTCGCCCTCGGGGAGCTGTACGAGGACCGCGGCGCCGACGGCGACAAGGCGAAGGCCCAGGACCAGTACGCGCTCGTGGACGCCTGGACGGCGCTCGCCCGCGCCAACGGCGTCAACGCCGATCTCGACACCGCGATGGCCGCCGCCGACCACGGTGACAAGGCCGCCGCGCTGAAGGCCGCCCGCGCCGAGTGGGCCCGCCGGCACACCGTGCACACCGCGGACGCCCTCGCCTGGGCCCTGCACGTGAACGGCCGTGACAAGGAGGCCCTGCCGTACGCCCGGCAGGCCACCGCCACCGGCTACCGCAACGCCTCCTTCCTCTACCACCGCGGGATCGTCGAACTCGCCGCGGGCGACCAGAAGGAAGGCCGGAGCCACCTCCGCTCCGCCCTGAAGCTCAACCCCGGTTTCTCCCCCCTCGGCGCCCGCGAGGCCCGCAAGGCTCTCAAGGAGGCGTCCAAGTGAAGCCCCGCCGTCTGTTCGCGTCCCTCACGGCCGTCCTGACGGCGGCTTGTGCGCTCGCGCTGCTCCCTTCCAGCAGCGCGAGCGCCCACCCCCTCGGCAACTTCACCGTCAACCGCTACGACGGTCTCGTCGCCACCCCCGGTCTGCTCCGCGTCGACCACGTCGAGGACCTCGCCGAGATCCCGGCCACCCAGGCCAAGCCGGACCTCGAGAAGCTCGGCATGACCGAGTGGGCCGCCCAGCGCTGCGAAAAGGCGGCGACGGGCGGCAAGGTCAGCGTCGACGGCCGTACGGTCGCCCTGAGCGTGCGGTCCAGCCACGCGCGTCTGCGTCCCGGTCAGGCCGGCCTGAACACCCTGCGCGTGGAGTGCCGGCTGACCGCCCCGATGCCCGAGGACGCCACCGTCACGCTCGGCTTCCACAGCGCGGGCACCGACTCCGGCCCCGGCTGGCGCGAGATCACCGCGCGCGGCGACCGCATGACGCTCACGAGGTCGGACGTCCCCACGAAGTCGGTCTCGGACGAACTGACCACGTATCCGCAGGAGTTGCTCTCCTCCCCCGCCGACACCGTGACCGCCTCCCTGCACGTGCGGCCCGGCGGTGCCGCCCTCGCCGAGGAACGCTCGAACGCCCCCGCCGCCTCCGTGCTGCCCCGTGGCGCCGACCGCTGGACGCGGGCCCTGGACTCATTGGTCGCCCGGCACGACCTCACCATCGGCTTCGCCGCGCTCGCCCTGCTCATCGCGGTCGTCCTCGGCGCGATGCACGCGCTGGCCCCGGGTCACGGCAAGACCCTGATGGCCGCGGTGGCCGCGGCCCGCGGCGGCAAGGCCCGAATGAAGGACGTCCTGCCGCTGGCCGCCTCCGTGACCGTCACCCACACCCTGGGCGTGGTCGCCCTGGGCCTCCTCGTCACGGCCGGTTCGGCGGCCGCTCCCTCCGTGATCGCCTGGCTGGGCATCGCGAGCGGGGTGATGGTGACCGCGGCGGGCGTCACCCTCCTGCGCCGGGCCCTGCGCACGCGCGCGCACCAGCACGGACACGACCACGCGCACGGCCACGCGCACGAGGCGGAAAAGCCCGAGGAACGCTCACTGGTCCTGGTCGCCGCCCACACGGAGGCGGCCCCGGCGACGGCGGAGACGCACGCGCCCGGGCACACCCACGACCACGCGCCCCACGCCGAAAAAGCCGAGAAACGCTCGCTGGCCCTGGTCGCCGCGCACGCGGAGACCGCCCCGGCGACGGAGGTGAAGCACGCGCACGGACACACGCCCGGACACAGCCACGATCACGGGCACAGTCACACCCACGATCACGGGCACAGCCACGATCACCCGCACCCGCACGACCACCCCCACGCCCTCGAACACTCGCACGGCGGCTTCACCCACACCCACGCCGTCGCCCCGACCGTGCGCGGCACGATCCTGCTCGGCTTCGCCGGCGGTCTCGTGCCCAGTCCCTCCGCCGTCGTCGTGCTCGTCGGAGCCGCCGCGCTGGGACAGGCATGGTTCGGTCTGCTGCTCGTCGTGGCGTACGGCGTCGGGCTCGCCCTGACCCTGACCGCGGCCGGATTCGCCGTCGTCAGGCTGGGAAGTGGAGTCACACGGCTGCTGGACAGGCGCCCCCGCCTGGCCGCGAGCCCGATGACCGCTCTGGTGCGCAGGACCGCGCCCCTGATGTCGGCGTTCGTCGTGGTGGCTCTCGGGGCAGGATTGGTGCTCAAGGGGGCGGCATCCGCACTCGGCTGAGCTACTTTTGTACAGAATTCACGTGCGACATCACGCGGAGTGGAGATTTCGCCCGGATGCGAATGGGGGACGCCCGTGTCCGAAGAACCGGGCAGTGAACGAGTGATCGCGGGCCGCTACCGCCTCCTGTCCCCGCTCGGCGAGGGCGGCATGGGGACCGTGTGGCGCGCCCGTGACGAGGTGCTGCACCGCGAGGTCGCCGTCAAGGAGGTGCGCGCGCCGCACGGACTGGCGACCCACGAGGTCGAGCGGTTGTACGCCCGCCTCGAGCGCGAGGCGTGGGCCGCGGCGCGGGTCGCCAACCGCAATGTGGTGACGGTGTACGACGTGGCCACCGAGGACGGCCGCCCGTGGATCGTCATGGAGCTGGTGCGCGGCATCTCGCTCGCCGAACTCCTGGACGCCGAGGGCCCCTTGAGCCCCCAGCGGGCTGCGCACATCGGCGCCGAGGTGCTCTCCGCGCTGCGGGCCGCGCACGAGGCCGGGGTGCTGCACCGGGACGTGAAGCCCGCCAACGTGCTGCTGTCGAACGACGGCCGCGTGGTGCTCACCGACTTCGGCATCGCCCAGGTCGAGGGCAGTTCGGCGCTGACGATGACGGGCGAGGTCATCGGCTCCCCCGAGTTCCTGGCCCCGGAGCGCGCGCTCGGCCGCACCCCGGGCCCGGAGTCCGACCTGTGGTCGCTGGGTGTGCTGCTGTACGCATCCGTCGAGGGCAACTCCCCCTTCCGGCAGAACACCCCGCTCAGCACCCTGCGCGCGATCGTGGACGAGGAGCTGCCGCCGCCGTACCGGGCCGGTCCGCTGGCCCCGGTGATCGAGGGGCTGCTGCGCAAGGATCCGGCGCAGCGGCTGCCGGCCGACCGGGCCGAGCAGGAGCTGCGGATCATCGGGGCGGGCGGCACGCCCCGGGCGGACGCGGTGCAGGCGGGGCCGTACGCCCCGACCGTCGCGGCTCCCTTCCCCCAGGAGCCGCCGACGGCCCCGTACCGGGCCGCGCCCACCCCGACCTCCACTCCTGTCACCACGCACTCAAGAGCACCGGAGCGCAACCGCCGCGCCGGTGTCGTCCTGGTCGTGGGCGTGCTGGCCGTCGCGCTGGCGATCGCGGGGCTGACGTACGCGCTGCTGAACCACGACAACGGCGACAAGGACGGGGAGACCGCCAAGGACACCACTCCGGCGGTGAGTTCGCCCGCGCAGACCGCGACGGACCAGACCGGTGAGGACACCCCCTCCCCGAGTCCGAGCAAGAGCACCACGAGCGCGCCTCCGCCGCAGTCGGTGGACGTGTCGCTGGCGGGCTCGAACACCGACTACACGGGCTCGTGTCCGCCGGACAGGTCCGCGGCGCCCACCTTCACGGTCAGGCTGACGGTCGGACGGCTCCCGGCGACGGTGACGTACCGCTGGGTCTCGAAGAACGGCTCGGTGAACGGCAACTGGAAGACGCTCTCCTTCCCGGCCGGGGGCGGAAGGACCCAGGAGGACAGGCGGTTCGTCACCACGCAGGACGACAGCGGGACGTTCCAGGACACCGTCAGCGTGGAGGTCCGCGACCCCGTCGAGGAGACGTCCAACCCGGTCCCCTTCTCGCTGACCTGCGTGGCGGAGACCCCGACCGGCACCGGCGAGGCCTCCCCCACTGCGTCCCCGTGAGAGGGGATCAGGCCGCGCTGTTCAGGGCCGGGAGATAGCCGCCGGACTGGCCGGCCGCGGTCGGGTGGTAGGACTCGCCGATGTTGAGCAGGTTGAGGCTGTGCAGCCAGGCGCTGCCGGAGCAGAGTTCGTGGCCGGTGAAGGCGGAGCGGACGTCGCCCCAGGCGAAGCCGTGGTTCGCGGCCCGCTTGGCGATCGCGGTGTCGAGGTAGTCGGCGGCGTCGTTGATGGCCTTCCGCTTGGTCTCGGAGAGGCCGAGGCAGGTGGTGCCGAGCTTGTAGAAGCGGGGGTAGCCGAGGACGACCACGTGGGCGTTGGGGGCCCGGCCGCTGATCTGCGAGTAGACGGTGTCCAGTTGGCCCGGGAGCGTCGAGTCGACGTACGCCTTCGCGGTGTTGATCCGGGAGAGGCAGGAGCTGTCGGACTGGAGCACACAGGTCGTCATGACGTCGGAGAAACCGGCGTCGTTGCCTCCGATGCTGATGGAGACGAGGGCGGTGGCGGAGCTGAGCGGGGTCAGCTGGTTCGCCAGAACATCACCCGTACGGGCGCCCGAGCATGCGGCGAACGTGAACGACGAGGGTGAGTGGGCGGCCGCCCAGAGGTAGGGGTAGGCCTTCGTGCTGCGCTTGCAGTCGCCGCTCGAACTGATGTAGCTGCCCGCGCCGACACCCGAGGAATAGGAGTCTCCCAGGGCCACATAAGGGCCCTGGGTGGCGTGCGCGGTGCCTGTCCCGGTGAGGACTGCGGCGAGGGCTAGGAGGAGCGAGCCGACGTACGCGGCAAATCGGGAACGTCTCATGGAACCTCCCTTTAGCAGGATCTCTGCCGTATCCGTCGTAGCAACGACACGCACCGACGGGAAGTGTCCATGCCAAAATCGGTGCGGTCGCCATGGACCGCGGCATTGCGCGCTCTTGACGGTCCCCCAGGCACTGCGCGACATTGAAGCCCGGCATCCGGCGCTTTCTGGGGGGAAACGTCGCCCATGCAGACCACACATACCGAAACGTCTTCGGGTACGTCGGGCAGAGACCTGACGCCCCTGCTCGCCGGCGCCGCGACCGCTGTGGCGGGATGCGGCGCACTGCTCGCGCTCATCGGCTCCGACTCACCGCTGCGCGCCCCGCTCACGCTCTTCTTCCTGCTCGCGGCACCCGCCGCCGGTATCGCCGCCGCGCTGCGCGGCTTCGATCCGTTCGCCCGCGTGCTGGCCTCACTGGCCGGCTCGGTCGTCCTCGACATGCTGGTGGCCCAGGGCATGCTGGCCACGCACCGCTGGTCGGCGCGCGGCGGCGTCCTGGCGGTGACCGTGATCAGTGTCCTCGTCCTCCTGCTGGTGCTGATGCGGCGGCGCCGCGCGGCGAAGGGGCAGGACCTCTGACGTGGACATCAGCGTGTACCGCCCCGGCGAGCTGAGCACGGCCGACCGGGTGGCGTGGACCGCCCTGCAGTCCAAGGCCCATCTCCAGGGCTCACCAGAGCTCGCGAACCCCTTCCTGTCCCCCGAGTTCGCGCTCGCGGTGGGCCGGTGCAGACGGGGCGTGCGGATCGCCGTCGTACGGGAGCGGGGCGAGCCCGCCGCGTTCCTCCCCTTCCAGCGGACCGCCGCGGGTGTCGGCCGGGCTGTCGGCCTGGGCATCTCGGACGCCCAGGGAGTGGTGCACCGGCCCGGATTCACCTGGGACGCGCGGGAGTTGCTGCGCGCCTGCGGGCTCGCCGTCTGGGAGTTCGATCATCTGGTGGAGGGCCAGGGGCCGTTCGAGGCGGAGGCCTCCGCCAGGTTCCCCTCTCCGGTCATGGACGTCGACCAGGGGTACGAGACGTATTTGGCCGGGCTGCGGGAGCGCTCCCCGAAGTTCACCCGCACCACACTCGCCAAGGAGCGCCGGCTGGCCCGCGCGGCGAGCGAGGTGCGCTACGTCCACGACGAGCGCGACCCGGCCGCCCTGCGCACCCTGATGGGCTGGAAGTCCGCCCAGTACCGCAGGACCGGCCGCAGCGACCGCTTCGCGCACGAGTGGATCGCCCGGCTGGTGGAGCAGCTGTTCCACACCCGCTCCGAGCCGTTCGCCGGGATCCTCTCGGTGCTGTACGCCGACGGGAAGCCGGTCGCCGCCCACTTCGGGCTGCGCACCGAACGCGTCCTGGCCTGCTGGTTCCCGGCGTACGACCCGCAGTACGCGAAGTATTCCCCGGGCCTGGTCCTGCATCTGCGCATGGCCGAGGCGGCCGCCGCCGACGGCGTCGCGTACCTCGATCTGGGCCGGGGTCAGAAGGAGTACAAGGACTCCCTGAAGACACGGGAACTGACCGTGTCGGAGGGGTGGGTGACCCGTCGTCACCCGGTCGCGGTCGGACACCGCGTCCGCCGGGTGCCGGTGCGGGCACTGCGCAACGCCGTGGTGGCGCGGCCGGAGCTGTTCGAACCCGCCGACAGAATGTTGAAGAAAGTGGGAAAGATCCGCTCCGGTGCGACTGTAACGGTCAAACCAACAAAAACGTGAGGCCTCGTTTCAGGTCTTGCCATACAGGTCCAAACGTCAATACCGTCATACATCACACCCGCACCGTCCCGTCATCGAGCGGCTCTAGGGGAGGGCTCAAGGACCGCGACGGGGGCGCGGGGCGCGGTAGGGGGGTGCCGTGCTCGGTGACCGCACTTTGTGACCGAGTCGTGCCGCGCGACCGGCTGTCGTTTCTCTGAACAAGCACAGCACGACGGCGGTCGGCCAGCTTTGCCAGCTCACCCGGCGCGTACGGAGATTCCTTCCGGCATGCCGTGAGTGAGAACCCCCCTTTCGAACCGGAGCAAAAAGCCGGACCGCCCAGGGGCGGGCGGTCCACCGGACGAGAGGGAACCAGACTCATGAGTTCAGTTCTGCGCCCGGCGGCTGCGGGCCAGGATGTGCCGACAGCCAGCCAGTACCGGCCCATCTCCACTCACCTGGCCATCACGCCACCGGTGAGTGTCGTCATACCCGCCATGAACGAGGCGGAGAACCTTCCGTACGTCTTCAAGACGCTGCCCGACTGGATCCACGAAGTGGTGCTGGTGGACGGCAACTCCACGGACGACACCGTCGCGGTGGCCCGCGAGCTGTGGCCCGAGGTGAAGGTCGTCAAGCAGCACGGCAAGGGCAAGGGGGACGCCCTGATCACCGGGTTCGAGGCCTGCACCGGTGACATCGTCGTCATGATCGACGCGGACGGCTCGGCCGACGGCAACGAGATCGTCTCCTACGTCTCCGCCCTCGTCTCGGGCGCGGACTTCGCCAAGGGGTCCCGCTTCGCCAACGGCGGCGGCACCGACGACATGACCTTCATCCGCAAGCTCGGCAACTGGGCGCTGTGCACCATCGTCAACCGCAAGTTCGGCGCCCGCTACACGGATCTCTGCTACGGGTACAACGCCTTCTGGCGGCACTGCCTCGACAAGATCGACCTCGACTGCACGGGCTTCGAGGTGGAGACCCTGATGAACATCCGGGTCGTCAAGGCGGGGCTCAAGGTGCAGGAGATTCCGAGCTACGAGTACCTCCGCATCCACGGCGCGAGCAATCTGCGGGCCGTCCGGGACGGGTTCCGGGTGCTCAACGTGATCCTCGGGGAGCGGTCCAACCGGCGTGCGCTGCGCCGCCGCGCCCATCGCTCGCCGATGCTCGACTCGGTCCGGGGAGAGGTGTCTTGAGCGATCCCGACATCTCCGTCGTGATCTGCGTGTACACCGAGGACCGCTGGGAGGACATCCTCGCGGCGGTCGCCTCGGTGCGGACGCAGTCGTACCCCGCCCTGGAGACGCTGCTGGTCGTCGACCACAATCCGGCGCTCCTGGACCGGCTGACCAAGGAGTACAAGGAGGTCGGGGAGGTCCGCGTGTTCGCCAACGCGGGCCCCCGTGGCCTGTCCGCGGGCCGCAACACCGGGATCGCCGCCTCGCGCGGCGAGGTGATCGCCTTCCTGGACGACGACGCGGTCGCCGAGCAGGACTGGCTGCGCCACTTCGCCTCGGGATACGCGGACCCGCACGTCATGGCGGTCGGCGGCCGTACGGTGCCGATCTGGGCGTCGGGACGCCGGCCCGCCTGGTTCCCGGAGGAGTTCGACTGGGTGGTCGGCTGCACCTACAAGGGCATCCCGTCCGGCCTGGTCCGGGTGCGCAACGTCCTCGGCGGCAACGCCTCCTTCCGCCGCAGCGCCTTCGACGCGGCGGGCGGCTTCGCCACCGGCATCGGGCGGGACGGCGACAAGCGCCCGCTGGGCTGCGAGGAGACGGAGCTGTGCATCCGGCTGAGCCGGGCCAGAGCGGACGCGGTCCTGCTGATCGACGACCGGGCGGTGATCCACCACCGGGTGCCCGAGGCGCGCGAGCACTTCGGGTACTTCCGCACGCGTGCGTACGCGGAGGGCCTGTCCAAGGCTCTGGTGGCCCGAAGTGTGGGTGCGGACAAGGGACTTGAGTCGGAGCGCCGGTACGCCACCAGGGTGTTGCCGTCCGGGGTGGTACGCGGGCTGCGGGACGCCGCGCTGTCCCGGCCGGGCGGCGCGGGCCGGGCGGGCGCGATCGTCGCCGGGGTGCTCACCGCGGCCGGCGGGTATGTGGTCGGCACCCTCCGGGCGCGGCGGGGCGGAGCCACGTTCTCGGTCGTGGAGATACAGGGGGAGAGAGATGGCTGAGCCGCCCGTACCGATCCTCATGTACCACGCGGTCGCCACCGACCCGAACGACGCCACCCGGGTGCTGTCGGTGTCCCCCGAGTCCTTCGCCCAGCAGATGGAGCTCGTCGGAGAGTTGGGACTCACGCCGGTCAAGACGGCTGATCTCGCGGCGCGTTGGCGCGACGGCCGGTCGCTGCCCGAACGGCCCGTCCTGATCACCTTCGACGACGGCTACGAGGGCGTCCACCGGCACGCCCTGCCCGTGCTCGCCAAGCACGGCTTCACGGCCACGGTGTTCGTCTCCACGGGCTGGATCCGGGGGCCGTACGACATGGGCGGCGGACTGGACACCATGCTGGACTGGGACCAGGTCCGCGAACTCGCCACGGCGGACGTCGAGATCGGCGGCCACACCCACACGCACCCGCAGCTCGACCAGCTCGACGACACCGCGCTGCGCCACGAGCTGATCCACTCCAGGGAGATCGTCACCGACGAACTCGGCACCGCGCCGGCTTCGCTCGCCTATCCGTACGGCTATTCCAGCCGCCGGGTCCGCGAGGCGGTGCGCGAGACGGGGTACGGCCAGGCGCTCGCCGTGAACAACGGCCTCGCACGGCGCCGCCAGGGGCCGTACGCGCTCACCCGCCTCACCGTGCGGCGCGGCACCACGGCCGAGGAGTTCGAGCGGCTCGTCCAGGGCCGGGCGATCGCCCGGGACTTCGCCAGGGACCGTGCCCTCACCAAGGGGTACGCGTTGGTCCGAAGAGCACGACAGGTCCGCCGGAAGGTCTCCCGTTCCCGTGTCTGACACGACGACCACGACCGAGCCCGAGTCGACCGCGGCGAAGGCGCCCGAGCAGTCGGGGCGCCGTCTTCGGCTGCCCGGACTGGGCAGGGGTGCGGGCGGCGGCAACCAGCTGTTCCGCAACGCCTACGCGCTGATGCTCAACACCGGTATCTCCGCGGTGCTGGGCCTCGGCTTCTGGCTGGCGGCCGCCCGCTACTACTCCGAGTCGGCGGTCGGCCAGGGTTCCGCCGCGATCGCCGCGATGAAACTCCTCGCGGGACTGACCGCGGTGACCCTGACCGGGGCGCTGGCCCGCTTCATACCGGTCGCGGGCCGGGCCACCGGGCGTCTCATCGCCCGCACGTACGCGGGCAGTTCGGTGCTCGTGGCCATCGCCGCGGTCGCCTTCCTGCTCACCCTGGACGCGTGGGGGCCGTCGTACCGCTTCCTGCACGGACCGGTGAACGGCCTCGGCTTCATCGCGGCAGTCGTCGCCTGGAATGTGCTCACGCTCCAGGACGGCGTGCTGACCGGGCTGCGCAGCGCGCTGTGGGTGCCGGTCGGCAACACCGTGTTCTCCGCGGTGAAGCTGGGGCTGCTGGTCGCGTTCGCGGTGGCGATCCCGACGGCCGGTGTCTTCGTGTCGTGGGTCGCTGCGATCGCGGTCTCCGTGCTGCCGCTGGGCTGGATGGTGTTCCGGCGCCTGGCACCGCGCCATGTGAAGGCGACCGAGGACCACGCGAAGCCGCCCTCCCTCAGGGAGATCGGGCGCTTCCTCGCGGGCGACTACACCGGCTCGCTGTTCTCGCTCGCCGTGGTCTATCTGGTCCCGGTGATCGTGGCCTCGCAGGTCAGCTCCCAGGACAACGCGTACTTCTACATCACCACGACGATCGGCGGCACCTGCAACCTGCTCGCCATCAACATGGGCGCCTCCCTGACCGTCGAGGGCTCGCACGACCCGGGGCGCCTGGCCGCCAACACCCGTGCCGCGCTGAAGCGGATGGCGCGGATCATGCTGCCGGTGGCCGGCATCCTGTTCTTCGGGGCGCCCTGGATCCTCGGTGTGTTCGGATCGGGCTACGCGGACGCGGCCACCCCGCTGCTGCGCTGGTTCGCCGTCGGCGCGGTGCTGCGGGTCGTCATGGAGACGTACTTCGCGGTGCTGCGCGCGCAGAGCCGCACCTCCGGACTCGCCTGGCTGCAGGGCCTGTTGTGTGTGCTGGTGCTCGGTCTGACGCTGCTGCTCCTGCCCCGCATGGGGCTGACCGGAGCGGGTGTCGCCGAGATCTCCTCGCTCGCGGTGATCGTCTCGATCGCGGCGCCCAAGCTGTACCGGACGATCCGGCTCGCACCGGCCCCCGAGCTGCCGGCGAGCGCGGCTCCCGACGGCGACCTCGCCGACCTCGGGGCGCGCGAGGTACCGGCCGCGGGCCGCACCCGCCGACCCGGCTGGGCGCTCGACCAGGACACCCTCGCGCTGGGTATCCACGTCGACTTCGACCACCAGGAACGCCGTCCCGACGTACGCCCGGGCCCCGGCACTCCGCCCACCGGCACCCCGGTGCCCGGTGTGCCGCGCGACCGGCCGACGTGGGCGCTGCAGAAGCTGCCCGAACTCGGGCTGCCCGTGGAAGAGCGGGAACCAGGGTCCGATTCCTCGGTGGGTCCGTCCGAGACCGAGGTGGACGCGCCGTTCGAGGTGTCCTTCGACGCGGGCAAGGAGGTCGACGTACCGGAGGAGCCCGCCGTACCGGAGGAGGTGCCACGGTCCGCGGAGCCGCCGCGGCCCCTCTCCTTGCGGGAACGACTGCAGCCCACCTGGCTCGGGGTGTTCCTCGGCTGCCTGCTGGGCGTCGCACTGCTCCTGTACTGGGTGCCGGCGCTCAGCCTGGGCGAGGCCGACCTGGACCGGATGGGCGGGCTCGGGCTGATCTCGGTCCTGCCGCTGCCCACACTGGCCGGGGCGGCCCTGCTGGTCGTGGTCTTCGCCTCGCTGCTCTGGCTGGGCCGCGAGCACAAGGCACTGCTGCTGGTCACGCTGGTGGCGACCGTGTTCTCGCTGCACGCGCTGCCGGGGGTGATCGAGGCGGAGCCGCGGTTCGCGACGGCCTGGCAGCACCTCGGGTTCATCGACTACATCGACCGGACCGGCTCCGCCGTGCCCGACCTGGATGCCCGCTGGAGCTGGCCGGGCTTCTTCGCGGCGGCCGCGTTCGTCGCGCAGGCCTGCGGGGTCACGGACTTCACCGAGATCATCCGCTGGTGGCCGACGGCGATCCAACTCGCCTACCTGGTACCGATGTTCCTGCTCGTGAGGCACATGCGGGCGAGCTGGCGGGCCAAGTGGACCGGCATCTGGATCTTCGTGCTCAGCGGCTGGGTCGGCCAGGACTACTTCTCCCCGCAGGGCTTCACCTATCTGCTGTACCTGGTGTTCGTGGCGATCTTGCTCGTCTGGTTCCGCGCCCCGCGCGTGATCTGGACGAAGAGGCGGCCCGGCGAGGCGGAGGTCGAGCCGACCAACCGCCGCCAACGCGCCCTTCTGCTCGCGGTGTTGATCGGGCTGTTCGCGACGAGCGTGCCCGCCCACCAACTCACCCCGTTCGTGATGCTCGGCGTGCTGGCGGTGCTCGTCCTGATCGGCCGCAGCGAACTGCGCGGTCTGCCCGTCCTGTTCGCCGTCATGGTCGCCGCCTGGATCGGCTGGATGGCCGAGCCGTACTGGTCGGGACACTTCGACGACCTGTTCGGCGGGGTCGGCGGCGTCGGCGGCAACGTCTCCTCGTCGGTCTCCGGCCGTATCGAGGGCGGCAGTTCGACCCACAAGCTGGTCCTGTACGTACGCGTGCTGCTGGCCGGCGGGGTCATGGCGCTGGCCTGCTACGGCTGGTGGCGCCGCCGCGACCACAAGTACCGGGAAGCCGCCCTGCTCGTCCTGACCTTCGTGCCGTTCCTCGGCTTCGGCATGCAGTCCTACGGCGGCGAGATGGCGCTGCGGGTCTTCATGTTCGCCCTGCCGGGCGCCGGCCTGCTCGCCGCGCTGGCGCTCTTCCCGCGTACCGGGGTCACCGCGAAGGAGCGCGAGAAGGACCGGGTCAGCCTCGCCCCGGTGGCCGCGCTCATGGCGGGTCTGCTGCTCGTCGGCGGCTTCCTGGTGGCCCGGTGGGGCAACGAGCCGTTCGAGCGGATCCAGCCCGGCGAGGTCGCCGCCATGGAATACGTGTACGCCCACGACGATCCGACGGTCCGGCTGCTGTGGCTGTCCAACGACACGTTGAACAACGTGACGCCGGCGATGCCGTGGGGCGCGCAGGACATGGAGAAGGTGTCGTACGTGCCGACGCTGGCGCCGACCGACCCGGTGCTGGTGTCCGGGCTGGTCAAGGCGCTGAAGGACGCGGGCCCGAACTCGTATCTGATGGTCAACGTCAGTCAGGTCACGTATCTGCGCCTCGACGTGGGCTATTCGGGGACGTGGGAGCCGCGGCTGCTCGACAACCTCGACAGCCGCAAGGAGCTCAAGCGGGTCCTCACCAACGACGACGTCATCATGTACGCCCTGCGGGACCAGCCCGCCGGGAAGGTCCCGAAGGCCGATCCGGGGCCGATCGGGCCGCAGATCACCTGGACACCCTGGTCGGTGGTGGGGGCGCTGGCCGCGCTGGCGCTGATCCTGCTGCTCTCGGCTCGTGAGGTGGTGCGGGTCGCGGTGCGGCCGGGGGTGCGGCAGCTGCGGTGGCTGCAGAGCAGCTTCTGGTTCGCGCTGCCGCTGCTCGCGGTGTTCCTGGCGGCGCTGGTGCAGCGGTTCCTGACGATGAAGTAGGCGCCGATAGGCTCGGGACGTGGACCTCAGCAGTCAGCGGCCGGACGAGGTGTTCGCCGGTGAGGTCCGGGGCGAGCTGTCGCCCCGGACGGCCCGGAGGCTGTGGCGGGGGTCGGCCGGGACGGTGCTCGCCGTCCTCGGCACCTCGGTGCTCGTCGCCGGCACGGACCACGGGCGGCGGCTGCCCTTCGCCGTGGCCCTGGTCCTGGCCCAGGTGTGGGCCCTGCGGTGGCAGGCACGGGCCCCGGCACGCGTACTGGCCGTGAACGCGGTGACGGGGCTCGCGGTGTGGGGGCTGCTGGCCGAAGTGACCTTGACGGGGGCATTGCTCGCGGCGCAGATCTCGTTGTGCGTGCTGTCGGCCATCAGGCCGCGACGGGTGTCGGCGTGGGCGCTCGCGGCGATGTGCCTGCCCGCACCACTGGCGTTCGGTGCGGGCGGGCCCGCGGGACTGGCGGTGTATCTGCTGACCGTGGCCCTGGCGTGGACCGCGGGTCAGTGGCGCCGGGCGCAGCGGGAGCGGACGCGGGCGGAGATGCGCCGGGCGGTGGTGGAGGAGCGGGCGCGGATCGCGCGCGAAGTGCACGACGTCGTGGCGCACACCCTGTCGGTGATGGTCGTCCAGGCGGGCGCCGCCGACGACGTGTTCACCGACCGGCCCGAACAGGCGCGTGCGGCACTGCGGGCCATCGAGACGGGTGCCCGCTCGGCACTCGGCGAACTGCGCCTGCTGCTGCGGGCGTTCCGCCCCGAGGCGGAGGTGGAGGCGGGTGAGCCCGGCGAGCGACGGGATCCGGGGCCCTCGCTCGCGCGCCTCGACGAGCTGGCCGACAGCGTGCGCGCTACCGGGATGACCGTGCACGTGCACCGCGAGGGCGTCACCGGCGGACTGCCGGCCGCGGTGGACCTGGCGGGGTACCGGATCGTCCAGGAGGCCCTCACCAACGCGCTGCGGCACGCGGCCGGCGCCGACGAGGTGCGGGTGCGCGTGATGGCCGAGGAGGACTGCGTGAGGGTCACGGTGACCGACAACGGGCGTGAGGTGCAGGGCGGTTCGGCGCCGGGGGCGGGACGGGGCCTGCTGGGGATGAAGGAGCGCGCACGGCTCGTGGGCGGCAGTCTGCGCGCCGGTCCGCTGGCCGGGGGCGGCTTCGAGGTGGCGGCACGGCTGCCGGTGGAGCGGGTGTCATGACCCTGCGGGTGGTGGTGGCCGACGACCAGGCCCTGGTGCGTACCGGGTTCCGCATGATCATCGATGCCCGGGACGGCCTGGAGGTGGTCGGTGAGGCCTGCGACGGCCTGGAGGCGGTGCGGCTGACGCGGGAACTGGCGCCCGACGTGGTGCTGATGGACGTACGCATGCCCGTCGTGGACGGTATCGAGGCGACCCGGCGGATCGCGGAGTCGGGCAGTGCCGCCCGGGTGCTCGTGCTCACCACGTGGGACGTGGACGCGCATGTGGTCGACGCCCTGCGGGCCGGGGCGAGCGGCTTCCTGCTGAAGGACATCCGTCCCGCCGAGCTCGTCGACGCGATCCGGGTCACCGCGCGCGGCGACGCGCTGCTGGCGCCGTCCGTGCTCGGCCGCGTCCTCGACCGTTTCCTGCGCACCACGCCCGACCCGGCGCCGCCGCCCTCCCTGACCGGCCTCTCCGGCCGTGAGCGGGAGGTGCTCACCCTGATCGGGCAGGCGTTGTCGAACGCGGAGATCGCCGGGCGGCTGCGGCTGTCGGAGGCCACTGTCAAGAACCACGTCACCGCGGTGCTGCGCAAACTCGGTCTGCGCGACCGCGTCCAGGCCGTCGTCGCCGCCTACGACCACGGCCTCGTGCGCCCGCGCCGCCCCTGACACCGTCCTCCTCCTCAGGGAGGAGACCGGGCGGCGGTCCTCCTGTGTTCCCAGTGCCGGACCCTTCGTGCGGCCGATCCGCGGCCCGGGCGGCCGACCCTACCGTCGAGATGTGATCGACGACCTGGCGTGCCTCATGTATCTGCTCGCCCACGACGACACGGCCGAAGGCCCCTTCGACCGTTCCCGCACGGAGCTGCTGGTCCGTGCCGCCGCTCTGGCCGACCTCGCGATGCGCGGCCGGCTCGCGGAGGCGGACGGCGAGGTCATCGTGTCCGGCACGGAACCGGCCGGCGATCCCGTCCTGGACGGCGTCCTGCGCGACGCGGCCGGCGGGCACGGCTGGAAGCACTTGGTGCGCCGCCATCGCAAGCGGACCCTGACCGAGGTGGAGGACCGACTCGCCGCGGCGGGGCTCCTCACCGTGAAGCCGCCGCGCACCCGCTTCGGCACCCGGCGGCTGACCGTGCCGGACCGCGCCCTGCCGGCCTCGCTGCACGCCCGCGTGTCCACGGCGCTGCACGGGAACGCTCCCGTGCTGGAGATTCCGGCCGCCGACGCCGTCCTGCTGGCGCTGGCCGCGACCGGCGGGGTCCGCTCGGTCGTGTCACGGCGGGACCGGAAGATCTTCCGGTCCCGTATCGACGCCTGCACGAGGACCCTCGGCGCCCTCGCGCCCGGCCTGGAGAAGGCCGTACGAAACCTGCCGACGACCATGATCGCCGCACAGGGCGGCATGGGCGGCGGCTGACCGAACGGGGAGACCATGACCACACACCGCGTCCTGACGACCCTCCTGGGCTGCGCCCTGACGGCCACGCTCACGACAGCCGTCTCGACCTCGACCTCGACCTCGCCTTCGCCTTCGCCTTCGACGACCGTGCACACCCGCGACGGGCTGGTGCGTGGGGCCGTCCACGACGGCTACCGCACCTTCGACGGCATCCCCTACGCGGTACCCCCGGTCGGCCGGCTGCGCTGGACCCCGCCCCACCGTCCGGCCCCCTGGTCCGGGGGACGGGACGCGACCCGGCCCGCGAGCGCCTGCCCGCAACCGGCCGGTGAGGTGCCCGGGGGCAGCACCGACGAGGACTGTCTCCACCTCGGCGTCACGACGCCCGACGGCGCCCGACCGGCCCGCCCGCGGCCGGTGATCGTATGGCTGCACGGCGGCGGCCTCACCACCGGAGCGGGCAGCTCGTACGACGCCCACCGCATGGCCACCCGTGGCGACGTCGTGGTCGTCACCGTCGACTACCGCCTCGGCGCCCTGGGCTTCCTCGCACACGACGGGCTGCCCGGCTCCGGCACCTTCGGCCTGGCCGACCAGCAGGCGGCACTGCGCTGGGTCCGCTCCGAGATCGGCGCCTTCGGCGGCGACGCGCGCAACGTGACGCTGGCCGGCGAGTCGGCGGGCGGCTACAGCGTCTGCGCCCAGCTCGCCTCACCCGCCGCCGCGGGGCTCTTCGACCGAGCGATCATCCAGAGCGGTCCGTGCACCGGTCGTCAGGACCGGCCGTTCGCCCCGTCCTCCGTACCCCTGTCCACGGCACGGGCTGCGGGCGCCGGTCTCGCGGCGGAGGTCGGCTGCGGCTCCGCCCGCGATGTCCTGGCGTGTCTGCGTCACGTGCGCGTCTCGCGGCTGCTCGCGGCCCAGGCCGTCGACCAACAGCCCGCCTACGCGACCCCGTTGCTGCCCGCCGACCCCGCGGCGGCGATCGCCACCGGCCGCTTCCACCACGTCCCCGTCCTGATCGGCGACAACCACGACGAGGGCAACGGCTGGGCCGCCGGGATCGTCCAGGCCGGCAACCCCGTGACTCCCGACACCTGGCCCGACATCGTGAGCGCCTTCTTCCCCTCTCCCGGGCAGGCGAGGGCGATCGTCCGCGAGTACCCAGTGGACCGGACCGACGGGGGCCCGGTGTTCGGCGCGGTCATCGGCGACGGCGACTTCGCCTGCCCGACGGCGGCCACCGGCGACCTGCTCGCCACCCATGTGCCCGTCTGGCGGTACGAGTTCGCCGACGAGCACGCTCCGCCGCTCACCCCGGGCACCCCGCCGTTCCCGCTCGGCGCCTCGCACGCGAGCGAACTGCCGTACCTCTTCGACCTGGGCGGCCGGCCCGGCGACCTGACCGCGGCACAGCACCGCCTCGCCGACACCATGATCGGCTACTGGACCCGCTTCGCCCGCACCGGCGACCCCGGCGGTCCGTCGTCACCCCGCTGGCCCCTGCGGACGGTGTTGTCCCTGGCACCGGACCACGTCGTCCCGACGCGCACGGAGCGGCTGCGCCATCACTGCGGGTTCTGGGACACCGTCAGCGGCTGAGCCACTTGACCTCGTACGCCTGCATGTCGAACCGCTTCCCGTCGATCTGTGCGCTGATCCTCCGGTCGAGGGTGTTGACCACCAGGACGGTCCTGTCGGTGGCGAGGACGCGGACGTTGGGCACGTCGTCGGCGGCGACGGAGACGGTCCGGTACGTGGTTCCCGGCGGGAAGGCCTTGCCGAACCGGCTGACGAGGTCGAACATGGGCAGCTCCCGCCCGCCGCCGCTGCCCCTGGTCGGCGTCCACAGACAGCCCGCGCAGGCCGTGCCCTTCTCGTTCTCCGGGTTCCAGTAGAGCGCGGACGTGGTGCCGCCCCTGGCCAGCGCGATCATCCCGGCGGCCTGCACCGCGACCCTGCGGTTCTCGGACCAGCCCTCGCGTTCGTCCTTGCTGTCGGCGGGCTCGACGTAGTACTCGGCCCACCACAGCGGCAGGTTGCCGGTCCGCTGCCGCACCCACCGGCTCACCGCGGTGAACTTGTCGGTGGCGGCGAACTCGTTCGGCAGCAGTTCGTCGTCGTTGGTGTAGCTGGAGCCGTCCACGACCACGAAGTCGGCGCCGGCCTTGTTCCTGTTCCAGTAGTCGAAGGCGTCCAGGATCCGCTGGTCCATCGCGCCCCAAGCCCCCTTGAAGGTGGCGGAGGCGTCCTCGGAGCGCGGGTCGACGCTGTCCATCACGAGATACGGGCCGCCCACCATGATCTTGGGGTCGACCTTCTTGAGCGCCTTGTAGACCAGGTTGTAGAGCCGGGTGTAACCCTCGTAGTCCCAGCGGGACCTGGCGTTGTTCCAGAAGCCCTTGAACTCGTTCCAGACGATGAAGTGGCGTACGTCCGGGTACCGCTTGGCGACGGTCGCGGCGAGCGCGGCGTAGTCCTCGAAGTGCGCGGGATCCGGGGCGGTCTCCAGGGCCGCCTTGCTCCAGTCGGTGTTGCCGACGCCCGCCTCGCCGCCCTTCATCCAGTCCGGCGCGCAGCACAGGGTGATGATCGGTGTGGAGCCGGAGGCGCGGACGAAGTCGATGCGCCGGTCCAGGTCCTCGAAGTCGTAACGGCCCTTGACCGGCTCGGGGTTGTCGGCGCCCCAGCCCATGATGTGCTGGTTCTGCGGGAGTCCGCCCACGCCCTCGATCCGTTGCGCGACCCGCTCGGTGGCCTCGGAGTTGCCCTCGTCGGCGCTGAACTGGGTGTGGGTGAAGCCCCAGCCGACCTCCGGCGTGTCCGCGTCCGGTGTGGTCGTCGGGGTGCCGTGGACCTTGTCGCCGTTGCGCGAGGTGCCGTCGGTGCCCGCGCCGCTGCCCGGAAGCGTGTTGAGGAGGGTCACGATCAGTGCCAGAGCCGCCGCGCCCACACCGAGCAGAGCGGTGAGCCGCCACCGCCGTGCCCCCGTATACCACCCATGACGTCCCATCGAGGGCAACGGTATCCGCGAACACACCTGTGGGGGCAGATGTCGGAGATGCACAGCTCTGTAACAGGAGGTAGAGGACAGACCGGGAACACGGGACAGGAGCGACACAACCGACGCACCGCAGAAACCGGGTGCGTACGGGGGTGCCGTGCCGGATCATGGGCGGCATGTCTGCGAACCCACACGACGCGCTGCCGATCCGGCTCACCGTCGACGACAGCGACTCGCCGTCCGACGTCGTCGACGCGCTGTTCCTCGGCCGCTTCGCGACGGGCGAGCAGCCCTACTCCCACGCGGCCAACATCGACCGGGTCCGCACCGGGGCCACACTCCTGCCGCCGGGCGCCCGGGTGCTGCGCGTCGCCCGCGACGACGACCGCAGCGCGACGCTCGCCGAGGGCGACGGCTGGACCGTGCTGATCTCCCGCTGGAACCGCGGCGCCGACGTCACCGTCACGGCGACCGACGCCGAGCTGGCCAAGAAGGTCCTCGACCAGGCGACCGACGGCGCGGCGGACGAGCCCGAACCCCAGCCGGAGAACGTGACGATGGGCTTCTGGTACGTCTCTCCCAGGCGCGGCCCGCACCGCACGACCCGGCAGATCTCCGCGGGCACCTGGGACGAGGTCCGGCAGAACTACACGGCGCCGGTCGCGGACGCGATGAACGGCCTGATGAAGACGACCCCGGAGGACATCGCGGGCCGTCTGCTCCTGCTGCACGGCCCGCCGGGCACCGGCAAGACCTCCGCCCTGCGCACGCTGGCCCGTTCCTGGCGGGACTGGTGCCAGGTGGACTGCGTGCTGGACCCGGAGCGGCTGTTCAACGACGTCGGCTACCTCATGGACATCGCGATCGGCGAGGACGATTCGACGGGCAAGGGCCGCTGGCGGCTGCTGCTCCTGGAGGACTGCGACGAGTTGATCCGCGGCGAGGCCAAGCACACGGCGGGCCAGGCCCTGTCGCGGCTGCTGAACCTGACCGACGGTCTGCTGGGCCAGGGACGCAACGTTCTGGTGGGCGTCACGACCAACGAGGACCTGGAGCGCCTGCACCCCGCCGTGGTCCGCCCCGGCCGCTGCCTGGCCCGCATCGAGGTGGGCCCGCTGACCCGCCGGGAGGCGGTGAGCTGGCTCGGCACCGAGGAGGGCGTGGGCCGCGAGGGGGCGACGCTGGCGGAGCTGTACGCGCTGCGCCGGGGGACCTCACCGACGGCGGTGCCGGAGCCGCGGCCCGGGGCGGACGCGGGGCTGTACCTGTAGTGCTTTGATGGGTGTATGACCTTGTTCGTCGGCACGTCGGGGTGGCAGTACAAGGACTGGCGAGGGGTCCTCTACCCCGACGGCGTCCCCGTGCGGCTCTGGCTGGAGGAGTACACGGCGCACTTCCCGACGGTCGAGATCAACAACGCGTTCTACCGGCTGCCGACGCGAGAGACCTTCGAGGCGTGGCGGGAGCGGGTGCCGGGGGACTTCGTGGTGGCGGTGAAGGCGAGCCGGTACCTGACCCACATCAAGCGGCTGAAGGACCCGCAGGAGCCGGTGCACCGTCTGATGAGCCATGCGGAGGGGCTGGGCCCCCGGCTGGGCCCGGTGCTCGTCCAGCTCCCCCCGACCCTGCGCGCCGACCCGGGCCTGCTGGACGCCTGCCTGGCCTGCTTCCCCTCGTCGGCCCGGGTCGCGGTGGAACCCCGTCACGTGTCCTGGTGGACGCCTCAGACCCGCAAGGTGCTGGAGACCCGCGGCGCGGCCCTGTGCTGGGCCGACGTCCGCGCCCGCCCGGTGACCCCGCTCTGGCGCACCACCGACTGGGGGTACGTCCGCCTCCACGAGGGCCGGGCACAGGCATGGCCGCACTACGGCAGACGGTCCCTTGAGACCTGGGCCGAGCGGATCCGGGAGACCTGGGCCGGGGACGAGGACGTGTACGTGTACTTCAACAACGACCCGAACGGTGCCGCCGTGCGCAACGCGAAGACGTTCGCCTCCCTTTCTCAGCCCTCCCCGTAAGCCGCCCGCAGCGCATCCCGTACGGCCGCCAAGGCGTCGTTCTCCGTGAGGCCCAGTCGCCGGGCCCGCTCGACATACGCCTGCGCGGCCGACGCCAGTTCCCGTTCCGCGGCCGAGCCCGCGGCGGCCACGAACGTGCCGTTGCGGCCCCGCGTCTCGATCACTCCGTCGCTCTCGAGCGCCCGGTACGCCTTGGCGACGGTGTTCGCGGCGAGCCCGAGCGACTCGGCGAGCCCCCGCACGGTCGGCAGCCGGTATCCCACCGGCAGCACCCCCGCCCGCGCCTGCTCGGAGATCTGCACCCGCACCTGCTCGTACGGCGGTGCGCTGTCGTCGATGTGGATCTTCAAGGTCACGAGCCGATTGTCCCGCACGCGCCGGAAAATGAGAGGCACGGGTGCGCAGGCCCCACGTAACGTGCGCCCTCATGACCGTGATCGTGCGCGACCTGCGCCCACAGGACCCCGCCGACGTCGAGAGCTTCGCCCACGTCCGCCATCTGGCCCTCCCGTTCGTGCTGTGGACCCCGGCCGGTGTGCTGCACCGCCTCGTCCACACCCCTCCGGAAGCGCACTACCGCTCCCTCGCGGCCGAGGAGGACGGCGAGGTGATCGGCACGGCGCAGCTCGGCCTCGCCCACGACAGCCCGGAGCCGGGTCAGGGCTATCTCAACATCTACGTACGCCCGGACCGCACCCGGCGCGGCGCCGGCGCCCTCCTCGTGCGCACCGCCGAGGAGCACCTGGCGGCGCACGGGGCGACCAGGCTGTTCTCCTGGGTCCTGGACGAACCGCAGAACCGCGTGTTCGCCGAGCGGCACGGCTACCGGGCCAGCCGGGCCGCGCACTTCCTGCGCCTGGACCTGACGAACGGCACGCTGCCCCCGCTCCAGCCCCTTCCCCCGGGCGTCGAACTGCGCACCGCCGCCGACCTCGCGGACGACCCGCGCCCCTTCTTCGAACTGGACGCGGAGACCACGGGGGACGAACCGAGTGACGTGGACACCGAGTTCACGGACTACGACGCCTGGATCGAGGAGAACTGGAAGCACCCCCTCCTCGACCACGCCCTGACCACGATCGCCTTCGTCGACGGCCGCCCTGCCGCCTTCAGCGCCGCCCACACCGACGGCGCCGGCCGCTACGCCACCGCGATGACGGGCACGGCCCGCGCCTTCCGGGGGCGCGGTCTCGCCAAGCTCACCAAGAACGCCTCCCTGCACCGCGCCCGCGCCGCCGGCGTCACGGAGGCCCTGACGGGCAACGACGCCGCCAACGAACCCATGCTCGCGATCAACAAGTGGTTCGGATACGAGATCTGCGCCACGGAGGTACGCCATGTCCGCGAACTCACGTGAGCCCCTGCCGCGGGTGGACGTCGTCCTGCTCAAGGCGGGCCGCACGAAGATCCGTTACGGGGCCGAGCTCCTCACCGACGACGGCACCCGCGTCACGGTCCGCGCTCCCTGGGCGGGAGAGGGCGTCCGCGACTTCGGCTTCGTCCGCTTCGAGCTGGGCGACGTCTTCACCGAGCACTACTGGCGGGACCGCTGGTACGCCGTCAAGGAGGTCCGCTCCTCGGACGGCACCCTGAAGGGCTGGTACTGCGACATCACCCGCCCGGCGACGCTGGACGGCGCCGAGTTGGTCGTAGAGGACCTGGACCTGGACCTGTGGGTCTCGGCGGACGGCACGGAGGTGCTGCGCCTGGACGAGGACGAGTTCGAGGAGAGCGGCCTGGCACAGAGGGACCCGGAGGCGGCGTCGGCGGCAACGGCAGCCCTGGACGAGCTGGAGGCACTGGCTCACCGCTTCAGGGGTGCGACCAGCCACGACGCACCCGCAGCCGACACACCGCCCTGGCTCCCGAGCTCCTAGTCGCCCCTCACCACCACCACGTACCGCTCGTCATCCACGTCCTTCCCCCACAACAGGGAATCCCCGGAGAGCCGCTCCACGCGCACACGCCCCCCGAGCGGCTCCACCAACCCGGTCACCACCTCGGCCGGTATACCGGCCTCCCCCCACACCCCCTCCACCAGCACCAGCCGCCCACCCGGCCGCAACAACCCCCACCACCGCCGCAGCGCCGGCCCGGCATCCGGCAGCGCCCACAGCACATGCCGCACCAGGACGACATCGAACCGCTGCTCCCCCACCGGCGGCGCCGCGGCGTCACCGACGAGGAACACCGCGTCACGCCCGGCGAGTTTCGCGCGGGCGAGCTCCACCATGGCCGGGGAAAGGTCCACCCCGGTCACCCGGTGTCCCTGCTCGGCCGCGAGGAGCGACAGGCTTCCGGTCCCGCACCCGAGATCGAGGGCGTCGGACGCCCTCCCCGGCAGCCACTCCCGCAGCCGCTCGGCCCAGGCCCTCCGCACCTCGGGGTCCCGCAACCCGTGGTCCGGCTCCTCGTCGAAGGACCCCGCCTCGGCGTCCCAGTCCACGTCAGCCGCCCCGCCCCTGCCGTCGCCGTTCTCCGTCATGCACCCAAGAGTGACACCCGCCACTGACAGTCGAATCGTGACAGCCGCCACTGACAGACCGGTGAGCGATGAGGAACTCTCCCCGAAAGGGTCTACCTCCGTGAGAACGCGGAACTCGGTAGGTCTTGAAGGAGGCAGCCATGCGCCGTACCACCGTGCAGAAGCCCCTGAAGAGGACTGACGCCCGGCGACTCCCCGAGGAGGCCGACGAGCGCCCCGCGGGACGACCCGAGGTCCGCAAGGACATCGCGCGGACCTGGTGGCCCGACGGCTGACGGCGGCAGGCAATGCTGCTCCGTGTCAGACCAGTCGCTTGCGGTAGTGGACGCGGTCGTAGGGCCCGTCCACTCGCCGTTCCACGACCTCATAACCGAACTTCGGATAGATCTCCTGGTTCTCCCACATCAACGCGTTCGTGAAGAGCCTGACCTCGGGCAGTCCCAGCGCACGCGCGTGTGCCTCGACGAACCGCAGCAGCCGCCCGCCCACGCCCTGTCTCTGGGCGTCGGGGCGGACGGCGATGTTGTCGAGGTACAGATGGTCCGGGTACTCCTCGACCACCACGAGCCCGATCACGGGGTCGCCCGTGACGAACACCCGCCCCGCGGCGACGTTGGCCGCGTGGTCCCGTTCCATGGGCCGCGGCACCTGCCCGATGCGCTCGATGTAGTGCTCGTACGCCGCGTCGGTCACGGCCTTGACGGTCGGTACGTCGGCCGCTCCGGCGCGTCGGATCTCCTCGTTCGTCATGTCCGCACGCTACCTACCTGATCTCCGTCTCAGCACTCCCTTAAGAGGGCCATAAAGATCGCCACCGGCCGTCACAGGCTGGGGTTTTCGCGGTTTCTTTGATCCGGCGCCCATACGAAGGCGTAGTCAGTACCGGTTCCGAGGAGCTCCTTCATGCCCGAACGCCGCAAGGCCACGGCCGTCGTCGCCGTCGGCCTGGCCCCGCTCGCCCTGTCCGCGATGGCCGCCGTGCCCGCGGCCGCGCACGGCTCGATGGGCGACCCGGTCAGCCGGGTCTCGCAGTGCTACGCGGAGGGTCCCGAGAGTCCGAGGTCCGACGCGTGCAGGGCGGCGGTCGCGGCTGGGGGTACCCCCTCTGGGGGAGGCACCCAGGCGCTCTACGACTGGAACGGCATCCGCATCGGCGACGCGAACGGGCGGCACCAGGAGCTGATCCCGGACGGCAGGCTGTGCAGCGCGAACAACGACGAGTTCAAGGGGCTCGACCTGGCCCGCGCCGACTGGCCCGCGACGAACGTGAGCAGTGGGCCGTACACCTTCAGGTACCGCGTGACCGCCCCGCACAAGGGCACCTTCAGGGTGTACCTCACCAAGCCGGGCTACGACCCGGCGCAGCCGCCGGCCTGGAACGACCTGGATCTGTCGAACCCGGTCGCGACGGCCACCGACCCGGTCGCCTCGGGCGGCTTCTACACGTTCTCCGGCACGCTTCCCGAGCGCTCCGGCAGGCAGCTCCTGTACGCCGTCTGGCAGCGCTCGGACAGTCCGGAGGCGTTCTACTCCTGCTCGGACGTGACGTTCGGGGGCGGGAGCGGCTCCGGTGGGACGGCGAGCGGTTCGACGCCCGCACCGAGCGCCTCCGCACCCTCCGAGGAGCAGATCGAGGACGGCTCCGGCAGGTCGACGGTCGAGCACCACGGGCACGGTGACGACGACGCCGCCACGTCGGCGGAGCCGGTTGCCGCGACGGCGAGCGTTCCGGCCGGCGCCGTGCGGGTGGCGGGCGCTTCGCAGAGCCTCGCCGAGACGGGCGGCGACAGCGGCACGTCGTATCTCGCGATGGGCGGCGCCGCCACGCTCACGGTCGGCGCGGCGGTCCTGTTCGGTTCCATGCGTCGGCGCGCGGCGAACGGCGGTGGACGGCACGGCCGTTGACCGAATGATCTCCGGGGCCTGACCGGCGGCTCAGGCCGGACAGGACCCGGCTGCGCTCAACTCAGGGCCGCCGCGCAGGTGGTGGCGGTGGCGTGGGCGGGGTCTAGGGCGTTGGCCACCTCGTGGAAGGCGATCCGGTCGAACAGCCCGATGGCGACGTGCTCGGAGAGGTCGAGCGGGCACAGGTCCTGCAGCAGGACGTTGTGGACGCCGGACCCGCTGAGGAACTGGCTCCGGTACGGCGTGACGACCTCGTCGTACTTGGTGGCGAGGACCGTGTACTTGACGCCGGGGACGGTGTCGCCGCCCTCGTTGAGCTTGGTGAGGAAGGGGGAGCCGACGACCTGGTCGGCGAGGCCGGGGGTGTCGGTGGTGAGCAGGTCCTGGATGCCCGGGAAGTACGGCAGCAGGTTGGTGATGCCGGACAGGGTGGTGCCGTGGTTGTCGGGGGCGATGCCGACGAGGGCGTTCACCTTGGCGGCTCCGCCGAGGAACCTCAGGTAGTAGCGGGGCATCAGGCCGCCCTGCGAGTGACCGACGAGGTCGGTCTCGGGGGCGCCGGTGGCGGCGAGCACCTTGTCGACGAAGGTCTTCAGCTGCTCCGCCGACTTGTCGATGGGGCCGAGGCCGTAGAAGAGCGGCACGCCGGAGAGCTGGCCGTAGTCGAAGGAGAAGACGCAGTAGTCGCGGCTCTCCAGGTACGGCGCGAGGGCCAGCCAGTTGTCGACGGAGTTGGCGAAGGTGCCGTGGACGAGGACGACGGGGCGGGGGTGGGCGGCGGAGGGTTTGCAGGAGTAGTCGTTCCAGCCGCGGGTGGGGGCGGTCGCCGCCTGGGCGGCTCCGGCGGCGGGGACGACGGCGACGGCGGCGGTCAGGAGCAGGGCGGCGAGGGGTCTGAGGGCTCGTTTCCAGGGCAGCATCGTGTGATCTCCTTG
Source organism: Streptomyces sp. NPDC005483 (assembly GCF_040606035.1). Lineage (NCBI taxonomy): Bacteria > Bacillati > Actinomycetota > Actinomycetes > Kitasatosporales > Streptomycetaceae > Streptomyces > Streptomyces sp. NPDC005483. Next base: position 169,575 of record NZ_JBEXEA010000013.1, read on the forward strand.
CGGCTCAAGGGAGTTGCGATGGCCGTACGCCCTGTGACCCGGATCACGAGGATGCTGTTCAATTCGAAAGTTACGGACGAGTAGTGCACTTGTGAAGTTACGCGTCAGTAAAAACTTCCAGTGGTAACCGCGCCGCATGCATCCGTTGATGAACCGTCACCAGGTGGGCCTGATGGGACCATAGGGAGCAATGCGCGCCAATCGCTCACGCAACGCGCGCACTTCACTCTTACCGAGTACGTCGGTCCACGCCTGCACGGCCTCCGCCGCGGCCTCCTCCGCCGCCCGGGTGCAGGCCCACCCCTGCTCGGTCAGCACGACCAGCCGGGCCCGCGCGTCCCCGGGATGCGGCCGCCGCTCGGCGTACCCCTTGCGCACGATCTCGTCGACCAGCTGACTCGCGGCCTGCTTGGTCACCCCCAGATGACCGGCGAGCTCCGTGACCGTGGCCCCGTCCGGCGCGAGCCGCGTGAACGCGAAACCCCAGGCGGGCCGCGCCTCGAACCCGCGGGCGACCACCCCGTCGTTGATGCGCTGGGTCAGGTCACCGGCGGCGGCGAGCAGGGCGGCGGCCAGGGCGAGGGCTTCGGAGTTCTGCACGCAGGCATTGAAACACCCTTGACGGATTGGTCAAGCAGCTTGACTATGGATGCATATAGTCAAGCTGCTTGACCATCTACGGTCCGGAGGTCCCGCATGCCCGTCGTCCGCTCGTCCGATGCCGTCACCCACGAGATCCACGGCGCCCGTTTCGTCTCGTACGCCACTCCCCTCACCGGCGCCCAGGAGCTCTGCGCCTGGCGCGGCGAGATCCCCGCGGGGACGAAGGCGCCGGCGCACACCGTCAACCGTGAGGAGATCTTTCACCTGCTCATCGGCGAACTCCTGATCACCCTCGACGACAGCACCCATCGGATCACCGCGGGCGACACGGTGATCGTCAATCCCGGGGTGACCTTCGCCGTCGAGAACCCCACCGAGCACACCGCGCTCACCTGGGTCACCACCTCCATCGGCCTGGAGGCGGAACTGGCCGACGGCACCCGCATCACTCCCCCGTGGGCCAACTGACCCCTACGCCGCCAGCGTCCCCGGCAGCACCGCGAGCGGTCCGAACCGGGCCCGGGCGCGGTCCGCGGCCTCCTCGATGCGGCGGAGCTTCTCGCCGGTGGGGTCGAAGAAGAGCTGGCGGGAGGCCTGTTCGGCGGGGCCGAGCCCCTCGGCGCGCAGGCAGACGGAGCGAACTCTGGCGCGCTGGAGACCGAGGGCCTCGTACATGCCGTAGGCCGCCCTGGTGAGGGCCGCCGAGTGGGCGGTGGGTTCGCCGAGGGTGCGACTGCGGGTGGCCGCGGTGCGGTCGGCGTAGCGGACGGTGAGGGTCAGGGTGCGGCAGACCTTGTCGAGGGCGCGCAGCCTGGAGCCCAGTTCCTCGGCGGCGGAGAGCAGGGCGCGGCGGTGCCGGTCGGGGTCCGACTCGTCGCGGGTGAAGGGGCGTTCGGTGGCGAGGATGGGGGTCCCTCCGCTCGAGCGAAGCCGAGAGTGGGGGAGGGAGACGCCGTTCGGGACGACCCGGCCGCGGTCCACGCCGTTCGCCTTCTCGTGCAGTTCGCGGCCGGCCTGGGCGCCGACCAGGCGCTGGAGCGTGGCCAGGGGTGCGGCGGCGACCCGGCCCAGGGTGTCGAGGCCGTACTCGCACAGGACGCGGGCGGTCGTGGCGCCGACGCCGGGGAGTACGGCGACGGGCCGGGCGGCGAGGAAGTCCGCCACCGTGCCCTCGGGAACCGCGCAGGTCACCCCGGGCCGGGCGTCCCTCAGTGCCATGCGGGCCAGCATCGGTCCGGGTCCGGCGCCGATCGCGCAGTCGACGCCGTGCAGGGCGAGGGCGCGGACCCGGATCACCGAGGCCAGTTCGACGGCGTCCCGCTTGAAGTACCGTTCGCCGCCCCGCAGATCGGCCGAGCGCGCGGTCCGGCGGCAGCGCCTCGACGACCGGGGTGAACTCCTCCAGGAGGCCGAGCAGTTCGGGCAGGGCCGTCTCCCGCGTCGGCGCAGCTGGAAACGTACGCAGAGGATGGTCATCCCGCACTCCCCGGACTCCGGTGCCACAACTTCCTTACCTGTGAGGTCTCTTGATCCGCCGATCGCAGTTCGGCCCACGGATGCAGTTCGTATCCCGTCGGCATTTGGATCTGCCGGCCGCCGGTCGGATCGCCACTCGCGTCACCAGCTCCGGTCGGCACCGGCTCGGCCGGCCGTGCCGCCACCGCGTCGAGGCCTTCGCCGTCCCGCGGTTCGACCAGTTCGGCACGGTTCCAGGCGGCAAGGAAATGCCGTACGCCATCCGTCGTCGATGCTCTGCTGCTCCGGCCGAGGAGCGGGTACGGCTGCCGGAAGCCCTGCGGGACATCCGGGCGGGAGCGTCTGGTCATGTGACAGGGATCGCCACCACCCCTGCTGCCCGCACCGCCTCCGTACCGAACCGGTCCCGGGCGCGATCGGCGGCGGCCTCGATACGGCGCGCCTTCTCGTCGGCCGACTCCAAGAGCAGTTGACGGGAGGCCCGTTCGGCGGCGATCAGATCGTCCGCTCGCAGGGGGACTGTTCGGACGCGGGCGCGCTGAAGAGCGAGTCGGCCATGGAGGTCATAGGCGAGTCAGGTGCTGGATGTCGCGGGCACGTCGGCCGCCGACGGCGCCGGCTCATCCAGGGTCTGCTGAGCACCGACAGCACGCAGGGCTCGACGCTCGTCCAGCAGCAGGACAGCGGCGGCGACAACCAGCGGTGGAAGCTGGTCCCGTCGGCCGAAAAGCGGCTTCTACGCGGACGTCGCGGGCGGGTCGACGGAAGACCGTGCGCGGTCATCCAGTGGCCGGTGGCGCCAACCAGGACTGACAACTCGTAGCTCTGTGACCCGCGTTCGAAGGGCCCGTACCGAGGCGGGTACGAGCCCTTCGGCATGTCCTGGTGGGAGGTCAGCCGAACAGGCGCCGCTGGATCTCCCGCCGGTAGTCCTCCAGCGTCCGGTCGAGGTGTACGGCCGTGGCCTCTGCGGCCTCGTCGGGCCGGCCGTCGCGAATGGCGCGGTAGATCGCCTCGTGCTCCTCGACCGCGGCCGCGGTGCCCTCGCCGAAGGTGTTGTGTATGCCGATCGCGCTGGACTGGCGCTGCAACCGGCGGGCATCGCGCACCGCGCTGCCGAGGAAGGTGTTGTGCGAGGCCGCGGCCAGTGCCGCGTGGAAGTCGTCGTCCGCCTGGTTGAAGACGTCGACCTCACCATGGAGGTACCCGTGCCGGCACTGCTGCATGGCGACCTCGATGGTGCGCAGTTCGGCGGGCGTGGCGCGGGTGGCCGCGAGTCTGCTGGCGGCCATCTCCTGAACCCTGCGGAACTCGAACAACATGAGCACGTGATCGAGGTCAACGGGCCGGAAGAAGCCCCCCCAGCGGCTGGTGATCAGCATGCCGTCGTCGTCCGCGACGAACAGCCCGCGCCCCTTGTGCGCCCGGACCCGGCCCAGCGCCGAAAGGATCTTCACGGCTTCCCGGACCACCGCGCGGCTGGTGTCCAGCTGCTGGGCGAGGTCGTTCTCCGTGGGCATCCGATCGCCGGGGACCAGGCGCGACTCGGCGATGAACTCGAGGATCCGCTCGGCCACGATCTCGTAACCGGGTCGGTAGTCACGCCGCTCGTCCGCGCCGTTCACCACTGCCGTCACGGCGGGCGTGTCCTTCATGTGTCCTGCCTCCGGGTGACTGCGACGACGGTGACCGATCGGCCCTGAAGCCGTGGTCATCGTACCCCAGGCCCAAATGAGTCGTACTCATTAGGGGGCCCTCGATCGCAAACTCAGAGGCAGATTGTCCGGTAAATGACTGTTTACCTGGGCTTATGACCCACAACTGTCGCCTTGACATGCACGCCATCCTCCGAAAAAAGACCTACACACCCCCTTGACTCATCCTTCGATATGGCGGCTAATTTCACCGCAGCGGTAACGCCAGAGCCGTCAGAAGCCCTCACGCACACCCAGTGGAGTCGCTCATGTCCGTCTACAAGCCTTCGGCCGCCCAGGAGACAGGGACCAGCGGGAGACGAGCCGCGTTGCTGGCCGGCTGTGCCGCCACCGTGCTCCTCATGACCGCCTGTGGCGGCGGTGGCGGCACCGCCGGCACGACGACCAAGGACGGATTCGCCCAAGCCACACAGAACGACGGGGCGTTGACGGTCTGGGTGGACGCGACCCGCATGGACGCCGCGAAGCTGTACCAGTCGCAGCACCCGGGCGTGAAGATGGACATCGTCAGCTACGACGGCGACGCCAACGGCTCCAACTACCTCCAGACGAAGGTCCAGCTGTTCAACCGCACGGGCAAGGGCTGGCCGGACGTCGTCTTCAGCTCCCAGAACAACGAGGCGAGCTGGGCCGTCGACGCGGGCTTCGCGGCGCCGCTGAACAAGGGTCTGATCCCTGACGCGACCCTGGGCGGGTTCGCCAAGGGCGCCAACGACGTCTGCACGGTCGACGGAACCCTGTACTGCCTGCGCAACGACCTCTCCCAGGCGGTGCTCTGGTACAACGCGCCGCTGCTGAAGAAGTTCGGCTACACGGTCCCGACGACCTGGGAGGAGTACCAGGCGCTCGGCGAGAAGGTCGCCAAGGAGCACCCCGGCTACCTCGTCGGCGACGCGGGCGACTCCTTCACCCCCGAGATCTACCTGTGGGCGAGCAAGTGCGGCGCCAACCACATCACCGGCCCCAAGGCCGTGTCGGTCAACACCACCAGCGAGGCCTGCACCAAGATGGCCAAGCTGATGGACGTGCTGATCAAGAACAAGTCGATGTCGATCAGCGGCGTCTTCAGCACCGACTTCGCCAAGAACGAGGCCGACAAGGTCCTGCTCATGCCCGGCCCGGCCTGGTACGGCGGCGCGGTGTTCAAGGACGGCCTCAAGACCCCTGCCAAGCAGATCGCGGCGGCGCCCATACCGCAGTGGCAGGGCGACGCCGCGCCGTCCACCGGCAACGTCGGCGGCGGCACCTGGCTGCTGTCCAAGCACTCCAGCCACCTCAAGGCGGCCACCGACTTCCTGAAGTGGGTCACCACCGACAACGCCTACCAGGGCGAGAAGGCCCCCGGCTTCCCGGCGTACGCGCCCGCCGCCGAGAACTGGCTGAAGGCGCAGGCCGCCTCCGGGTACTTCAACGGTGACCTCACCGCCCTCAAGGACGCCTCCTCGCAGGTGTGGTCCGACTGGGGCTCGGGCCAGTTCAGCCAGGAGGCGATCTGGGCCGCCACCGTCAAGCCCGGCCTGACGCAGGGCAAGACCGTCGAGTCGCTGCTGCCCGCGTGGCAGGACTCGATCGTCAAGTACGCCAAGTCCAATGGCTACAAGGTCTCCCAGTGACTGTCGCGCACTCCTCGGCCGGCTCTGTCCGGGGGCGCCCTCGTGGCACCTCCCGGCAGAGCCGGGCCGGCGTGGCTTTCGTCGCCGGTTACGTACTGCTGCTGATCGCCTTCGGCGTCCTTCCGACCTGCTACGCGATCTACTTCGCGTTCACCAACGCCGGAGGCGCCTTCACCGGCTTCTCCAACTTCGTCACCACGGCACAGGACTTCCGCTTCGTCGACTCCCTGGGCCACGTGGCCCTGTACCTGGTCTTCTGGCTCCTGTCGCTCGTGGTGTTCGTGGTGGTCCTGGCGCTGCTCCTGCACCGGCTGTCCGCCGGGCCGCTCAGCCAGGCACTGCGCTTCCTCTACTACATCCCCGGAGCCCTCGCCGGCGCCGCGAGCGTGCTGGTGTGGCTGTTCATGCTCGACCCGACGGTGAGCCCGGTCAGCTCCCTGCTGGAGGCGCTGGGGTTCCACACCTTCGGCGAGGTCATCGCTCCGGGCAACCTGGCGCTGCTGTTCACGATCGTCGCGTTCTGGACGGGGGCGGGCGGCTGGATCGTGGTCATGTACGGCGCGCTCAACAACATCCCCAAGGACGTCATGGAGGCCGCCCGCATCGACGGTGCGAACGGCTGGCAGACCGCCTGGCGGGTGCAGATCCCGATGCTCCGCAAGTGGATCGTGTACATGGTCATCCTGGCCTTCGCGGGCGGCGCGCAGCTCTTCGTCGAGCCGCAGCTGCTCTCCCTCGCCAGCACGGGCGTGGCCGGACGCGACTACTCGCTCAACCAGCTGACGTACGACTTCGCCTTCCAGATGAACAACATCAACGGGGCCGCCGCGGTCTCGGTCGAGCTCCTGGTCGTCAGCGTGTCGGTCGCCGGTGTCTTCGTCGCACGGTCGGGGTTCTTCGATGCCGACTGAGACACGACCGACTGAGAGTCGACCCACTGCCCTTGCCACCGCCCCACGCACGGAACGGGAAAAGAACGTCATGAGCCGAAGCCGGCACGGGGAACCGCGCCAGCGCCGCCGGCCCCCGCGGCACATGGCCTCTCGGCTGCTGGCGGGCTCGGTGCTCACCGTCTTCGTGGTGTTCTTCGTGCTGCCGGTGGTCTGGCTGCTGCTCGCGGCGACCAAGACCGACCAGCAGTTGGTCCACGACAACCCCTTGTCCTTCGGGTCCTGGCACGCGCTGACGGCAAACTGGCACGCGCTCACGGCCTTCCAGGACGACGCGATCCTGGTGTGGCTGCGCAACTCCGCCGTCTATGCCTCGATCTCGCTGGTCATCACGCTCTGCCTGGCCATTCCGGCCGGATACGCGCTGGCGATGACCGAGTTCCGCGGCCGGCACACGCTGCTGATCGCGACCCTGGTCGTGATGCTGATGCCGAACGCGACGCTGGTGGTGCCGCTCTTCCTGGAGATCAACGCGGTGCATCTGATCGGCACGATGTGGTCGATCATCCTGCCGTACTCGTTCTACCCGTTCGGGGTGTACCTGACGTACATCTACTTCACCACCGCCGTGCCCAGGGACCTCCTGGCCGCGGCACGGATCGACGGCTGCTCCGAGTTCGGCGTCTTCCGCCATGTGGCCCTGCCGCTGGCGACCCCCGTCATCGCACTGGTCGGGTTCTTCAGCTTCGTCGCCAACTGGACGAACTACTTCCTGCCGTACGTGATGCTCCCCGAGAGCGACCAGATGCCGATCCAGGTGGGCGTCGGCAGTCTCCTCAGCAATGTGCCGTCGTTCAACCCGACCGTCGGCAGCCTCGCGATCCAACGCCCGCAATTGGCACTGGCGACGCTGGTGGCCATCACACCGGTACTCGTCGTGTTCCTGTTCGCCCAGCGCTTCCTGGTCAGCGGAATGCTCGCCGGCGCCACCAAGGAGTGACCGCTCTCATGCCCTTCGACTCTCAACCCCACGCCCGCGACGAGGACACCCCGGCCCTCGTCCTCGATGTCCGGGCCACCGTGCCGCTGCTCGAACCCCCCGCCTGGGCCGTCGCCCAGCGCGCCCTGTTCGACCTGCTCGACCACGCCTGGCGCCGCTTCGAGCGCGCCTTCACCGGCCCCGACGGACGGCTCAACTACCATGACCGGCTGACCAGCCGCGACGGTGTCGACGACTTCTACGAGGTCTTCTTCAACTGGCCCCAGCTGTACCTCCTCGGCGGAGCCGATGACCTCCTGCCCGCCAGCGAGCGGCACTGGGAGGGCGTCACCAAGCAGCTGACCGAACTGGACATGCTGCGCGACGAGTACGAGCGCGGCTACGACTGGTTCCACCAGGGCGAGAGCCTGCTTCTGCTCTACTTCCTGTGCATGGCCGCCCCGGACCGCTGGGCCGAACGCGCCCTGCGCTTCGCCGAGTTGTACGTCGACCCCGCCAAGGGCAACTACGACCCCGGGCAGCGCATCATCACCCGCCCGCACAACGGCAGCGACCCCGAGCGCACCGGCCTGTTCGACGGCGACGTGTATCCATGGCTGCCGAAGGAGGCGGAGACCTACGGCTTCCCGCTCGACTGGCTGCCCGAGGCCCAGGAGGGCCCGTACCCGCTCTCGGCGGACCCGCGGCTCGGAGACCAGATGCGGGACCGGATGGGCGCCGGCGACACCGCGCTCAACCTCGCCGCGGCCGGACTGGTTCTCAACGCCTGGATCCTGACCGGCGAAGAGCGCTACCGGGACTGGATCGTCGAGTACGTGGGCGCCTGGCGCGAGCGCACCCGGGAACAGGGCGGCCTGATCCCGGACAACGTCGGCCCGGACGGGGTCGTCGGCAGCCTCCTGGAGGGGCGTTGGTACGGCGGCCACTACGGCTGGTCCTGGCCGCACGGCTGGCACAGCGTCGGTCACGCGGCCTGTGTGGCGGCGCTCGCGGCGGCGACGGTCACCGGCGACGACGACTACCTCTCCATGGTCGCCACCTCCCTCGACGCGCTCATCGACCGCGGCAAGGTGATGCCCAACACGGAGGCGGACTCGAGCCTTCCCTCCAAGTGGGTGGCGGAACTCGGTCCTGACTGTCACACGCCCACGCTCCACCTGCCGTTCCGGCACAACGACTCGGGCTGGTTCGACTACAACCCGGCCACGCCCCCCGTGCCGGTGGCCCTGTGGCACCACACCTCCTCGGAGGCCGACCGTGCCCGCCTTGAGCGGCTGCGCGAGGCCGACGGCATCGACTGGCGCACCGTGCGGCCGTTCCGTGCCAAGGAGGAGTCCGGTCACGAGAAGGCGTGGTTCGCCTTCCTCGCCGGTGACGACCCCGGCTATCCGGAGCGGATCCTCGCGGCGGCCCAGGCACAGGTCCGGCACCGGCTGCGGCGCATCGACCGCTACGGCGACCTGGACGTGCCCGAGGCCGACATCCACGTGTGGCAGCAGTGCAACCCGGTGGCCACCGAGGCCCTGGTGCAGCTGACCTGGGGCGGCCCGCAGGTGATGTACCAGGGCGGTCTGCAGCAGGCGCGGCTGCGCTACCACGACGCCGACGCACGCCGGGCGGGCCTGCCCGCGGACGTCGCCGCCCTGGTGACCTCCATCGAGCCCGAGGCGACCACCGTCGAGCTGGTCAATCTGTCCCCCGGCACCGACCGCACGGTCGTCGTCCAGGCCGGCGCCTTCGCCGAGCACACCATCACCGGCGTCCGGTACACCAACTGCGCGGACGACGGCTGGATCGGAGACATGTACGACTACGGCCACACGGAGCCGGTCGTCTCCGAGGCCGAGGTCCCGTGCGACGGCCCGTACCTCACGGTCCGCCTGCCCGCCTCCACACGCATCCGGCTCACCCTGCGCCTGGGACTGCGCACCCGCACACCCAGCTACCGCACGCCGTTCGACGGACCCGCCTCCGATGACACGACAGGGGAATCGGCATGAAGCGCATCGCCCAGACCATCAAGCTGCGTCCCGAGCACCGCGAGGAGTACCTGCGGCTCCACTCCGCCGTGTGGCCCGGCGTAGAAGCCGCCCTGCTCCGGGCGAACATCCGCAACTACAGCATCTACCTCCACGGTGACGTGCTCTTCGCCTACATGGAGTACACCGGCGAAGACTTCGAGGCGGACATGGCGTCCATCGAGGCCGATCCCGAGACCCAGAGGTGGTGGAAGCTCACCGATCCGTGCCAGGAGCCCTTCCCCGACCGGGGTGAGGGACGCCAGTGGACCGAGCTCCCCGAGGTCTGGCATCTGAGCCCGCCCGACGACGACGCCACCGCCTGACCCGGCCCCCCGACCCTTGGATCAACCGTGAACGCACCCGTCCTCGTCGACGCCCACCACCACCTGTGGGACCTCGCCCACCGTCCGCAGCCCTGGCTGGACGATCCCGACGTGGCGTCGATCCGCCGCACCTTCACCCCTGACGACCTGCGCACCACCGCCACCCGCCCCATCGCGGGCCGGAGGCTGCACGGCACGGTGGTCGTCCAGTGCATCGCGGAGGTCGCCGAGACCGAGGACCTGCTCGCGCTCGCCGAGCAGGAGCCCCTGATCCAGGCCGTGGTCGGCTGGGCCGACCTGACGTCCCCGGCCATCGGTGACGTGCTCGACCAACGGCTCGCCGGGCCGGGCGGCGGCTACCTGCGTTCCCTGCGCCACCTCGTCCAGGGCGAGACCGACCCCGACTGGCTGCAACGCCCCGATGTGGAACGCGGGTTGGGGGCGGCCCGGGATCGCGGACTGCGCTACGACGTGCTCGTCCGCGACCACCAGCTCGACCAGGCGACCCGGCTCGCGGAACGCTTCCCCGACCTTCCCCAGGTGCTCGACCACGCGGGCAAGCCGGACATCGCCCGGCAGAACACCGCGGACTGGGAACGCGGAATGCGGCGACTGGCCGCACACCCGCAGGTGGTCTGCAAGGTCTCGGGGCTGATCACCGAGGCCGACCACGCCCACTGGACCACCGCCGACATCCGCCCCGTCTGGGACGCTCTGGTCTCCGCCTTCGGCCCCGAGCGCCTGATGTTCGGCTCCGACTGGCCGGTCGCCAACCTCGCCGGCGGCTGGAACCGGTGGGCCGCCACCGTGGACGAACTGCTCACCGGCTGGAGCGACAGCGAAGTCCACGCGCTCCTCGCCGGCACCGCGACCGCGTTCTACGGCCTCGCCCCTCTCGCCGGGGAGGGCGACGCAGCCGCCCGGACGACCTGACCCCGCCGAACCGCACCCCGCACCGAACCCGCGCCGGACAGACCGCCACGGATGCCGACCTCTCGGCCGCCGCATGCTCCGATCCGCGCCGAAGGGACCCTGACCCCCATGACGCTAGCCGCCCGTTATCTGTCCGCCCGCACCCTGGACACGGCCCCCGCCCTCAGCGCGTCGCCGGGACCCGGTGAGGTGGAGCTGGCCCCCGCCTACGTCGGTATCTGCGGCACCGACCTGCACATCTTCCACGGCGACATGGACGCCCGCGTCCACACGCCCGCCGTCCTCGGACACGAGATGGCCGGACGTGTCGTCCGCGTCGGAGCCGGGGTCGAGGGCTGCCGGCCCGGCGACGCAGTCACCGTGATGCCCTTGCGCTGGGACGACACCTGCCCCGCCTGCCAGGCCGGCCATCAACACATCTGCCAGCACCTGGACTTCATCGGCATCGACTCCCCCGGCGCCATGCAGCAGCGCTGGACCGTGCCCGCCGCCGCCCTCGTCCACATCCCCGACTACGTGCCCCTGGAACGGGCCGCACTGATCGAACCCACCGCGGTCGCCGTCCACGACGTCCGCCGGGCCGGGGTGCGGCACGGCGAGCGGGTCGTCGTGGTCGGCGGCGGCCCCGTCGGCATCCTGATCGCGCTGGTCTCCCGGGACGCCGGCGCCGATGTACGGGTCGTGGAACTCAGCGCCCACCGGCGTGCACTGTCCGCGGAGCTGGGGCTGACCACCTGGGACCCGGCAGCCGACGACGTGAGCAAACTGCTCCACGAGTGGACCGGGGACGCGGGCGCGGACGTCGCCTTCGAGGTATCCGGCGCCGCGGGGGGCGTGGACACCGCGGTCGACGTGCTCGGCGTGCGCGGCCGGCTGTGCCTGGTCGCGATCCACCCCCGGCCCCGAGAGGTCAACCTGCACCGCTTCTTCTGGCGCGAACTCACCCTCGTCGGCGCCCGGTTGTACGACCGCGCCGACTTCGAGCGCGCCGTGGTGCTGGTCGCGGACGGCACGATCCCCGCCGACCGGCTGATCAGCAAGATCGTCCCGCTCACCGAGGCATCCGCCGCGTTCGAGGCACTGGAGGCCGGCGGAGACGTGATGAAGATCCTCGTCGACTGCACCGACAACGCCCAGGGAGCCGACGCATGACCGCCTTCGACCTCACCGGACGGCTCGCCGTCGTCACCGGCGCCCGGCGCGGTATCGGCCGTGCCATGGCCCGCGCGCTCGCCGAGGCCGGAGCGGACGTCATCGGAGTGAGCGCCTCGCTGGAGGAGTCCGGCAGCGCGGTGGAGAAGGAGGTCACCGCTGCCGGCCGCACCTTCGAGGCGATCCGCACCGACTTCGCCGACCCCGAGGCCGTCCGGACACTGGGCGCGGACCTCGCGGGTCGGGAGCGTCCGGTGGACATCCTCGTCAACAACGCCGGCACGATCCGCCGGGCCCCCGCGGCACAACACCCCGACGCGGACTGGGACCTGGTCCTCCAGGTCAATCTGAGCGCCCAGTTCGCGCTGGCCCGCGCGGTCGGCGCTTCGATGGTGGCGCGTGGCCGGGGGAAGGTCATCTTCACGGCCTCCCTCCTCAGCTTCCAGGGCGGCATAACCGTCCCCGGCTACACCGCCGCCAAGCACGGCGTCGCCGGTCTCACCAAGGCGCTGGCCAACGAGTGGGCGCCGCACGGCGTCAACGTCAACGCCATCGCGCCGGGCTACATCGCCACCGACAACACCCAGGCGCTGCAGGACGACCCGGCGCGCAGCAGGGCGATCCTGGACCGCATCCCGGCCGCGCGCTGGGGCAGCGCCGACGACCTCGGCGGCGCCACCGTGTTCCTCGCCTCGGACGCGGCCGGCTACGTCCACGGCACCGTCCTTCCGGTCGACGGCGGATGGCTGGGCCGATGACCGCCCACCTCACAGAGTTGCTCGCCGAGGCGCGGATCGTGCCGGTCCTGACCGTGCCGGACCCGACCACGGCCGGTTCGCTGGCCCGCGCCCTGGCGGCGGGCGGCGCGCGCTGCGCGGAGGTCACCTTCCGCACCCCGGACGCCGAGCAGGTGGTGAAGGCGATGGCCGCCGAGGGCGGTCTGGTCGTCGGCGCCGGTACGGTGCTGACCGCCGAGCAGGCGGAGCGGGCCGTCGCGGCCGGGGCACGCTTCCTCGTCTCGCCGGGCCTCGACGACGAAGTCATCGCCGCGGCAAGGGCGTTGGGCGTCCCGGTCGCGCCGGGCGTGGCAACGGCCACCGAGTTGATGCGCGCGGTCAAGGCGGGCATCGACACGGTCAAGCTGTTCCCCGCCGAACCGCTCGGCGGCCGGGCGATGCTGCGGGCGCTCGCCGCGCCCTTCCCCGGGGTGCGCTTCATGCCGACCGGCGGGATCGACGCCGCCGCCCTGCCCGGCTACCTCTGCGAACCGGCGGTCCTCGCCGTCGGCGGCAGCTGGATGGCCACCCCCGACCTCCTCAAGAGCGGCGACTACGCGGAGATCCGCCGATTGACCGCCGAAGCCATGGAGCGGAGCATGCCATGGCCGAGGTGATCGCCCTCGGCGAAGTCATGCTCCGCTTCGACCCCGGTGAGGGCCGGATCCGCACCGCCCGCACCTTCCAGGTCTGGGAGGGCGGCGGCGAGTACAACGTCGTACGCGGACTGCGCCGCTGCTTCGGACACCGCACCGCCGTCGTCACCGCCCTGGCGGACAACGCGGTCGGACGCCTCGTGGAGGACCTGATCCTCCAGGGCGGGGTGGACGCCTCCAGGATCTGCTGGATGCCCGACGACGGCATCGGCCGCACCGCCCGCAACGGCCTCAACTTCGTCGAGCGCGGCTACGGCATCCGTGGCGCGCTCGGTGTCAGCGACCGCGCCCGCACCGCCGTGTCCCAACTGCGCAAGGGCGACGTGGACTGGGACACGGTGTTCTCCGCCGGGGCGCGCTGGTTCCACACCGGCGGCATCTTCGCGGGCCTGTCGCAGACCACGGTCGACGTCGCCGACGAGGCGATGGCGGCCGCGCGCCGACACGGCGTCACCGTCTCCTACGACCCCAACTACCGCCCCAGCCTCTGGGCCGACCGCGGCGGACCCGAGCGAGCCCGCGAGATCGACCTGCGCCTGGCCCGGCACGCCGATGTCGTGGTGGGCGCCCTCGGCCTCGCGGGCGAGCATCCGGGCGCCGTGCGGTTCGCGGCCGACGAGGTGCCGGACGCGTTCGCCGCGGTGGCCGGCCTGCTGCCCGGTGCGGGGGTGCTCGCGACAACCCTGCGCGAGGTCCCCTCGGCGGATGTGAACGACTGGAGCTCGGCCGCCTGGTCCGCCGAGACGGGCTACGTCACCGGCCCCCGCATGCCCGGCCTGCACGTCCTGGACCGCATCGGCTCCGGCGACGGCTTCGCCGCCGGACTGATCCACGGCCTGCTCGCCGGTCACTCCCTGGAACGTGCCCTCGCCTACGGCACGGCCCACGGCGCCCTGGTCATGACCACTCCCGGCGATGTCTCCATGGCCACCCTGTCCGAGGTCGAAGCGCTCGTCGACGGCGGCTCGGCCCACGTCCGACGCTGACCGGCGTCCCCCACCCCTGTCCCCAGGAGCACGTCTTGCACCACCGGAAGATCCACCACACGCCGGTCGCCGTCACCGAGCTCGGCTTCGGAGCCTCGGTGATCGGCAACCTGTACCGGGTGACCGCCCCGCAGGCCGCGTCGGCCGCGATCGACGCCGCCTGGGACGCGGGCGTCCGCTACTTCGACACCGCTCCCCACTACGGCCTCGGCCTCTCCGAACGCCGGCTCGGCGCCGCCCTGCGCGAGCGGCCCCGCGACGAGTACGTCGTCTCGTCCAAGGTGGGCCGGCTCCTCGTCCCCAACGAACACCCCACCGGGGTCGACAGTGACGGGTTCGTAGTCCGTGACGACCTGCGCCGCCAGTGGGACTTCAGCCGTGACGGCGTACTGCGCTCCATCGAGGAGACGCTGGAGCGCACCGGCCTGGACCGCCTCGACATCGTCTACCTCCACGACCCCGACGATCACTGGGCCCAGGCCGCCGACGAGGCGATGTCCGCCCTGGCCGAACTGCGCGACCAGGGAGTGATCGGCGCGATCGGCGCCGGCATGAACCAGTCCGCCATGCTCGCCCGCTTCCTGCGCGAGACCGCCGCCGACGTGGTGATGCTGGCCGGGCGCTACACGCTGCTCGACCAGTCCGCCCTCGACGACGTCCTGCCCGCCGCGCAGGCCCACGGCAAGAGTGTCGTCGCCGTCGGCGTCTTCAACTCCGGTCTGCTCTCCCAGGACCGGCCCGCCGAGGGCATGAAGTACGACTACCAGGATGCCCCGACGGACCTGGTGCAGCGGGCCCTGGCCATCGCCGAGGTCTGCGAGCGGTACGACACCACGCTGCCGGCCGCCGCCATCGCCTTCCCCTTCGCACACCCCGCCGTCGTCAACGTCACCCTGGGCATGCGCTCCCCGGAACAGGTCCGGCGCAATGTCGAGCTGCACGCCCAGCGCATCCCCGACGGACTGTGGGACGAACTGCGTGCGCAGGGCCTGATCAGGGCCGACGTGCCCACCGCGGACGGCGACGACCGCCCGCCCGGAAACCCTCAGAGCCGAAGCGCTGAGTGATCCGCACCACCCCGTAACAACAACCCCCTGGACCGATCAAGCCCAGAGAACACCCCCGTGGAGCCGCACCATGTACACCAGGCCGAGCACCAGAACAACCAGGAGAGGCAGACACTCCGCCTCCCCCGTCCGCCGTCTCCTGCCGGCGGCACTCGCGGCGGCGGTCTCCGCCGCCCTGCTGACCTCCCTCACGACGCCCACCCCGGCCTCGGCCGCCACCCAGGCGACGTACTACGTCGCCCCCAACGGTGACGACTCCAACGCCGGCACTGTCTCGGCGCCGTTCAAGACCCTCCAGCACGCCCGGGACGTCGTGCGCACGGTCGACAGCAACATGACCGGGGACATCAACGTCTATCTCCGGGGCGGCACCTACCCGGTGAGCAGCACCGTCAACTTCACCTCGGCCGACTCCGGCACGAACGGGCACCGCGTCGTCTACGCCGCCTACCCGGGCGAGAAGCCGGTCCTGGAGGGGGGTGTTCCGGTCACCGGCTGGACACAGCAGAGCGGGAACATCTGGAAGGCCACCCTCAACCGCGACAACAAGCTCCGCTCCCTCTACGTCAACGGAAAGCGCGCCCAGATGGCGTCGAAGACCATCAACTCGGCCGGATGTTACGGGAGTTACACCGTCACGCAGAACCAGGCTCCGTGGGCCTGGGAGTCGGGCACGGAGTGCGACGGAGCCAAGTACAGCCTCTCCGACCTGCCTGCCATCGCGTCCGACCAGGACGACGTCGAGATCAAGTCGTCGACGACCTGGACCACGGCGATCGTGGGCGTGCGCCAGATCACCACGAGCTCGGACGGCGCCAATCGCGTGGCCCTGTTCCAGCAGCCGGGTGCGGCCATCGCCCAGGGGCCGCCGAACGGCAATTTCAACCCGAGCGGCAGCCAGACGTTCATGAACGCGTATGAGTTCCTGGACCAGCCGGGCGAGTTCTACTTCGACAAGACCACCCACACGCTGTACTACTACAAGTCCGGTTCCGACGACATGACGACGGCCAAGGTCTTCGCGCCGAACAACGTGTCCACTCTCATCAAGATCGCCGGCACGTCCACAACCGACCACGCGCGCAACATCACGTTCTCCGGTCTCACGGTCGAGCACTCCGACTGGAATCTGACCAACGTGGCGGGCTCCGTCTTCCGGCAGGGCCAGCAGGGCAACGCCAGCTCGAACGTGTACACGACGGGGAACTTCCACGTCTACACGTACCGCAACGTCGACCTGCCGCCGGCGGCCGTCCAGATCGAGAACGCCGACGGAATCGTCCTGCAGCGCAACACGGTGCAGCACACCGGCGCCGACGGGATCACACTCGCCAACGACGTGACGGACTCCCAGCTGACCGGCAACTACACGAACGACATCGCCGGTTCCGCCCTCACCGTCGGACACCCGCAACACGTGTACATAGGGGACTATACCCCGACGAACCACGAGAAGTACCCCGTGAACGTCGAGGGCGTCTGCAAGAACATCACCGTCACGGACAACTACCTCTACGACAGCGCGGTGCTGTTCCAGGGGTCCAGCCCTGTGTCGGCGTACTTCACCGACACCCTGGACCTGGAGCACAACCGGATCGAGAAGTCTCCGTGGGCGGGCATCACACTCGGGTGGGGATGGTGGAACTTCGACGGCTCGACGGGCTCGATCAATCCTGGGAATCCGACCACCACCGCGAAGAACAACACCGTCAGGTACAACGAGCTCATCGACACCATGCAGGTGCTCAGCGACTCCGCACCCATCTACACGCTGGGCAACCAGCCGGGCACCGAGATCAGCAACAACTTCATCCAGGGGGTGCCGGCGGGCCACAAGTACGGCATCCACCCCGATGAGGGCTCGGCCGACATCAACGAGCACGACAACGTCCTCGACATCGACCCGAACGTCAACTACGTCATCAACTCCGGCACCTGGGGCAAGCAGCACAACCTGACCATCACCAACACCTACGGCCCGGCCAACACGATCAACAGCAAGAGCGTCCCGAACAGCACCATCGACAATGTGCGCGTGTACGCGGACCGCGTGTGGCCGTCGCAGGCGTACGGCATCGCCGTGAACGCGGGTCTGGAAGACGCTTACGAGGACATCATCCCGGCCGGCAACACGACCCCGCAGGACTACGCGCTGCCCGCCGCCACGTTCACCGGCAAGGGTGTCGTGACCATTCCGGTGCGCAGCCCGGGAGACGCGACGAAGACACTCTGGCTGGCTCCCTCCGGTACGACGACGTTCGCCGCCGGTCCCACCATGACCAGCGCGAGCGGCACCGCGACCAGCATCAACGTCCCGCAGGCGGCCGGTGACTACCGCCTCTACGTCCTCGACTCCCAGGGCAACGCCTCCGCCGCGTCGAAGGCGCTCGTGCGGCAGCGCTGGAACCACGTCGACGACAAGGCGGCCGGCGTGACGTACTCCGGTACGTGGTCGAACTGGAACGACACCAAGGACATGAACGGGTCGGAGAAGTTCACGAGCACGGCGGGCAACTACGCCGAGTTCTCGTTCACCGGCTCGGGTGTCCGGTACCTCAGCATGACGCAGCCGAACATGGGCAAGGTGGACGTCTACCTCGACGGCTCCCTCGCCCAGGCGGGCATCGACGCCTATGCCTCGACGGTGACGAAGCAGGTGCCGCTGTTCGAGAAGACGGACCTCGCGGCGGGCCCCCACACGATCAGGGTGGTGTGCACCGGCACGAAGAACGCCGCCTCCTCCGGCACCGTCTGCGCGCTGGACGCATTCGCCTCCATCGCGTTCCCGGCGACGAACGCCAACTACAAGATCGTCAACAAGGGCAGCGCCAAGGCGATCGACGTGTCGGGCGGATCGATGTCCGCAGGAGCCAACGTCATCCAGTGGACCGACACCGGAGCCGTGAACCAGAACTGGGTCTTCTCCCCGGTGGGTGACGGCAGCTACGAGATCGTCAGCCGGAACAGCGGGCTGGTGATGGACGTCAGCGGTGGCGTCACCACGGACGGCGCGAACATCGTCCAGTCGTCCGACACCAACGTCGCGAACCAGCGCTGGACCCTGGTCGCCGCCGGAAACGGCTACTACAAGGTCAAGAACGTGAACAGCAACGATCTGCTCACCGTGTCCTCGGGAGGCACTCAGCTCGTCCAGTCGGCGGACACCGGCGCCGACAGCCAGCTGTGGAAGATGGTGAACGTGGACTGACACCCACCTGAACGCCTTCTTCGGGGGGCGCCCTGGGCGAGCCGGTCGGTCTCGATCCGGTCCGCGTACGGGTGCCGGCCCCGCTCGCCGAAGAGGTTCCGCAGCTGCTTCTGGGTGACCTCCTCACCCGGCGTCAGTCCGAGCCGGGCGGCCGTCGCCGACGAACGGTCTGGCGCGATGTGTTCCTCGTGGCGAGGACCTCCGGGTTTGACGAGAGGCGGGGAGCGCCGCTCATCGGGTTCACAGCCACGCGTCGAGGGCGGCCGCGAGGTCGTCCTGGCTCTGGAAGACGTGCCCGTTCATGCCGACCGCCTGTGCCGCGCGGACGTTCTCCTCGCGGTCGTCGACGAAGAGGAGGTCGGCGGGTGCGGACTGCAGGGCGGCGACGGAGTACTGGAAGGCGGCCGGGTCGGGCTTGGCCGCACCGATCTTCCCGGAGAACGCCACGTGGTCGAGATCGTGCAGCCAGGGCTGGGCGGCGAGGAAGGCGTCCGCGTGGTCCGCCGGGATGTTGGACAGCAGGGCGACCCGGGCGCGGTCCCGCAGGTCCCGTACGTAGGTGACCATGCGGTCGTCGACGCGGGACCAGCTGTCGATGTCGGTGAGCCGCAGCTCTTCGATCGTGTCGGCGTCGGCGGGTAGGGACAGCGAGTTCAGTACGTCGGTCCAGTACGCGGACGCGGTGTGCCGGCCGGCGTCGTAGGGCGGGCGGTGGGTCCAGTAGGCCGTGGTGAAGGCGTCGGTGGAGGTGTGGCAGCGGTCGGCCATCTTCTCCAGGGCACCCGGGCGTTGGTGGCGGGCTATGACGCCGAAGAGGTCGAAGAGCACGATGCGGCGGCGGTCGGTGGACATGCGGGTCTGTTCTCCTGGGGGTCCGGGGGCGTTCGGGTCAGTGCCGGTGCGGCAGAGCGCGGGCGAGGGAGTCGAGGGCGGCCAGGGGGGCGGGGCCCGCCGGGGCGAGCACGACGCTGGTCGCGCCGGCGGCGTGGCGGGCGTCGATCGCCGCGCGGGCCTGGGCCGGGGTGCCGGCGATGCTCAACGCACGGACCCAGTCGGCGGGCATCGTCTGGGCGAAGTGCCGGGCGTCGCTGCTGGCGGCGCGATGTGCGCGCAGTTCCTCGGCGAAGGGCAGGGGGTCGATGTGCGCGGCCCACTGCGGCTCACCGACCGACTCCAGGACGGCGCGGACACGGGCCAGGGCGGCTCCCTCGTCGTCGTCCACGGCTGCGGCGTCGTAGACGACGATCTCCCGAGGGTGCGCGGAGGAGCCCAGGTTGCGCAGGGAGGCGGTGAGTAGCCGGGGGCGGCGGGCTCGGCCAGGAGGAGGCCGTCGGCGACCTCGCCCGCGACGGCCTGCGACCTGGGGCCGCGGACGCCGAGAATCACCGGGGGGACGATGTCCGGGATCTCGGTGAGGACCACGCCCTCGCAGCGGACGTACCGGCCGTTCTCGGGGCCGGGCTTGCCGGCGATGAGCAGGCGGAGTGCTCTCGCGTACTCCTTGATGAGCGTCAGGGGGCTGGCGGGCCGGGAACCGACCTGGCGCATCCAGGCGGGCATGCCGTGGCCGATGCCCGCGATGAGCCGGCCGGGGTGGAGCTGGGCGAGGGTGGCCAGCTCCATCGCGGCGAAGGCCACGTTGCGGGCGCCGGCGGGCATGATGCCGATCCCGACGGTGAGGTTCGTGGTGGAGGCCAGGACCGTGGCCGCTTGGGCGACGCCGCCGCGCCGGCCGAGGTCCTCCACGACCCAGACCTGGTCGAACCCCAGCTCCCCGGCACGCCGGACATAGGGCAGCACCTCGCCGACGGGGAGGTCGAGCGGCAGCATGACACCGACGCTGCCGCGGGCGGGCACTGCGGGGGACACAGGCATTGGGGGCTCCTGCGGTCGGCTGAAGTCTGCTGAGGCCTGCTGAGGTCTTCCCTCCCGGTCCGTGGCGACCGGGGAGATCTGGGCTTGTGCGGCACGGTTGTCAGGGACCGTGCCGCACAAGCGGTCAGTGGGTGTCGGCTGCCGTCCCGCGCTTGCGGGTGCGGTCGTCCGCCCTCTCGCCCCGGCGGACGACGACGGGGTCGGTGCGCAGGACGCGGGCGCCCACGGCGGTGGTCACGCACAGCAGGGTCAACAGGACGAAGGCGTGGTCGAGGGAGACGAGGTGGGTCAGCCAGCCGATCGCGGCGGGGCCGGCGAGCATTCCGATGTAGCCGAGCCCGGCGACGCGGGAGACGTTGGCCCCGGCTGCGGAGGGGTCGACATGCCCGGCCGCGCTGAACAGCTGGGGGATGCAGCCGGACAGACCCAGGCCGAACAGCGCCCAGCCGGTGAACACGACCGTCATCCAGGGGCAGAGGATCACGAGGGTGATGCCGACGGCGGCCGTCGCCGCGCCGTACCGCAGGATCTCCGCGGGACCGAAGCGGGCGGCGAAGCGGTCGGCAAGCAGTCGGCCGACGGTCATGGCCGCGGCGAAGGTGCCGTACGCGAAGGCCGCCGTACTGGCGGGCGCGCCCAGGGCGTCCTTCAGGTGCAGGGCGCTCCAGTCGTTGGCCGCGCCCTCGCACAGCATGACCATCAGCGCAAGGACCGCCAGCAGCCAGACCCGGCCCGTGCTGCGGCGGCGTCCGACGGCCGGTGACGTGCCGGTCTCCTTCGCTGAGCCGGGGCGCCCGACGGCGGGAGCGGCAGGCAGCAGGGCACGTTTCGCGGCCAGGGCGACCACGACGCCCGCGGTCCCCATGACGGCCATGGTCGCTGCCGGGTTCAGGCCGATGCTCGCCGCACCCGCTCCGGCGAGCGCGGCGAGGACACCGCCGACGGAGAACGTGGCGTGGAAGCCGGACATGACGGGGCGGCCGTACGCCTTCTCCACGTGTACGGCATGGGCGTTCATGCTCACGTCCAGGCAGCCGTTGCAGAACCCGAAGACCAGCAGCGCGGCGGCGAGCGTCCACAGGTCCTGGGCGAGCGCGGGCAGGAAGAGGGTCGTGCCGCACAGTGCGCCGCCGGCGGGTACCACGGTGCGGGTGCCGAGGCGGTCGGTCAGGGGGCCCGCCACCTGCATGCCCACGAAGGCCCCGGCCCCGAGCACCACCAGCAGGCCGCCGAGCGTGGCGTGACTGATGCCGACGCGCTCCTCGATCGCGGGGATGTGCACCACCCAGGCGCCCATCAAGGTGCCGCACAGGACGAAGTAGACGTAGGTCGCCACGCGGGCGGCTCGCAGGGAACGTTCCATACCGAGCAGCGTAACGAACATTTCTAGCGTTCGGAAATAGCGCTAACGAACAACTTTGTTGTTCACTTCACGGTGGTGTTCAATCGCGGTATGAACAACGCAGACCGGCACGGGCTGATCGCCAAGGTGGTCAGGGACTCCGGGGGTGCCACGGTCCAGGAACTCGCGGAGCTGACCGGCGCCTCGGAGATGACCATCCGGCGCGACCTCGATTCCCTCGCCGCCCAGGGTGTCCTCGAACGCGTCCGGGGTGGGGCACGCACCCTGCTGCTCCGGGGCGAGGAGCCCCCCTTCGGGTTGCGCGCCCACGAGGCGGTCGACGCCAAACGCCGGATCGCCGCCGAGATCTCCGCGCTCATCGCCGACGGTGAGAGCGTCCTGCTGGACAGCGGCACCAGCTGTCTGGAGGTCGCCCGGCTCCTGCGCGAGCGGCCCGTCACCGTGATGCCCTTGTCGCTGCAGGCCATCCACCTGCTCGGCGAGGCACCCGGCCCGGCCACCCTGGTCGTGCCCGGCGGCCAGCCCCGCGCCGCGGAAGGAGCCCTCACCGGCCCCCTCACCCTCGCCTCCCTGGCCGCCCTGCGCTTCGACACCGCCGTCGTCGGTTGCTGCGGCCTGACCGCGGCCGACGGCCTGACCGCCTACGACCTCGACGACGCCGCGGTGAAAAAGGCGGCCATCGCCTCCTCCCGCCGCGTCATCGCCGCCGCCGACGGCAGCAAACTCGGCCACACCGCCTACGCCCACGTCGGCCCCGCGGCCCTGGTGCACACCCTCGTCACCGACGCCTCCGCGGCCGTCGGCGAGGTCACCGCACTCGAAGCGGGCGGAACTGTCGTCCGGAGCGTGTGACCTTGCACCCCGGCCGTCAGCCCGTTGACGCCCGGATGAACGAGGCGGCCCTCTCGCCGATCATGATGGCGGGGGCGTTGGTGCCGTAGGTCCGTTTCGGGCGGGTCGACGGTCCCGCCCGGCGTCGGCAAGCCCGTCGCGACCGTGCGCGAGGCGTGGACAGACGCCTGGACACCTACCTGGCGGCCGTCCGCCCCGAACTCCGGGCGGACACACAGGTCCTCGGCATCCATGTGTGGACCACGCTGCACGGCCAGCTGGTGCTGTGGCGCACCCTGCTCACCTGCCTGGGTGACAGCGAGGACATCCTGATCGAGCTGGAGGAGTCCCTGCTACGGCGGCTGCGCAGTCCCTCCGGGGCGATCGGCCCGGCATGCGCAAACCGTCCAGAAGTACGGCGAGTTGCCGGCCGGTGAGGTCGACGGCGGCCTCGCCCCCTGGAATCCGGGATGGCGGGGAGACCGTCATCAGGGCCAGGTCGTCGGTGTTCACGTCCGTTCGGAGCGCCCCCTCCCGCTGAGCACGGCCCACCAGATCCTCCAGATCCGCCAGCAGGGCGTCCCGCGCGGCGACCAGGGCCGGACCGGACTCAGTGGTGCGCCTGCGGGAGACAGGAAACCATCGCGCTGCCTCGACCTGGGTCTGACAGGGCCTGCGCACCTCGGCCGCTGGCCGGCGTCACCCTGCCCGACCCGGCACTACACGCTGGGATCCGCGAAGCGCCCCCGAGGAATGAGACGGGGAGTCGTCTGCCCGGTAATTCATATCCAGGGGACGATTTCTTCCCCCCCATCGCAAGTGGACATCACCCCGACACCGGCGAATCATGGTGCGCGGACCGCCAATCGGCGGAACAGGGGCGAAAAGGGGACAGGCGGCATGGTTGAGTCCGTTTCATTCAGGAACAAGGCAGTAGAAATCGCGGGACACCTTCACCTGCCGGACGACTTCGACGAAACAAAGAAGTACCCGGCCCTGGTCGGAATTCATCCGGCCGGCGGCGTTAAGGAACAGACCATCGGCCAGTATGCGAAGCGGCTGGCCGCCCACGGATTCGTCACCGTGGTCTACGACTCCTCCTGTCAGGGAGCAAGTGGTGGCGAGCCGCGTCTCCTGGAGGACCCCACCACCAGAGTGGAGGACGCCCGCTGTGCGGCGGACTTCCTCACCACTCTCCCGTACGTCGACACCGAGCGGATGGGCGTCTTCGGTATCTGCGCCGGCGGCGGTTACGCGATCAGCGTGGCGCAGACCGAACGTCGCTTCAAGGCGGTGGCCACCGTCAGCGCGGCTCCGATGGGCGAGGGCTCCAGAGGCTTCCTGGGGCACCTGTCCCCGGTGGCCGAGCAGATCGAGACCCTGGAACTGGTCGCCCAGCAGCGCACGGCGGAGGCGCGAGGAGCAGCACCCGCCTACGCTCCCTTCGTCCCGGAGACGCTGGAGGAGATCGACGACAACACGCCGGACCTCCTGCGTGAGGGATACGACTACTACCGGACTCCCCGTGGTCAGCATCCGAATTCCAAGGGCCGTTTTCTGCTGACCAGCATGGACAAGATGTACGCGTTCTCGGCGTTCGACCAGATCCCGGAATTGCTGACCCAGCCGCTGCTTCTCATCGCGGGAAGCAAGGCGGACACAAAAGTGTTCAGCGACCAGGCGTACGAGCTTTCCAACGGCCCGAAGGAACTGTTCGTGGTCGACGGCGCGACGCACATCGCCATGTACGACGTTCCGGAGTACATGGACCAGGCGCTCACCAAGATGGTGAAGTTCTTCGCCGTCCTTTAGTCCCGCCGAAGAAATCATTCAAGGAGAACAACCACCATGTCCCATCCCGGCGAGCCCATCGTCGCCATCGCCTTTCATTCGGGCTACGGCCACACGGCCGTCATCGCCGAAGCCGTGGCCCGTGGCGCCGCTGAAGCCGGCGCCGAAGTCGTCTCGATCCCCGTCGACACCATCACCGACGAACAGTGGGCACAGCTGGACGCCGCCGACGCGATCATCTTCGGTTCCGCCACGTACATGGGCACCGCCTCCGCCGCCTTCCACGCCTTCGCCCAGGCCAGCAGCAGGCGCTGGTTCCCGCACGCCTGGGTGGACAAGCTCGCCGCGGGCTTCACCAACTCCGGCGCGAAAAGCGGCGACAAGTCCTCCACCCTGGGCTACTTCGCCACCCTGGCCGCCCAGCACGGCATGCACTGGATCAGCCTGGGTCTGCAGCCGGGCTGGGATTCCACCAAGGGCAGCGAGGACGACATCAACCGGCTGGGCTTCTTCCTGGGCGCCGGCGCCCAGAGCCCGACCGACGCCGGCCCGGAGGCGGTCCACACGTCGGACATCGCCACCGCGGAGCACCTGGGTGCGCGCGTCGCACGCCAGGCCACGATCTTCCGCGCCGGGCTGGCCGCCCTCGCCGCCTGATCACAGGACCTCTTTTCCGCATCACCCACCCCCGCAAGGAGCACAGCATGTCCGACTCCCCGCACCTCGCCCTCATCCGCCGGGTCTACGAGTCCCGAATGGCACCCGAGGTCACCAAGGAGGTGATGGCTGCGGACTTCGTCTGGGACATCACCCCCGGCTTCCCGAACAGCGGCGTCTACCACGGCTGGGACAGCGTGGCCGCGGACTTCTTCGGCAGAACGATGTCGAACTACGAGTCCTTCGGGGCGGTGCCCGAGGAGTTCTACGCGGACGAGACCGGCCATGTCTTCGTCTACGGCCACTACCACGCCGAGACCACAACGGGAAACAAGGCCGACGTCCGGTTCATCCACCTGTGGACCGTCCGCGACGGCAAGGCCGTGAGCATGCGTCAGGCCGCCGACAGCCACGTCCTCCAGGAAGCCCTCAAGGGCTGACCCTCCCCTCATCAGGAGCTCCCCATGGCGAAGATCCTCTTCGTGATCACCGCGTCCGACCACTGGACCCTGGCCGACGGCACCCGACAGCCCGCCGGCTTCTGGGCCGAAGAGGCCATCGGCCCCTACCAGGTCTTCAAGGAGGCCGGATACGAGATCGCGGCCGCGACCCCTGCCGGCGTGCCACCTACCGCCGACGCCCTCAGCCTCACCGCCGAGTTCAACGGTGGCGAAGAAGGCGCCGAACGCATGCGCACCGCCCTGCGCGAGGCCACCGAGCTGGCGCATCCGATGCGCATCGAGGACGTGGACATCGACGAGTACGTGGCCGTCTTCTACCCCGGTGGCTGGGGACCGATGGAAGACCTGCCCGACAACGCCGCCTCCGGCAAGCTGCTCACCGACTGGCTCGCCTCGGGCAAGCCCGTCTCCCTGGTATGCCACGGCCCCGCCGCCCTGCTCGCCACCATCGGCCCCGACGGCACATCCCCCTTTTCCGGCTACCGCCTGACCGGCCTGTCCAACGCCGAGGAGAAGCAGAACGGTCTCGCGGACCGCGCGAAGTGGCTGCTGCAGGACCGCCTCGTGGGCGAACTCAAGGCCGACTACCGCGAGGCCGACCCGTTCACCCCGCACGTCCAGGTCGACCGCACCCTCTACACCGGCCAGAACCCCTACTCGGCCGTCCCCCTCGCCCAGGAACTCGTCAAAGCACTCAGCTGACGGGCTGACGCAAGCGCGGTCCTGACCCGGGTGAGTCCTCGGCTGCCGAGTTCTGTTGAGCCCGTCGCAGACCAACCCCAGCAACACGTCGTCCAAGCTCGCTGCATGCCGCTTCATGACGAGCCGGCTCTGCTGTGCGCCGGCCGCGTGGCGGCCTGCGGGGACGTCGATCATGCCCCTGCTCTGCTCGCCTATCGTCTGCCGATCCACAGGTGCCGGGGGAAGCTCACGAGTCGGCGTGTCGGCCTGGAGCGGCTGATCAGGCGGTCACCCGCTGTGGACCCGGCGAACCAATTCACATGCACACGCATACAACTATGGTGGACCCATGACCGCTTCTTCCTCCCTCTCCCCTCCCTCCTCCTCTCCGGACGGCCATCCCTCCCTCGACGACTGGGTCCGTGCCCTGCTCGACGGCAAGAACTACGCCACCGTCGCCACCATCGGCCCCGACGGGTCCCCGCAGAACTCGGTGGTCTGGATCAAGGGCGAGGGTGACACCGTGCTCTTCTCCTCCCTCGACCACCGCCAGAAGGTGCGCAACCTGCGCCGCGACCCCCGTATCAGTGTCTCGGTCTACGACCTCGCCAACCCCCACACCGCCGTCGAGATCCGGGGAACCGCCGAGATCGTCCCGGACGAGGGCAAGCGCCTCCTGAGCGAGCTCTGGCGCAGGTACCTCGGCGTCGACCTGCCTGCCGCGAAGCACGACGAGGACCGCGTGATCATCCGCGTCGTGCCGCGGAAAATCATCGGCGTTCCGGGGGCGTGAGTCTCCCACCCGAGGGGGCGGTACGGATGATGACGGAGTCCGGGAAGCCGGTTCCTGAGGCGTTCGAAGATCTGGGCATCCATCCACCGAGCAGAGCTTGCGCAACAGCCGCGGCGATCTACGGCCGGTCAGCCACCTCGTAGGAGCCAGCAGGGCCCGGACTCGGCCCGGTGCGCACGCGCGCCCTGGGCCACCGGCCGTTTGCAGGACCGACCACGGACTCAAGAGGATCCCCCTGGCCGATCAGCCAGGGGAGGAATCCGTACCCCCCACAAGATGCCGCGTTTGTGCCAGGCTGAAGGCCATGAACCGCAACCCTCATCTGAACGAGCTGGGTGAGTTCCTCAAGGCCCGTCGGGCCGAACTCACCCCCTCCGATGTCGGCCTCCGCGGCGGGCCACGACGGCGTGTGAAGGGGTTGCGCCGCGAGGAAGTGGCACTCCTCGCCGCGATCAGCACCGAGTACTACACCCGGATCGAGCAGGGCCGGCTCCAGGCGTCGGCTCCCCTCCTCGACGAGATCGCCCAGGCCCTGCGACTCAACGACGACCAACGCACCTACCTCTTCGACCTCGCGGCGAAGGAGAGGGTGCGTCCGTCCGTGTACCGCGAGCGCCAGCAGGTGGACCCGCAGCTGCAGCGCATGCTGAACGATCTCACCGCCTCCCCGGCCTTCGTCATCGGCCGGTGCACCGACATCCTCGGCTGGAACCGGCTCGCCGCCGCCCTGTGGACCGACTTCGGGCGCTACCCCGAGCAGGAGCGCGTGTTCGTCCGGTTGCTGTTCACCGAACCCTGGATGCGGGAGCTGTACGTCGACTGGGAAGAGGTCACACGGCTGGCCATCGCCCAGCTGCGCATGGAGAGCGCGCGCTACCCCGACGACCAGCCCCTCACCGCGCTGGTCGAAGAACTCTCCGCCCGTGACGCGCAGTTCCGGCAGTGGTGGACCGAACACGACGTCGCGATGCGGGGTCAAGGCGTCAAGAAGCTCCGGCACCCGGTGGTGGGCGAGCTGACGCTCGACTGGAACACGCTCACCTGTGGCACGGACCCCGACCAGCACATCATCGTGTGGAACGCCGAACCCGGCACCCCCTCCCACGACGGACTGCGCCTCCTCGCCTCCTGGGCCGCCGACCAGAAACCGACGGCGTCCGACGCGACGACCTGAACCCTGCCGTGGGGGGAGGATCCGTCCCGCCCCGGAGACCCCAGACTGCCGCACCCTGCGCGGGCCGGCCCGGTTCCGCGGTCCATGACGCCAGGAACAGCAGGATGGCGTCCCGCCGAGTGGTGTAGCCGATCAAGCTGACGGAATCCTCAGGTCGCGGCCTGAATTGCACGCGCCGGAGGCTCCGTTGAGGCTCCCGGGACCGGGACCAGCGGCGATCGCACGACGGCTGGCTGCGGCACGTACCGGACGGCTCCAAAGCGGAAGCGACGGACGGTGATCGGCTACACCACGACCGGGGACACGACCAACAGCAGCCCGTCGTGGGACGGGGTACCGGGATCGGCGGTCGCGACCACCAGCTTCTGCGTGGGGTCAGCGATGCAGGTCAGACTGTCCCAGTCGAGGGTGAGGTCGCCGACGATCGGGTGGTGCAGCCTCTTGGCGCCCATCCGCCGGCCGTTCATCTGGCGCCCCGCCCACCACTGCCGGAAGTCGGCGTCCGCGACGGACAACTCACCGACGAGCGCCGTCAGTCCGGGGTCGCCGGGGTACCGGGCGGCCTCCATGCGCAGATGGGCGACGCAGGTGCGGGCGTTCGTCCTCCAGTCGAGGCAGAGCGCTCGGAAGGCGGGGTCGGTGAACATCAGCCGCGCGTAGTTGCGCTTCCTTGCGGGCACATCGCCGAAGTCGGTGAGCAGAGCGGCCGCCAGGGGGTTCCAGGCGAGGATGTCGAGGCGCCGCCCGAGGACGAGTGCGGGAGTCGTGGTCAGCTCGTCCAGGATGCGTCTGAGCTGTGGGTGGACCCTCTACACCGCCCGGCGGCGCGGTTCGCACTCGCCCCTCGCCGCCAGCTCGAACAGGTGGTCGCGCTGGGTGTCGTCGAGACGCAGGACGCGGGCGAGCCCGGCGAGCACCGACCCCGACACGGAGGCGCGCCCCTGTTCCAGCCGCGCGTAGGTGCAAGTGCTGATCCCCACGAGTTGAGCGACTTCCTCTCGGCGCAGCCCCGGAACTCGCCGGGGCGTCCCGGACTCGGGCAGACCGACGGGCCGCGGGCTGAGCTGGGCCCGGCACACCTTGAGGAATTCTCCCAGTTCAGGGAATCGCACTTTGGTGTACATAACAGCGAGTGTCGCAGTATTCAGCCGAAATGTAAGGGGGAGATTTCTTTCCCGGGTTTGTCGTCCGTCCTTCGCCTATCGGCAGGGGGCGATGAGATGGACGTATATCAGCCGCGCTGACAGGACGTGAGCCCGCCGGGCGGACCGGTGGCCCGCGAGGCGAGGGCGCGCAGTCCGTCGTACGACGGTGTGCCCGGCTCCGCCGTCCAGACGACGAGTTCCTGATCGGGACCGCTGCCGCAGACGAGGGTGTCCCAGTCCAGGACGAGGTCGCCCACGAGCGGATGATGGAACCGCTTGACGCCCTGCCCGCGTGACGGCGCGCGACGGCTCCCCCACCATCGGCCGAAGTCCTCGTCCTCCACGGAGAGTTCGCCGACCAAGCTGATCAACCGCGGATCCTCGGGGCATTTGGCGGCCTGCCTGCGCAGATGGGACACGCAGTCACGGGCGACGGCCCGCCAGTCCGCGTAGAGCGTCCGCATGGCGGGATCGGTGAAGAGGATACGGACGCAGTTGCGCCTGCTTTCCGGCACCTTCGCGAAGTCGGTGAACAGGGCAGCGGCGAGCGGATTCCAGGCCAGGATGTCCATGCGGCGACCGAGCACCATGCCGGGACTCGCGGTGAGATCGTCGAGCAGGCGGCGCAGCTGCGGGTGCGCCTTCTGCGCGGCGGGCCGGCGGTGTCGTGCCCGTGGCCGGCCGACCAGCTGGAACAGGTGGTCGCGCCGGTGATCGGACAGGTGCACCACATGGGCGAGCGTGGCCGGCACCGAGGCGGACGGCTGGATGCGGCCCTGCTCCAGACGTGTGTAGTAGTCGGTGCTGATGGCGGCGAGCAGGGCGACCTCCTCCCTGCGCAGACCGGGCACCCGTCGGCCACCGGTGTCGGGCAGACCGACGGCGCGGGGGGTCAGCTCGGCCCTCCGCGTCTTGAGGATTTCTCCCAGCTCC
This sequence comes from Streptomyces sp. NPDC005483, assembly GCF_040606035.1. NCBI lineage: Bacteria > Bacillati > Actinomycetota > Actinomycetes > Kitasatosporales > Streptomycetaceae > Streptomyces > Streptomyces sp. NPDC005483. The sequence goes on from NZ_JBEXEA010000013.1 coordinate 199,698, forward strand.
TTCAGATGCGCGTCGCCGGTCATGGCGCCAGTGTGGCATCGCTCGGCCGCCGGGAGGGGGGTAAGGATTTCTCCCCTGGATAAGGGGTTCCCCGGATGGAATTCTCCCCTTGCAGGTTCCTGGGAAAGTGACACGCTCGGTGGCGTGACCGCGGGAAAGAATGATTTCCCGGATGTCACCGATATCCAGTATTCCCGTGGAAGGCGGAGGAGGCGAGGAGAAACAGTGCGGACGGCTGTCCCCTTCCTCGGCAACGCGCTGGCCTTCACCGGTGGCCCCCACACTCCGGACACCCCTGCCAGACGCCTCGAAAGCCACTCGTGCCACTCCTCCCGCCCTCGCCTCGATCCACGGTCCGCAGCCCACCCAGCCCCGGTCGACGGCCGGGCAGCGTGAAGCCCCCCCCACCCCACACCAGGAGCACCACCTCATGTCCGAACGGAAGAAGTTCGCGCCGCCGGCCATCCAGGAGTTCGCCCCCAAGCTCGCGGAGGTGACCGACACCGTCCTGTTCGGCGACATCTGGGAGCGGCCGGGCCTGTCCCCGCGCGACCGCAGCCTTGTCACCGTCACCGCTCTGGCTTCGCTGTACCGAGCCGACCAGCTCGGCTTCCACCTCGGCAAGGCGCTGGAAAACGGTGTCACCAAGGACGAACTGGTCGAGGTCATCACCCATCTGGCCTTCTACGCCGGATGGCCCAACGCCATGACTGCGATGACCCAGCTCAAGGAGATCGTGGACAAGGCCGACCGGTCCGGCTGACGCCTCTTCGCCGTGCGCCGGCACCACGCCCAAGAGCCGGCACGCCATGGATGCGCCCCTTGGCGAGGAGCGGCGGCACGGGGCGACGCCCGAACGTTTCACCGTCGACATCAGCGGCCCGCGTCACAGGCGCGCCCGCCTCTGACGGCACGACAGACACGACAAGAGCTGGGAAGGCCCATGCGAGCAACCATCATTCACTCGCCCGGTGACATCCGGGTGGAGAACGCCCCCGAGCCGAAGATCGCGGCGCCGACGGACGCGGTCATCCGCACCGTCGCCACCTGTGTGTGCGGCTCCGACCTGTGGAGCTACCGGGGCGTCCTGCCGGTCGCCGCGCCGCAGCCGATCGGTCACGAGTACGTCGGTGTCGTCGAGGAGATAGGCAGCGACGTGTCGACCGTCAGGCCGGGGCAGTTCGTCATCGGTTCCTTCGTGGCCTCCGACAACACCTGCCCCAACTGCCGGGCCGGCTACCAGACCTCCTGCCGGCACGCACAGTGGGTGAACGGCGCCCAGGCCGAGTACCTCCGCGTCCCCCTCGCCGACGGCACCCTGGTCGCCGTCCCGGAGCAGCCGGACGAGGAGCTGATCCCGAGCCTGCTGACCCTGTCCGACGTCATGGGCACCGGCTGGTACGCCGCCAGGGCCGCCGAGGTCGGGCCCGGTTCGACGGCCGTGGTCGTCGGTGACGGCGCGGTGGGCCTGTCCGGAGTCATCGCCGCGAAGGAACTGGGCGCCGAGCGGATCATCGCCATGAGCCGGCACGAGTCCCGGCAGAGGCTGGCCCTGGAGTTCGGCGCCACCGACATCGTCACCGAGCGGGGCGAGGAAGGCGTCGCCCGGATCAAGGAGCTGACGGACGGTGTGGGTGCCGACTCGGTCCTCGAGTGCGTCGGTACGCAGGAGTCGATGCGCCAGGGCCTGCAGTCCGCGCGTCCTGGTGGCAACGTCGGCTTCGTCGGCTTCCCGCACGGTACGCAGATCGACGGCCAGGAACTCTTCTTCTCCCACGTCGGCCTGCGCGGTGGCCCCGCTCCGGTGCGCGCCTACCTTCCCGACCTGATCGACCGCGTCTTCGACGGCCGTATCAGCCCGGGCAGGGTCTTCGACCTCACCCTGCCCCTGGACGAGGCCGCCGAGGGTTACAAGGCCATGGACGAGCGCCGCGCCATCAAGACGCTGCTGCGTCCGTGACCCGAGGGAACGGGACCGACAGCCTTGATCAGCCAGGCCATCACCACCGTCGAGGCGTACTTGGATGCCTTCGCCACCCGCGACATGGAGTGCATCCTCTCCCCCTTCGCACCTGATGCGCCTGGACGATCCGGCGGCATCACCCGCACCCACCTCGGTGAGCCCCTCACCACCACTCCGACCTGACGACGGGGTCTCCCCCACCGGATCACGAGGATGGGATCACACCGATGACAAGCTGGACAGGCGAGGAACTCGAGCGCATCGCCGAGGCAGACGAACTGGAGATGGCCCCGCTCCGGCGTGACGGCACGCTGCGCGCACCGGTGCCGATCTGGGTCGTCCGCGACGGTGACGATCTGTACGTCCGCTCCTTCCGCGGTACGCGCGGCGGCTGGTGGCGCACCGCCGTCGCGACCCACGCGGGCCACGTCCGCTCGGGCGGGGTCGACAGGGATGTCACCTTCGCCGAGGTGCCGGACCCGGGGACCAACGACCGCGTCGACACGGCGTACCGGAGCAAGTACGGCCGTTTCGGCGGCGCGTACGTCGATCCCATGGTGGCCGCGCGTGCCACGACGCTGCGGCTGCTGCCCAGATGACCAGGAAGATCCCCGTCGAACCCGCTGAGCCGTCACCGCCGGCCGGCCCAGCACCGGAGTAAGTGTCATGATCGGTCTCGAACTCGTCGTCGTCCTGGGTGCGGCCGTGCTGGCGGGGAACTTCCTGGGACAGCGCTTCCGGGTCGCCCCGCCCGTCGTGCTCCTGGTCCTGGGCGCACTCATCGGTCTCGTCCCGGCGGTCCGCCAGACCCAACTCCCGCCCGAAGTGGTGCTGTTGCTCTTCCTTCCCGTACTGCTGTACTGGGAGAGCCTGACCACGTCGATGCGCGAGATCCGGACCAACCTGCGCGGCATCGTCCTGCTCAGCACCGTGCTGGTGATCCTCACCGCGGGTGCGGTGGCGGTCGCCGGGCACGCGCTCGGGCTGCCGTGGGGACCGGCGTGGGCCCTGGGCGCGGCCGTGGCACCCACGGACGCCACAGCGGTGAGCGCCCTCGCCGGATCCCTGCCGCGCCGCCAGATCACGGTCCTGCGTGCGGAGAGCCTCGTCAACGACGGCACCGCCCTGGTGATCTACGGCCTGGCGGTCGGTATCACCGTGGGCGAGGAGCACCTCACCCTTCCGCACGTGGGCGCGCTGTTCCTGCTGGCGTACGGCGGCGGAGCCGCGGTCGGTGTCACGGTCGCCTGGGTCAACATGAACCTGCGCCGCCGCCTGGACGATCCCCTGCTCGGCAACCTCGTCATGATCCTCGCGCCGTTCACGGCATATCTGCTGGCCGAGCTGATCCACGCCTCCGGTGTCCTCGCGGTCGTGGTGAGCGGCCTGATCATGGCCCAGGTGGCGCCCAGCCTCATCCGCGCCGAGCACCGCCGCCAGGCCCTGGCCTTCTGGCCGCTGGCCACGTTCATCATCAACGGCGCGCTGTTCGTCCTGGTGGGAGTGGAACTGCAGTACGCGCTACGGCACTTGAGCCGGTCCGACCTCAGGGACGCCCTCATCGCGATCGCAGCGGTCAGCGTCGTCCTGGTCGCGGTCCGGTTCGCGTTCCTGTTCTCCTCCGCCTACCTGATCCGCGCCATCGACCGACGTCCCGAGCAACAACTGCGGAGAATAAGCAACCGGGCCCGAGTGGTCAGCGGGTTCGCGGGCTTCCGGGGCGCGGTGTCGCTGGCCGTGGCACTGTCCGTGCCGGAGACCCTTGACTCCGGTGCGCCGTTCCCCGGCCGGGCGTTCATCGTCTTCGTCACCTCGGGCGTCATCGTGGTGACCCTCGTGGTGCAGGGTCTGTTGCTGCCGGGCGTGGTGCGCTGGGCCCGGCTGCCGCGCGACACATCCGTCGACGAGGAGCAGATCCTCGCCGAGACCACGGCCACCGAGGAAGCCATCAAGGCGCTGCCCGAGCTCGCGGCCGAACTGGGCACCACTCCCAAGGTCATGGAGTGGCTGCGACAGGAGTACGAGGCCAACCTGGCGACGGTACGGGCACGGGGCGCGGGCACCGACGACGATCCCGCCCTGCTCCACAACCGCCACTACACCGACCTCCGCCTCGCCCTGATCTCCACGAAGCGCGCGACGGTCGTCCGCCTGAGGGACGAGGCGCAGATCGACGACACCGTGCTCCGCCGGCTCCAGGCGGCCCTGGACAACGAAGAGGTCCGGCTCGCCGGGGGCGAGCAGGTGGAGTAGCGGAAGCGACCACCTGGCCGCCACGTTCCAAGCCCACGAGAAGGAAGCTCGCCGCCATGGCCTCCTGCCTCATCGACGTCCACGCCCACCACCTGCCCGACTTCTACGTCCAGCAGGTGACCGCGGCGGGCCACGCCCACCCCGACGGCATGGATGGCTGGCCGTCGTGGTCCGTGCGGGACCACCTGGATCTGATGGACCGCAACGGCATCGACATCGCGATGCTCTCCCTTTCCTCTCCCGGCGTGCACTACGGCGACGACAAGGCGGCCCGCCTCCTCGCCCGCCGCGTCAACGAGTACACCGCCGAACTGGTCCGCGACCACCCCGGCCGTTTCGGCGCCTTCGCATCGCTTCCACTGCCGGACGTGGACGGCGCGTTGGAGGAGATCGCCTTCGCCTTCGACCAACTGGGCGCCGACGGCGTGGCGTTGCTGACCCACACCCACGGCGTGTACCTGGGCGACGCCCGCCTGGAGCCGGTGTTCGCCGAGCTGGACCGCCGGAAGGCCGTGGTCTTCCTGCACCCCACCTCACCCGTGTGCTGGGAGCAGTCCGCCCTCGGCAGACCGCGCCCGATGGTCGAGTACATCTTCGACACGGCCCGCACGGTCACGGACCTGGTGATGGTGGGCGTCCTGACCCGCCGTCCCGGCCTGCGGGTGATCGTGCCCCACTGCGGTGGCGCGGTTCCCGTCCTGGCCGACCGCATCAACGAGTTCATGAAGCTGTTCCTGCCCGCCGGGACAGCGCCCGCCCAGGACGCGGTGCAGCAACTACAGGGCCTGTACTACGACATGGCGGGCACGGCCTTCCCCCGCCAGGTTCCGGCCCTCCTGAAGCTGGTCGACCCCGACCGCGTGCTCTTCGGCAGCGACTACTGCTGGACGCCCGCGCCCCTCGCCGACGCCCACATCGCGGCGATCGACACGGCCGCCCCACCGACCGAAGACACCACGTGGCGCACGCTCACCACAGCCAACGCCTTGCGCCTCTTCCCGCAGGCACCCCCACGGTGATGACGAACGTCGAGTGACCCGATGTCCAAGGCCCGGTTGTCACCCCGGCGACTTCACGACGACGAGAGCGAGAAGCGTGTTGCCAGAGACCAGTGGTTCGCGGTGTCAGCGGTCAGCCAGAGCGGCTGGACGCACAGCCTCTGCCCCGAAGCGTCGACGGGCACGGTCGGCGGCGGCTTCGGCTGCGCGGGCACGCGCGTCACTGGGATCCAGAGAAAGCTGACGGTAGGCGTCGCCGGCCGGTAGCAGGTCGTCGGCGCGGAGCGCGAAGGCACGGACTCTCGCTCGCTGCAGCCCGAGGCTGGTCAGCAGACCCAGTGCGGCGGTGACGAGGGCGGGTGAGTGGTTGGTGGGTTCCGGCAGTGTGCGCGTACGCGTAGTGGAACTGCGGTCGGCGTAGCGCACGGTGAGGGCGAGCCGGCCGGCGATCTGGCTTTCGCCGCGGAGGCGTTGACCGATCTGGTCGGCGAGTCCCAGGACGGCTCGGTGATGCTGCACCGGATCGAGGCAGTCCCGTTCCAGCACGAGGTCGGCGACCAGATGCGACGTCGGCTCCGACGGAACGACTGGGCGGGGGTCATGGCCACGGGCGCGTTCGGCCAGCAGGCGGGCAGGGACTGCGCCGAGAAGTCGTTGCAGGGTTGCCGCGGGCAGGTCGATGACTTGCCCGATGGTGTGCAGACCGTACCTGCTGAGCGTCTCCGCCGTGGCACGGCCGATTCCGGGCAGCGCGGTGACCGGTCGCGGATACAGCCAGTCGGCCACTTGCCCGGCAGGAACCCAGGTGGCGTCGCCCGGTGCGGACGCGTCGGCCGCCATGGCCGCCAGCATGCGGTTGCCGGCGAGACCGGCGCTGCTGTCGATGCCGTAGAGAGCCTTCAGTCTCATCTTCGCCAGCTGGACCATGTCGTAGGGGGACAGGTCGAAGTATCTGAGCGCCGAGGTCAGGTCGAGCTGGACGGCGTTGGGCGGGACGGCCTGGACATGGGGCGTCACCCCAGACATCAGTTCGATTATGTCGCCGTACTGATCCTCGGTCAGCGAGGCGTGCAGGTGGAGGTGGGCGATGTGCCGCTGCCGTGTGGTCATCCGGCACTCCCCGGGCTCGTGTAGCCGAACTTCTTCAGGTCGGCGGAGCGGGTCCCAGCCGGCTGGAGGTCGGCGTAGGGGTGCAGGCGGGCGCCGGTGGTGCCGTTGGCCAGAGTCCGCCGCGGCTGGGCGGGGGTCGGGTGCGGGCGGCTCTCGCCGAGGAGCGCGAGGGCGGCTTCGGGGCCGTGGTCGCGGCGGGCGGCGGCGATCTCGTCCAGATCCCAGGCCATGGTGCCGACGACGGTACGACGGGTGCCGCGCACCTGGACCGTGCCGCGTACCAGCAGCAGCCCGCTGTGGAAGACGGTGTGCGCGCAGGCGGGGTGGGAGTCCTCGAAGAAGGCCAGGTCGACCAAGCCGGAACCGTCCTCCAGGGTGACGAAGATGACGCGCTTGCCGCTGGCGATCGGCGGGGTCTGGGTGGAGGCCCGTACGCCGGCGACGAGCACCTGCTGCCCAGCACGCATACCTGCCAGATGCGCCGCGTCGGTCGCGCCGATCTCGCGCAGCAGCCGGTGGTGGTGCTCCATCAGGTGCCTGGAGACGTCGATACCGAGGGTGCTCAGCTCGGCATTCAGGGCCTCGCGTCCGGTCATCTCCGGCAAGCCGCTCGGCTCCGCACCGCCGACGGCGCCCGCGTCGATGGGCAGTTGGCCGTTGCCTGCCGACCGGGTGCGGGAGGCCCGATGGAGTTCGGCGATCTGCAGCAGCAGGTCGCGGCGTGTGAGTCGTCCGTCGTGGAGGGAGTTCAGGGCGCCGATCTCCGCGAGGCGTTCGGCGACCGGTCTGCTGGGGCGGCCCCTCTGCCAGAGGTCCGACAGTGATCCGTACGGCTGCCCTTCCTCGATCCGGGCGCATTCCTCCTCGCTGATGCCGTGCACCGCGGACAGCGCGAGCCGCATGCCCCACTGATCTCCGTCGACCTTCTCCACGGTGTGTTTCACCTTGGAGTGGTTGATGTCTATGGGCAGAACCGGCACACCACGTCGGCGGGCATCGGAGACCAGGACGCGCTTGGGCCACATCCCGGGGTCGTGTTCGAGAAGACCGGCCAACAGGAACGCCGGATAGTGCGCCTTGAGCCAGGCGCTCTGCAGGGCCGGTACGGCGAAGGCGACCGCGTGGGCCCGGCAGAAGCCGTACGCGCCGAAGGCCTCGATGGTCTTCCAGACCTCGTCCCTCACCGCCGGGCTGTAGCCCCGGGCGTGCGCCTGGCGGTGGAACCAGTCCTTGATCCTGGGAAGCCGCCCCTTGTCGCCGAGCGCCCGCCGGGCGAGCTCGGCAAGTGCGTGGTCGCAGCCGGTCATCACCGAGAAGGTCTCGATGATCTGCTCGTGCCAGATGGTCACGCCGTAGGTGTCGGCCAGCACCGGCTCAAGATCCGGATGGGCATACGAGGGCGTGCCGCCATGGCGGGCGGCGATGTACCGCTCGGGCATGCCACCGGCGACCGGACCGGGACGGAAGAGGCTGATGTCGGCGATGACGTCCTGCGGATCGCGAGGCTGCAACCGAGACAAAAGATCTTGCTGACCGGGCGACTCGAGTTGGAACAGGCCCAGAGTCTGACTCTCCTGGATGAGCTTGAACGCGAAGACGTCGTCGAGCGGCACCTGCCGTGGATCGTCCAAGTCAATGCAGTTGCCGGTCGTCCGTTCGATCTCGGCGATTGCATGGGCCATCGACGACAACATCCGGACGCCCAAGACGTCCAGTTTGATATTGCCCAGATCCTCGATCTCCTCCTTCGCGGCCATGGCCATGGGGTAGTCGCCCTGCGGGGTGGGCTGCACCGGCAGCCGGTCGAGGAGGGTCGCGTCGCTGATGACCACACCGCAGGGGTGCATGGCCATGCCGTGGACCAGGGAGTCAAGGCCTTCGGCCAGCTCCCACAGGGGCCCGTAGCGATCCATCTCGCCCGCCAGCCGGCGCAGTTCGGGCAGTTCGGCGAGGGCGCCGGTGATATCGGAGGCCCGCAGGTGCGGGAAGCTCTTGGCGATCCGGTCGACGTCCGCGGGCGCGATCCCGAGGGCGAGGCCGGTGTCCCGCAGGGCGCGGCGGGCCCGGTAGGTCTCGGGCATCGCGGTGACAGCGACCCGTTCCTTGCCGAAGCGTTCGAAGATCGCGTCGTAGCACTCCAGGCGTCGGTCGGATTCCACGTCGATGTCGATGTCGGGCAGCGACCTGCGGCGCACGCTCAGGAAGCGTTCGAACAGCAGACGGTGGTCGAGCGGGTTGGCCGTGGCGATGTCCAGTGCGTGGCACACCATCGATCCGGCGCCCGAGCCGCGGGCCGCGACCCGGATGCCCTTGGCCCGGATGTCGGCGACGACCTGGCCGACGGCGAGGAAGTACGAGTCGTAGGCCAGCGTGGAGATCACCTCGAGTTCTTGGTCCAGCCGGTCGCGCGCCGCACGGTCGCGGTCGAGTCCGCGCCGGGCCATGCCGGCCTCGCACTGCCGACGCAGCAGCTGTGCGGCTCCGCCCGGCCCTGGCTCGGCGCCGAAGAGTGACGGTTCCGGGAAGTGTGGCGTGCCGAGCCCGAGGTCCGCTGCAGGGTCGACGGTGCACTCAGCCGCTGTGGCAGCGGTGTCCGCCATCAGACGGCGGGCCCGCCGGACATCCCCTCCGGCGCACTCGGCGACCATCTGCGCGATGACCGTCATCGCTTTGTCGTCCTTGAGCCAGCGTTGCCCGCTGTCCAGGCGGCGCCGGTCGATCGGGCGCAGCAGTCTCGCGGCGTCCAGGACGTCGGCGAGGCGGTGCTGGTCCTGATCTGCGTAGCGGACGGCGTTGGAGAGCACCGCGGTGATGTTGGCGCGGTCGGCCAACGCCAGGGTGCGGGCAGCCAGCCGCAGCGATCCGGGCCCAATGCTGAAACGTTTATGCACAACAGCTTCCAGTCTGACCCCACTCCCGAAAATCTCCTGCCACGGCGCCAGCAGCTTCATCGCGACGTCTTCCCGGCCGGCCGCCAAGGCGCGCACCGGCTCCGAGAGCGGCCCGAGCAGCACAGTCAGTCCGGGACCGCCGTACTCACGCAGCGCCTCCCACGACACCCTCACCGGGGCCGCACCGGACGCGGTGCCTGCGTGGGCGGCCGACGTGATCCGGCACAGCCGCGCCCACCCTTCCCGGTTCTGCGCGAGAAGTACGAACCGCAGCGGAGGCTCGACGACGTGCGCGCCACCGCGCGCCGGGGTGCGGCGGCGCTGGGCGGGCGGCGGGGGCACAAGGGCCTCCACCGCCAGGTCGACACCGAAGATCGGCCGGACTCCGGTCCCGGCGCATGCCCGCGCGAACCGGACCGCTCCGGTGACCGTGTCCCGGTCGGTGAGCGCGAGTACAGCCATGTTCCGCTCGGCCGCCCGCCGGACGAGGTGCTCGGGGTGGGCGGCGCCGTAGCGAGCGGAGTAACCGGACGCGACGTGAAGATGGCCGAAGCCCGCCATGCCGCACCTCCATCACTCCACCCCTTTTCGGCCGAACGCCCGATATGTTCATCGTACTCTCGTTCGATTACTCTAACCCCATCAGCCCCGGTCAGCGACTAGATTCGAACACAATAACGATTCTGCGGTGACGTGGCGGGTGGCCGAATGAGGGCCGCCCCGTCACCTCGCCGACCCGACAGATCGGCTGGGGGAAACCGTTCCCAGGCCCCACCGCGCCCGGCGTCAGTCCGACGCTTCACACCAGCACCGGATCTGCCTCCCCTGTGTCAAGGGCCACACCCCAGGAAGCAAGGAGTGCTCCCCATCGGTCGAACACAGGGAACAAGGCCTCGGGAACGAGGCCGCACTCACGCGCGATCCGGTCCACTTCGATGCAACCGCGACCGAGCGCGGAGTCCGTGTGCGCCACAAGACAGAGGGCGGTCAGCCGCAAAGCCGGGTCGTCGGCGCTCGTGGATGCTGGGCAACAGCCCACCGTTGAGGATCTGGGCGACCAACCCGCTGTCGGCAGAGTCCGGGGCAGCCGGTCCTCTGCGGAGACATCGCGACTGCTCCAGTTCACTCCAAGGAAGCGGACCGCGGCTCAGGCGGAGACTGCGCAGGACCCCGGCCGGCAATCCGACCTGGCCGTCGGTGTTCACGCGCAGGGCGCACTGCACGCCGAGCAGTCGGGCTGCAGCCCCGACATGGCTCAGCAGGGCTGCGGCCAGGCAGCTGAGCATCTCCCGAAACCCGGGCCTGGTCGCCCGGCCCTTCGGGTTGTCGTTACGCCGCTGCGAGGCACCGCCGGCGTCCTGGTCACGCGCAGGAAGGTTTCCGGGACCACGGCGGCCTGCACCGTCACCGAGGCACAGGCCGTGCAGGCACCGGCGAGCCTCCAAAGCCGTCCTCCCCGCTCGCGGGTGAGAAGAGGTCGAACAGGGCCGGCGCAGCCGCGGTGACGGGGATGCCGGCGGCAGCCCCGTTCGTGGCACTGGCAGGTGCGCAGGTACGACGGCAGAACGCCGCGCCGGGCATGCCCGGCCAGATGGTCGTGTGCCGCCTCAGCGCATGCCCGCCGCATCGAGCAGGGTGGCCACCGTGGGCGCGATGAGCCCGGCCGGGGTGTCGGCCTTGATCCCCGCGCGGGCACTGACGCCGTCGAAGACCAGGATCAACTGCCGGGCCAGCAGGTCGGGGTCGTTCGCCCCGCCCTGTTCGGCCGCGGCGCGGAAGAAGGTCGTCAGGTTGGCCTTGACCCGGTGGGCCACCTGACTCGCGGGGTGGTTCTGGTCCTTGAGCTCGATCTGGACGGTCAGGTATCTGCAGCCCAGGAAGTCGGGCGCACCCGCCTGCGACTCCAGTTGGCCGAAGACGTACAGGATCCGCTCGCGAGGGGAACGGCCGTCGTCCGCCGCGGGCAGAAGTCCGGCCACGAAGGCGGCGGCCCGCTCCTCCAGGCTCGCCGCCAGCAGTTCGTCCTTACTGTCGAACAGCTGGTACATCGAGCGCTTCGACACCCTCGCCGCCTTGCACAGAGCGTCGACACCGATGCCGACACCGTCTCGGTAGGTGAGGGTGGCCGCCGCCTCCAGCAGGCGCTCCCTGGAACTTGCTTTCACATCGGTGGTCATACCGCGAGGTTAACTCGATTCCGGCAAAAAGAAAACCGATCGGTTTACGGTGTCGGTCACAGTGCCCGCGCCCACCGTGGCCGGCATGCGGCGGGGACGGGTGCATCGGCCCCCGTCCCCGCAACGCCCCGGCGGAACCAGGATCAGTGCGCGATCACGGGCTCGCCCTCCGACGGCGCCAGAGCCCGATTCGGGATCAGGAACGCCGCGAGCACCGCACCGACCACGAAGATCCCGGCGCCCCACGCCAGGGTGGCCGTGTAGCTCTCGACCCCGGCCTGCGCCACGGTCAGCGCGCCGGGCTTGTGCGAGGACAGGTAGTCGGTCGCGGCCGACGAGGCAACCGTGGTCAGCAGCGCCGTGCTGATGGAACCGCCCACCTGCTGGCTGGTGTTGATCAGCGCCGAGGCAACCCCCGTGTCCTCGTGGTGCACGCCCGCGGTCGCCCCCTGGAACGCGGTGGTCATCACCGCGCCGATGCCGAGACCCAGCAGGATCATGCCGGGCATGATGTGGGCGACGTAGGTGCTGTCCAGTGCGAGCCGGGTCAGCAGAGCCATGCCGGAGGCGGCGACCAGGAAGCCGGCGGTGATCACGACCTTCGGTCCGACCCTGGGCAGCAGCAGCGAAGGCGCCGTGGTCGACGAGGCGACGATGCCCCCGACCATCGGCAGGAACGCCAGACCGGCCTCGATCGGTGAGTAGCCGATGCTGGCCTCCAGGTAATAGGTCAGGAACAGGAAGATCGAGAACATCCCCATGCCCAGGACGAACACCGCCAGGAACGAGCCGCCGCGGGTCCGGTCCAGCACGAGGCGCAGCGGCAGCAGCGGATGCGCGGCCCTGGACTCCAGCCACACGAACACCGCGAGCAGCACCACGCCGCCGATCAGGAAGGCGAGGGTGACAGGGTTGGTCCAGCTGGTGGATTCGACGTGCGCGAACCCGTAGACGATGGCGAACAGCGCGGCGCTGACCGCGAGGGTGCCCGGGATGTCGATGGTGGGCCGCGCGGTGATCGCGGGCTTGGCCAGCAGCAGCGCACCGAGCAGCGCGACGGCCGAGAAGACGACGTTCACATACATCACCCAGCGCCACGACGTCCATTCGGTGAGCATGCCGCCGAGCAGCAGCCCGACGGCGGCGCCGGCACCGGAGAGCGCACTGAAGATGCCGAACGCCTTCGGCCTCTCGGACGGTTCGGTGAAGGTCACACTGAGCAGCGAGAGGGCGGCGGGCGCGAGCAGCGCGGCGAAGAGGCCCTGGGCCACCCGTGCCGCGACGAGGATCTCGAAGCTGCCGGCCGCGCCACCGACGACCGACGCGGCCGCGAAACCGATCAGGCCGGTCACGAAGGTGGTACGTCGGCCGAACAGGTCACCCAGTCGGCCACCGAGCAACAGCAGGCTGCCGAACGCGAGGGCGTAGCCCGTGATGACCCACTGCCGGCTGCCGTCGCTGAAGCCGAGGTCATGCTGCGCCGCGGGCAGCGCGATGTTCACGACGGTCGCATCGAGCGTGACCATGAGCTGCGCCGTGCCCAGCACGACCAGCACCCACCAGCGCACGGCGTGTGAGCCGCGGCGGCCCGGGTCTTTCTTTCCTGAGGCGGGCGCCCCGCGGTCGAAGGTGGTACTCACTTTTCCCCTTTGTCGCTGGTCAGGAGTGGCCGAAGACCGATCGAAAACCGATCTGTTTCCACTCAGGAAAACAGATCGGTTTCCGCAGCGCAAGCGAGAGGGTGCCACCTCCGGCCGCCATTCGCATGCAATCCGGGTGCCATTCGAGCAATGGGCACGCATGGCGCTTGCGTATGGAAACCGATCGGTTTACGCTACTGGAAACCGGCCGGTTTCCCCCTGTGGCCCGCCGGACGTACCCCCGTCCCCAGCAGTTCCCACACCAGGAGTCGGCGAGATGCCCAGTCAGGATTCACGCCCCACGATCAACATCCCCGGGACCACCAGCCACACCATCGCCCCGCGCGCCGGGCGAAACAGCCGCGAGGGCGCGCTGCGCTACCTCAAGGCGGGCACCGGTGCCCCGCTGGTCCTGCTGCACACCGTGCGCACCCAGGCCGAGCACTACCGCTCGCTCATCCCGTTGATCGCCGACCGGTACACGGTGTACGCCCTCGACCTGCCGGGGATGGGCTACTCCGAGATCGTGCCCGGGGCGTCGTACGACGAGCCGGCCATGCGCGCCGGCGTCGAACGGCTCCTCACCGAACTCGACCTCACCGACGTGACGTTGGTCGGGGAGTCCATGGGAGCGGTACTCGCCCTGACCACCGCGGCCGACCTGCCGGAGCGGGTACGGCGCGTCGTCGCGGTGAACGCGTACGACTTCCGCGACGGCATCGCCCGCTCCAGCCTCCTCGCCCGCGTGGTGGTCAGCGGCGTCCTCACGCCCGGCGTGGGCCCGGTGATCGCCGGAGTGGAGCCCAAGCCCGCCCTCCGCAAGATCCTCCAGGGCGGCCTCGGCGACAAGAGCGCGCTGCGGGACGACTACGTGGACGAACTCCTCCAGGTGGGGAAGCGCCCCGGCTACCCGAGCGTCGCCCGAGCCGTGTACCAGAGCCTGCCCAGCCTCATCGCGGCTCGCTCGCGCTACCCCGAGGTCAAGGCGCCCGTCCACCTCGTCTACGGCGAGAAGGACTGGTCCCGCCCCTCGGACCGGCAGGCCGACAAGGAACTGCTGCCGGCCGCCGACTTCACGCAGGTGCCGGGAGCCGGCCACTTCATCGCCCTGGAACGGCCCGACGTACTGGCCGACCTGCTGAACGCGGTGGCCTGACCGTCCCAAGTCCTCTGCGGCCATCCGCGCGGCGGTGGTCGAAGCAGAAGAGGAAACCGGCCGCCCCGATCTCCAGATGCTCGCCCGCGGAGGTGCACTTGACGGTCCAGATCACCCCGCCCCGGACGAGCACGCCGTCCCGCTCGACATAGAGGGCGGGGGGCCACCGGGCGCGGAACTCGCCTGCTTCGTAGAACTCGGTGCTGAACGTGGCGTCTACAGGGGCAGTTCGCCGGTGCGGGCGGGAGGGTCACCGCCCGCCCGCCCACCGAACTGTCGTACCACTCGCGGTGGTTGGTGTCCCAGCGGTGGATGTACATGCCGGTGCAGGGGGACGTGGGACGGCCGCCCTCGCCCCAGCCCCGCAGAACGCCGCCGGCCGCGGAAGTCCAGGGGCGCAGGAAACACGAGAGTCCCGCCCCCACACAGGGGGCGGGACTCCACGCGGCACCGGACCGGCCGTCAGCCGATCGACGCACCCGTCGCCGACAGCGCCTCCGTCACCGGCTGGAAGAACGTCTCCCCACCGGAGGTGCAGTCACCACTGCCACCGGACGTCAGCCCGATCGCGCTGCTCCCCGAGAACAGCGAGCCGCCGCTGTCCCCCGGCTCCGCGCACACATCGGTCTGGATCAGCCCGTTCACGATGTCGCCGTTGCCGTAGTTCACCGTCGCGTCCAGGCCGGTGACCTTCCCGGAGTGCACCTGCGTCGTGGACCCGCTCCGCGTCACCGACTGACCGACGGTCGCCGACGCCGCCCCCGTGATCGCCTGCGCGGACCCGTTGTAGAGGTCCACCTCACTGGGATGGGCGACCCCGGCCGCGTACTTCACCAGCCCGTAGTCGTTGCCCGGGAAGCTCGACACCTCGTTGGTCCCGATCCTGTTCCCGCTGGAGTCCGACCACGTCGAGATCGCCTCGGTGCAGTGCCCGGCGGTGAGGAAGTACGGCTCCCCGCCCTTGACCACGTTGAACCCGAGCGAACACCGTCCACCGGACCCGCTGATCGCGTCACCACCGGCGACGAAGGGCTTGAACTCCCCCTTCGTCCGCTGGAGTTCGGCAACCGGTCCGAGCCCGTCGACCACCTTCGTGAGCCTCGCCCACTCGGCGGCGGAGACCGTACGGTCGGCGGTGACGACGACCTTGTTGGTCGTGGGGTCGGTCACCCAGGACGTCCCCGGCACGGTCGCGTCGTCGGCGAGCGTCGTACGCGCACTCCTGAGCTCGGCAAGGGAGTGGGAGACGACTCTGGCCGAGGCCCCGGCCGCCGAGACGGTCCGCGCCGCGTCCTCGTCGAGCACGTTCACCACGAGACTCCTGGTCTTCGCGTCGTAGAACGTCCCCGCCGCGTCCGCGCCGAGTTCCGCCCCGAGCGTCGAGGCGAGCTTTCCGGCCGCGACGGCCGAGAGGGTTTTGACTTCTGGCGAGGCCGGCGTCTCGCTGGCGTTCGCAGTCTGCAAGGTGACTCCCGCGGCGACCAGCGCGGTGATGCCCGCACCTGCCACGACGAACCGCCGCCCGGGTATGCGTCGGTGCTGCAACTCGCGTCCTCCTGTGGGGGGTCGGCCCGGGAGATTGTGGGGATCCCGTGGGCCGGAAGGCTGGTTGACGAGCCCTTACTCTTCCGAACCCCCCAGGGAGCGCACAAGGGTGACTTCCGGACGCGCGTAGAACGCGGTTGCGCGCCCCCTTCATTTTTGACGGTCCACGGTCAGCCCAGGCCGTTCACGCTGCAAACACTACGAGCGAGTAACACCTCATCAGCCTGTGAGGTCTAGTCCTGGCCTGAATTCGCCTCTTCGGGATCCGCATCCGGCCGGGGCTCAAGAGACGGACGTTGCTCCTGCACCGGTTGCTGCACCGGCTGTTGCACTGGTTGCTGCACCGGCTGTTGCACCGGCTGCTGCGCCTTCTCCAGGAACCGCAGCAGCTCGACGGGAAACGGCAGCACCAGCGTCGAGTTCTTCTCCGCCGCCACCGCCACCACCGTCTGCAGCAACCGCAGTTGCAGCGCGGCCGGCTGCTCGGACATCTCCTTGGCCGCCTCGGCCAGCTTCTTCGACGCCTGGAGCTCCCCGTCCGCGTTGATGACCCGGGCCCGCCGCTCCCGGTCCGCCTCGGCCTGCCGGGCCATGGACCGCTTCATGGTCTCGGGCAGGGAGACGTCCTTGATCTCGACCCGGTCGATCGTCACGCCCCACTCCACCGCGGGACTGTCGATCATCAACTCCAGCCCCTGGTTGAGCTTTTCGCGGTTGGACAGCAGATCGTCCAGCTCGCTCTTGCCGATGATCGACCGCAGCGAGGTCTGCGCCATCTGCGCGACCGCGAACCGGTAGTCCTCGACCCGGACGACCGCCTCGGCCGGCGAGGTCACCTTGAAGTAGACGACGGCGTCCACCCGCACCGTGACGTTGTCCCGGGTGATGCCCTCCTGCCCCGGCACCGGCATGGTCACGATCTGCATGTTGACCTTCCGGAGCTTGTCGACGACCGGGACGATCATCGTGAACCCCGGCCCGCGCACGTCCGGCCTGAGCTTTCCGAGGCGGAAGACCACGCCCCGTTCGTACTGCTTGACGACCCGCGCGGCCGCCATCACGTACACCGCTCCGGCGGACACGAGCGTGACGCCCGCCGCCACCAGCTCCTCGACCATCGCGACCCCCAGGGTCCGAACCAGGCGCTCAAGGTGTGTACTTCGACGGTAACTCCGCTGTGTACACAAAGGGAGACGGAGGACACGGGTGGTCCACGGCATCAGGACGCGGGACGGCCGCCGGCTGACGGTCGAGGAGTACGGCGACCCGGACGGCACACCGGTGGTACTGCTGCACGCCACCCCGGGCTGCCGCTTCGGCGTCGTACCCCGGGACGTCGTGACCGCGCACCCGCACATCCGGTTCATCGCCTACGACCGCCCCGGCTACGGCGACTCGGACCGGCTGCCGGGACGCCGCGTGGCCGACGCCGCCCGGGACGTGGCGGAGCTGGCCGGCGCCCTCGGGCTCGGCCGTTTCTCGGTGCTCGGCCACTCCGGCGGCGCCCCGCACGCCCTGGCCTGCGCCGCGCTGCTGCCCTCCCGGGTACGGCGGGCGGCGGCGCTGGCGTCCCCCGCACCCCCGGACGCGCGGGACCTGCGCTGGTTCGACGGCATGGCCGCGTCCCGGGTCGAGGAGTTCACCCGGGCGCTCACCGACCCGCTCGCCTTCGCCGAGCGCCTCGCCGCCCGCGCCGCCGACATCCGCCGCGACCCCGCGCAGCTGCTCGTCTCGCTGCGCGACGGGCTCACGGACTCCGACCGGCGGATCGTCTCCGCCCCGGCGGTCGGCGAGATGCTGCTGCGCACCTACCGGGAGGCGCTGCGCGGTTCGTCGTACGGCTGGCTCGACGACGAACTCGCCCTGCTCAGCGGCTGGGGCTTCGACCCGGCGGCCGTCACCCGGCCGGTGCTGCTGTGGCACGGCGCCCAGGACACGTTGTCCCCGGTCGGCCACTTCACCTGGCTGGCGGACCGCATCCCCCGTGTCCGCCCAGTCCTCCAGCAGGACACCGGGCATTTCGGGGCTCTGGAGGCCCTGCCGGCCGTACTGGACTGGCTGTGCGCCGCCCAGGGACGGACCGCGCCCTGACCGCAGTGAGCCCCCGTACGACTGACGCGTACGGGGGCTCACCGGATGCCGGCTGCGGCAGAAGCCGCTCCGGGTCTAGAAGACGCTCACGCCGTAGGCGCTCAGCGCCTCGGTGACCGGCTGGAAGAAGGTCGTGCCGCCGGAGGAGCAGTTGCCGCTGCCGCCGGAGGTCAGACCGTAGGCGATCCCGCTGTTGGAGTAGAGCGGGCCGCCGGAGTCGCCGGGCTCGGCGCAGACCGTGGTCTGGATCAAGCCGTAGACGACGTCACCGCCGCCGTAGTTGACGGTCGCGTTCAGCGCGGTGACCCGGCCGCTGTGGATGCCGGTGGTGGAACCGCGACGGTAGACCGTGGTGTTCACGGACGGGGTGGCGGCGCTGGTGATGTCGACGCTGCCGACGGTGCCGGAGATCGACGAGGTCGGATAGCTCGACGAGTACTTGACGAGGCCGTAGTCGTTGGTCGGGAAGCTGGACCCGGCCGTCGAGCCGAGCGTGGTCGTGTGCCCGGAGTTCGACCACCAGGTGCCCGCGCCGTCGGTGCAGTGACCGGCGGTCAGGAAGTAGTAGGTGCTCCCGCTGCGGACGTTGAAGCCGAGGGAGCAGCGCCAGCTACTCGCATAGATGGCGTCGCCGCCGGAGATCAGCTTGTTGAACTTGCCCGGGGTCCGCTTGATCGTGAGCGCGTCGGCGTTGCTGCCCGCCTGCTCCTTGATCTTGGCGATCTCGGCCTGCGAGACCGTGCTGTCGACGGTGACGACCACACGGTTGGTCTTGCTGTCGACGGCCCAGGCGGTACCCGGGATGTCGGCCTTGAGCACCGAGCCGCTGGCGCTCTTGAGTTCGGCGGAGCTGAACGGGGTCGCAGCGGTCGCGTTCGCGCTGGGGACCGCGATCGCGGCCGCGGCCACGAGGCCGGTGGTACCGGCGATCAGCCGAGTCCGTCTCGTGATGCCACTGCGGGGGTTGGTGCGCCTGATCCTCACGTTTCGTTCCCTCCCAGGGGAATTCGGGGGCCCGCGTGGGGTCGGGGCCCGTGAGGCGCAGTCAGCGGCACGGCCGTCCGGTTTGCGAACACGCCGTGCTCCTGACAAGCGCTGAGGGGGAGTATTCGGCCGAACGGACGGTCGGCGCAAGGGCGCCTTTCGGCCGTCAAGCTTTGAAAGACCTTTGTCCTTCAGAGGGAACGGGCATGCCTCGAACCACGTCCCGCTCCCCCGCCGCGACGGCGCCGCCGAGGGCGTTCCCCGGCGGCCGAAAGCGGCGGACACGGTGGTCGGCGAAGGTGCGGGGCGTAGGCGTGCCCCGGTCGAAGCCGACCGTCGTACCGCCGTCGGCGCCCGGCACGGACGCGTACGGACGGGTACGGGAACCGGAATCGGCGGCTGCCGAGCCCACGCGCCGTATCGCCGAAAACCGCCCACCGCGAGCCACCCCGCACGGCGCCCCGCAACGCCGGCTCCCGCCCATCGGGACCTCGGCTGCACATCGTCCCGGCCGGTGCCGGCGCCAGGGAGGCAGGCGGCCGGACGCATCCGCTCGCCGGCTCATGGCGCTCCCCCGGCCGCGGCGCACTGGTTGGCGGAACGGGCGAGGCCCAGGTGCTCCCGGAGCGTGCTGCCCGGATAGAAGGTGCGGAACAGCCCGCGGTGCTGGAGCAGCGCCACCGTGCCGTTGACGAGCCGTTCCAGGTCGCGCAGCGGTTCGGCGGGCGTGAGGTGGAAGCCGTCCACGATGCCGTCGCCGTGCCAGGTGGCGATCAGTTCCGCGAGGTCGACGGGGCCACCTCGGTACAGCGGCCCCTGCGCGGTCTGGCGGGGACCCCCTCCACCGTGCCCCGGCGCGGCCGCGTGCTCGCCGTCGCCGAGGTCGACGAGGAGGCGAGCGAGGATCCGCGGTTCGCCGGGGCGGCGCCCGAACTCGGCTGCCATGGAACAGAGTTGGTCTCGTAGGGAGGCTGCCTGCGCGGCAGTCGCGGCGTGGACGAGGGCCACGTCGGCGTACCGGGCGGCGGTCTCGAGGGCGGGCCCGTCGGTGACGTCGACCACGCGGACCGGGTTGCCCCGCGGGGGTTGCGTGACGATCGCGGGCCCTGTGACGGAGAGGGACACGTCCGGCATCCCGGCGTGGCCCTCCAGGCGCCGGTGGCCCACGAGAGGGGCCTCGCCCTCGGTGGTCGAGACGTCGATGCGCCAGCCGGCCCGGCCCCGGCTGACCCGGTCGAGGCTCGCGACGGCGGCGTGGACGAGGAAGGGCCCGGGGTGCGGGGCCGTGACGGTGGGGACCAGACCGATCCGGCCGGTGGCGGGCGCGACCTGGGACAGCACGGCGAGCGCGTCGAGGCCGAACTGGGCGAAGGTGTCGTCCAGGGTCACGAAGTCGAGCCCGCCGCGTTCGGCGAGCAGTGCCGCCTCGACGTAGGGGCGCGCGTCGTACGCCGACGGCTGGTCGAGGGCGGCGGCGAGGTGCACCAGCCCCCGGCCGTGCGAGGAAGCCATGAAGGGGGAATCCTTTCTGGGGAGGGAAGGGGCGGATCCAGCCGCCGCGGCGGTGGAGGACGAAGTCGGCCCGCGTGCGGTGCCAGGACGGCCGTCACTGAGCTCCGCGGCACCCCACGGGACGTGGGTCGGCCGCTCGACCACCCGGCTCGCCGAGTTCGCCGAGGAACCGCAACGCGGCCCGCGCGGTCGCGTCGTTCTGCCGGAACGCGGGCCCGCCGGTGCGCGGCCGGGTGAAGGCGCCCGGTGTACGGCCGTCGGTGTGCGGCCCGAGCGCGAAGCGCCGTGGGTGCGGCCGGCCGGACCGGTCCAGGAGCCGTCCGTCGGCACGGTCCACCCGCAGGAGTCCGTCCGGGCTCTCGGCGACCCCCTCGGCGTGCAGCTCGCGCAGCAGCGGATCGAGGGTCCGCCGGACCGTCGGCTCGGGCAGCCGGGCCTCGACCAGCGCCCGCGCCTGGACGGAGCGGCCCGGCACGGTGGGGCTCGACGCCCGGAACACCCCGTCCTCGGCACGGACCTCCATGTCCGCCCCGACGAATCTGAGCACTCCGGCCCTGGACAACGCGAGCAGCTGCCGCAGCCGGGGTCCGGGCGGCCCGGAGGCCAGATAGCTGAAGAACCCGTGCCACCAGCCACCGATGTCCCCGAGCCGGACCAACTGCCCGTACACGGAGAGCAGTCCGAGGAACACGGCCAGGTCCGGGCTGTACCGCGGATCATGGCGTCGGCTCAGGTCGGCCTCGACGTACTCCCGCAGCCCCTCCTGGAACTCCTCGTGCGTCGCGTACCGCACACCCCCCAGCGGCCGGTCGAGCCGGGCGAGGTCGAGCCGGTCCCGGGGATCGGGCACGGCGGAGGCGACCAGCGCCTCCCGTTCGACGGCGTCCTCGATGACCGCGTACTTCTCCTCGAAGTCGGCCCAGGCCATCGCGGTCCGCTCCGGATGCACGGTGAACAGCCGGTGGTAGTGGGCGAATCCGAGCTCCTTCTCCACCAGGGGCCACACGTCCCGCCGGAAGTCGAAGCCCTCCGGCCGGGCGAGCAGCCCGTCGATCTCGGCCGGGCCCAGGAAGCGGGGCAGCGGCGGCCGCTCGCCGGTCCAGTCGTAGCCGATCTTCGAGTGGTACGGCACTCCGCGGCGCGATCCGACGTGGAGGACCGGCTCCCGCCCGGACGGGACGTAGGTGTCCCCGTCGTACCGTCCGCCCCGGCCCTCGGTGAGCAGCGCCATCAGGTCGACGAAGGCGAGCCCGAACCCGCGGACCAGGACCGGTTCGCCGGGCGCGAGCGCGGACAGGTCACTGTCGGCGGTGAAGTCGGGGGGCAGGTGGACAAGGCCGTGGGTGTCGGCGTAGGCAGCCAAGTCCCGCTGTTCGGTGTCGAGTTCGGCGTCGAGGTGGCCCATGGTGAGGACGACCAGGTCGGCGAGGAGCGGGCGCGGGCGGCCCTCCAGCCAGACCTGCTGGCGTCCCTCACGCGGTCCGCTCACCCGCAGGGCGCGCCGTGGGTGGTGGTGGACGGACACGGACGGCGGCAGCGCGGCCACCGCCCGCTCGTGCACCCAGCGCAGATACGCGCCCTGGAGCTGTCGGTCCGCGAAGGTGCGGCCGTCGATGCCGGCCCACTCGTGCAGGGTGGGCCCGGGGCGCACGGGTCCGGCCATGTCCACCGTCTCGTCGGTGAACATGGTGACGTCCTCGGCGTGCGAGTTCATCCACAGCAGCGGCGACTGCGCCTCGCGCCAGATGCGTCCGGCGCCGGGCGCGTGCGGATCCACCAGGTGCAGGTCGAGGCCCGAACCGTCGTACAACTCGGGCGCGTTGGCGGCGATCCGCTCGATCAGGCCGGTCCCCCGCGGTCCGGCTCCGACGATCACCAGTGAGCGCCTCACCGGGTGCGCTCCGAACCACGTGCGCTGCGGGACGGTGGGAAGCGGGTCCGCGTGTTCCGGTGTGTCCGGTGCGGCGGAAGCGTGGGCGAGGGTTTCGGAGGACATGCGAAGGCTCCGTGACGAGTGGGGCCCCTCCCGCTCGAGCGAAGTCGAGAGTGGGGGACGGTCGAACTCGGATGGATGCCTTCACACGCATACGGCAGACGCGGCCGAGCCCCTCAGCAGGACCGCATCCGCCGAGACTACGGTGCGGTTTCCCCACACTGTCAAGGCCGTCCACACTGTGAGCCGTACGTCTCAGGTCGGTTGACGCCCCACCGAATGCCTGTTCCACTTGCCCCATGCATCCACAGCAGTGGCTGGTCAAGCGCTCCCACATCGACTTCGGTCGCGTGTGGTCCTCTTCCTGTTGAGCTGACCCACTGCGCGCCCCGCTTCCGCGGGGCGCCTTTCTCGTTCTCCTTCCTCGCCTTCACACGCGCCCTCCCTCACCCGGCGTTCCTCGCTTCCAGGAGACCCCTTCGCCGTGCGCACGTACGCCGGCCCCGAAACCGGACGACACCGCGGGCCGGCGCGGTCGCCGGGGCAGGGGCACGAGGCCGTGACGGCCTACGGCCCCGCCTCGGCCTCTCGGGCAAAAAAAGAACCATCACCGGCCTGATCTGCCATCAGAACCGATACGCGCAAGCCGACCGCGATCGGGCCGGCGAATCCCGCCACGGTGATTCCCCTGTGGCCGGTACGACGTTGAGCAGCGGGTTCGTCCCGGCCGCTCCGTTCACCCGGACGCTCCAGCCCTCACCCGTACGCCGTGAAGAATCATATTTCACTCACAGTCAGCAGCCGTATGGGAAACGACCCTTGGGGTACCTGGGCTCTCGACGTATTCGCTGTGCACCAGTACCGTCACAAACCCCCCGCGCGGCGGCTATTCACTTGGCGCGCGATCCGCATCATGGATGACCATAGGGATACAGAAGCAAGAGAAACTGCTGTGAGAGGAGGCGTCCATGGGATCGGTGCGCAAGGCGAGTGCCTGGCTGGGCCTCGTTGACGACAACGATGACGAGCGTTACTACGACGACGACGGATACTCCGAAGGGACCGAGCCCGGGGATGCCTGGGTCACCGACCCACGGGTCAAGGTGGCCTCGGATGTCGCCGAGGAGAAGGGCCGTCGCATCGGCACGGTGACCCCGGACAGCTTCCGGGACGCCCGCGCGATCGGCGAACTGTTCCGTGACGGAGTTCCCGTCATCATGAACCTCACCGCGATGGAGGCCGGTGACGCCAAGCGCGTCGTCGACTTCGCGGCCGGGCTGATCTTCGGACTGCGCGGCTCCATCGAGCGGGTGTCCACCCGGGTGTTCCTGCTGACCCCCGCCAACACCGAGATCGTGAACGGCGATCCCGCGCAGCACCGCACGGACGGCTTCTTCAACCAGAGCTGAGGCAGGGCCGCTCGCCGGCCCTGCCCCAGGCAGGCTTCACCGGAAGGCGTCCAACCCGGTGAGCGCCTTGCCCAGTACCAATTGATGCATTTCGACGGTGCCCTCGTACGTCAGCACCGACTCGAGGTTCGTCGCGTGCCGCATCACGGGGTATTCGAGGGAGATCCCGTTGGCACCGAGGATCGTCCGTGCCGTACGGCAGATCTCGATGGCCTCGCGGACGTTGTTGAGCTTGCCGAAGCTGACCTGCTCGGGACGCAGGCGGCCGGCGTCCATGCGCCGCCCCAGATGGTGGGCGAGCAGAATCCCCTTGTGCAGTTCGACCGCCATGTCGGCGAGTTTGGCCTGGGTGAGCTGGAAGCCCCCGATCGGCCGCCCGAACTGCTCCCGTGTCTTCGCGTAGTCGACGGCGGTCTCGAAACACGACCGCGCCGCCCCCATCGCGCCCCACACGATCCCGTACCGGGCGTGCGAGAGACAGCTGAGCGGGCCCTTGAGCCCGACGACCTCCGGCAGTACGGCGTCGGTGGGCAGCCGTACGTCGTCGAGGACGAGCTCACTGGTGACGCTGGCCCGCAGCGACCACTTGTGCTTGATCTCGGGCGCCGAGAATCCCGGCGCGTCGGTCGGCACCACGAACCCGCGGATCCCGTCGTCGGTCTGCGCCCACACGACGGCGACGCCGGCGACCGACCCGTTGGTGATCCACATCTTGCGCCCGTTCAGGACCCAGTCCGTGCCGTCCTTCTTGGCGTACGTCCGCATGGCGCCGGGGTCGGAGCCGTGGTCGGGTTCGGTGAGCCCGAAGCAGCCGATGACCTCACCGGCGGCCATCCGCGGCAGCCAGGTCTGCTTCTGATCCTCGCTGCCGAACCGGTGGATCGCGTACATGGCGAGAGAGCCCTGCACGGAGACGAGGGACCGGATCCCGGAGTCGGCCGCCTCCAGCTCCAGGCAGGCGAGCCCGTACTGCACGGCGGAGGCGCCGGCGCACCCGTAGCCGCTGAGCGACATCCCGAGGGCGCCGATCTCCCCGAGTTCCCGCGCGAGTTCCCTGATCCCCGGCAGCTCGCCCTTCTCGTACCAGTCGGCGACATGGGGCAGGACGCGGTCGGCGGCCCAGGTCCGCACGGTCTCGCGGATCGCGAGGTCCTCCGGCTCCAGCAGGTCGTCGATGCCGAGAGGGTCGGCGGGGTCGAACGGTGGCATGGCACATCCTCCGGCAGAAGGGCTCCAGCGGGCGGGCGACTGGAAACTAGCACCGCTAATTTAAGCTTCCGCCGCCGACGTTACAGCGCGCTCCGCCGCACTTCCAGACGCCGGTCAGGCGGAGACGCGCGACTCCGCGACTTCCCTGGGCGCCGGGAGCTCGACCCCCACGGGGGCCTCACCGCACTGCATCGTGCGCGGCAGCCGCAGCGCCATCACCGCGCCCAGCAGCAACAACCCCGCACTCACCAGCAAGGTCACGTGCAGCCCGTGCACGAAGGAGTCCTGGGCGGCCCGGCGCAGGGCCACACCCGCGGGTCCGCCGAGGCGGCCGGCGACCTCGTAGGCCTCGCCCAGGGAGTGCCCCGCCGACCGGGACGCGGACTCCGGGACACCGGACACGCCCGAGAGGCCGGGCGTGTACGCCGCGTTCATCACGCTGCCGAGCAGCGCGATCCCGATGCCCGCCCCGAGCTGGTACGAGGTCTCGCCGATCGCAGCGGCCCCGCCCGCCTGCTCCGGCGGTGCCTCGCTGAGCATCGACTCGTACGCCCCGAAGAGCGTCGTCTCCAGGCCGAACCCGAGCAGCACGAACCCGCACACCAGCAGGCCCGTGTTGTCCGCGTCGCCCATCGCGGTGAGCAGCAGCACGGCCACGGCCGTGAGGCAGAACCCGGCGCTCACCATCCGGCGCGGCCCGAACCGCCGCAGCAGCCGCGCCCCGGCCAGCCCCGCCGCCATCGCGGCGATCGTCAGCGGCAGCAGCCGTAGACCGGTCTCCAGCGGGGACAGGCCGAGAACCAGCTGGAGGTACTGGGCCGCGATCAGTTCGAGCCCCACCAGCGCGAGCATCGCCAGGACGATGCAGCCGACCGAGGTGGTGAACGCGGAGCGCGCGAACATCCGCAGGTCCACCAGGGGATGCGTGAGCCGTCGCTGCCGTCGCACGAAGAGGACCAGCAGTACCCCGCCCACGACCAGCGGCACCGCCGTGAACACGTCGAGCTCCCCGCCGCCCAGCCGCTTCACGCCGAGCACGAGGGCGAACAGCCCGGCGGCGGCCAGCAGTGCGCCGACCACGTCCCAGGGGCCCTTCCCGTCGCCCTTCGACTCGGGCAGCAGCAGCCGTCCGATCGGCAGACTGATCAGCATCAACGGGATGTTGACGAGGAAGACCGACCCCCACCAGAAGTGTTCGAGCAGGAACCCGCCGAGCAGTGGCCCGACCGCCGCGCCGACCGCGGCGACCGCGCTCCAGATACCGATCGCGAGCGCCCGCTCACGCCGGTCGGGGAAGACCTGGCGGAGGATGGACAGCGTCGCGGGCATGATCATCGCGCCGCCGACGCCGAGAAGCGCCCGCGCGAGGATCAGCACCTGGGCACTGTCCGCGAAGGCGGCGGCCGCGGAGGCGACGCCGAACAGGCCGTAACCGAGCAGAAGAACCCGTCTGCGGCCCACACGGTCGCCGAGTGTGCCGAAGAGGATCAGCAGCGAGGCGCAGACAAGTGGATAGACATCGACGATCCAGAGCAGCTCTATCGCGCCGGGCTTGAGGTCCTCGGTGACGGCGGGCACCGCCACGTGCAGCACGGTCGCGTCGAGGGCGACCAGGAGCAGGCTGACGCAAAGGACGACGAGGACGACCCAGCGGTTTGCACCGGCCCCGGCCGCCCGACGGCGCAGCGCATCGGCGGCCGTGGTCGTCCCGGACATGTACGTACCTCCCAGATGTTCCCTGGCGTTCGGCGGGCACACGGGGTGGGGACTCCCCATGATCTCGGCCGGAGAGGAGCGGCGGTCTCCGGCCCGCGCAGCGAACGGCGGGTGACTCGCCAGCGTACGCGAGTTCCCGCGTCGGCCCAGTGGCGGACCTCTCAGACTTCGCACCGAACGCGTGTGGCGTGCGCCACTTTCCCTGCCTGTCGCCCGACCCCTGCGGCCGGGCGGGTACGGCGGCCGGTCGATAATCGGACCCGTGACCGATCTTGGACCGCGCATCGAACCGGCCCTGCGCCGAGCCGCCCCGGCGCTGCTCGGCTATGCGGCCGTCCGTGCCCTGGGTCTCCTCGCGCTGGCCCTGTGGAGCGCGGCGCGTGACAAGAGCGCGTACACCCTGCTGACCGCCCGCTGGGACGCCCTCTGGTACACGCGGGTCGCCGAACTCGGCTACGGCTACGAGGTGCGGCTGCCGAACGGCGACGTGCACTCGAACCTGGCGTTCTTCCCGCTCCTCCCGTGGCTGGAGCGGCTGCTGTCCGCGACGACCCCGCTGTCGTACGCCGACGCGGGATTCGTGGTGGCCCTGCTCGCCTCTCTGGCCGCGGCCTGGGGCGTCTTCGCGGTGACGGATCATGTGTACGGCCGCCGGGCGGGCGTCTGCGCGGTCCTGCTGTGGGCCGTCCTGCCCGTCGGGATCGTCCAGTCGATGGCGTACAGCGAGTCGCTGTTCACGGCACTGGCGGCCTGGTCGCTGTACGCGGTGCTGACCGGACGCTGGGTGACGGCGGGCCTGCTGGCCTCCCTGGCGGGCCTGACCCGCCCGGTGGGTCTGGCGGTGGTCGCGGCGGTGTGGGCGACGGGGATCACGGCGTTCCTGCGGGACCGGCGGGCCGGGGAAAGCGTCAAGACCGTGGCCGTCCGTCACCCGCTCGCCGCCTCTGGCGCCCTCTCTTTCGTACAGAACCGAAGCGCGGCCGGGACAGGCGTCGTCCACGCCGCTGAACACGCCCCCCACACCGACGGCACCCCCGCCCGCCGCGCCCTGGGCATGGGCCTCGCCCCCCTCGGCGCCGCCGCCTACGTCCTGTGGGTCGGTCACCGCACCGGTAAGGGCCCGTTCGGCTATCTCGACGTGCAGGCGGGCTGGCGCAACGGCTTCGACGGGGGGTACGCCTTCGCCCGGTTCGTCGCCGAAAAGTTCACGTCGTTCCCGTCGGCCCTGGCCGGGGTCGGGCTGATCGTCGGCGTCGGGCTGGTGGTGTGGCTGTACGTCGTCTGCATACGGCAGGGCCAGCCGCTGCCCCTCCTGGTGTACGCGGGCGTCGTCACCGCGCTCGCCCTGTGCGCCTCGAGCTACTTCGGCTCGAAGCCGCGCCTGCTGATGCCCGCCTTCCCCCTGTTGCTCCCCCTCGCCCTGGCCCTCGCCCGCTCGAGGACCCGCAGGTCAGCAGTGATCGTGGCGCTGATCGCCACCGGGTCCGCCCTGTACGGCGCCTTCTGGCTGAACGGCTCCGGTCCGCCATGATCGACTCCGGGCGTCGATGAGCGCCCGGAGAATTCCGCCCCATGATTCGGTGAACGAATTCATAAGGGCCATAAAACCGGAACCCGGAATGATCAAAGGAATTGAAGGGCGCAGCCGCCCGCCTTTACGGAATCCTCGACATAAACCCCCCGCCTGAGAGGAATCCCACATCACATCGTCATCACAAAGCCGCTGATTCGCCGGGGAACAGAGCTCACTCGCTGTAACGTCGATTGGGTGCGTACCGAACGAAACCCCACCCGTCTGGACCGGGTGTTCGCCAGGCTGGACCGTGAGCCGGAGCGGCCGGCCCACCTCAGCGTGCCCCGGGCGAGCCGGCACCGGACCGTCCTCGCGATCGCCGCCCTGGCCTTCTACCTGGCGATCGTGTGGCTCGTGGTGACCACCTCGTGGCTGGTCCGCCTCGACTGGCAGGTCATGTTCTTCCGGCCGTACCAGCAGTGGGCGTCCATCCACTGGTTCGTCGACTACTACGTGGTGCTGGGCCAGCGCGGCCCGACCGCGGTGATGGTGGCGGCCTGGCTGGGCTGGCGTTCCTGGCGCCAGCACACCCTGCGCCCGCTGCTGACCCTGGGCGCCTCGCTGCTGCTGCTGAACATCACGGTCGGCGCCGCGAAGTACGGCATGGGAAGACTCGGACCGCACTACGCGACCGTCATCGGCTCGAACGAGATGGGCCTGGGCGGCGATATATTTCCCAGCGGCCACACCGCCAACGCCGTGGTGACCTGGGGAATCCTTGCCTATCTGGCCTCCACCCCGAGAGCCCGCCGCTGGCTGTCCGCGATCTCCGCGGTGACCTCGCTGGGCGTGGGCATGGCCACCGTCTACCTCGGTACGCACTGGCTGAGCGACGTCGTGCTGGGCTGGATCGCGGGCCTGCTGATCCTGCTCGCGCTGCCCTGGTTCGAGCCGCTGATCGCCCGCACCGAGGACTACGCCTTCGACCTGCGCGACCGCTGGCGGGCTCGCGGCGGCGCCAAGGCCCCCGCCCCGGTCACCCCCGTCGCAGCGCCCGCGCCCGCCCGGCTCAAGCCGCTCACGGCCCCGCAGAACGAGACGGCGGCCCGCGAGGCCACCGCACCGGCGCGTGGCCCCAGGTCACCCGCCTACCTGGCGCCGGGCCCGCACACCACCCGCGCGGAGCGCACCCCGGTCACCCCGACCGGCAGCCGCCGCCCGCCGCACCCGGACCGCATCGTGCGCGGTACGCCGTCCCCGGCCACCCGGCCGGTGACCGGCGGCTGAGCCTCACCCGAAGCCGGCGGGGCCGGTACGCACCACCACCCCGGGCATGACGTGGGCCCCGGTTCCTGTCAGGGAACCGGGGCCCACGTCATGCGATTCAGCCCTTCCAGGCCCGCGCCACACGGCCGTCCTTCACCTCGAAGTTCAGCCGGCCCGCGCGGTACTCCATCGTGATGATCGCCCCCGGCGGCAGCGACCGGACCGTCGACCAGCCCCGCTCACGCGCGGTCCGCTCGGCGGAGGCGGAGTCGAGGCCGACGTAGGTGTCCGGGTTGTCCTGGGGCTCGGCGGGCGGTGTCGGAATGGGTGCCATACCGCCACGCTAGGCCCTGCCCGGCGGGCGCGGAAGTCCGGATCCCGCCCGCCTCCTGTCACGCTTCTGTCACAGCGTCCCACCACCCGTTTCCCTCGCGCTCCGTCACACGGATGGGCGTTTCCCTAGCCCTTCCGTGCGTATTCGAACGAAATTCCCGCGTGTCGTACGACTTCTCCGAACGACCCGTGAGAAGGCTTGTCCGAGAACTGGCCCGGGCTCCTTTGCCCACTGATTCCGGACACGGCCAGGCAAGCTGACACCGCATAGGAAATACACGGTTCCAGCACAGAACCCCCTTACGCCCCCTGTCGCCGCGCACGACGGCGCGAGCATCATGGCGTGAGCCGAGCGAAGGGGCGAGCGATGGGGACGCAGACCGTGCACGCGACGGCACGACCCGTGCGGACCAGAGGGCGCGGGCGGGTGGTCGTCGACTGGCTGACCACCACCGACCACAAGAAGATCGGTCACCTCTATCTGATCACGTCGTTCGTGTTCTTCCTGATCGGCGGGGTCATGGCGCTGCTGATGCGGGCCGAGCTCGCCCGGCCGGGGCTGCAGATCATGGACAACCAGCAGTACAACCAGTTGTTCACGATGCACGGCACGATCATGCTGCTGCTGTTCGCGACCCCGAGCTTCGCGGGCTTCGCCAACGAGCTGATGCCGCTGCAGATCGGCGCCCCGGACGTGGCCTTCCCGCGGCTGAACATGCTGTCGTACTGGTTCTTCCTGTTCGGCGGCCTGATCGTGCTGGGTTCGCTGCTCGTGCCGTCCGGTCCGGCCGCCTTCGGCTGGTTCGCCTACGCGCCGCTGAACAACTATGCGCACTCCCCCGGCGTCGGCCCCGACCTGTGGATCATGGGCCTCGCGCTGGCCGGCTTCGGCACCATCCTCGGCGCGGTCAACTTCATCACCACGATCATCGGGATGCGCGCGCCCGGCATGACCATGTTCCGGATGCCGATCTTCACCTGGAACACGCTGTTCACGTCGATCCTGATCCTGATGGCGTTCCCGGTGCTGGCGGCCGCGCTGCTGGTCCTGGAGGCCGACCGGCGCTTCGGCTCGCAGGTCTTCGAGGCGGACAACGGCGGCGCGCTGCTGTGGCAGCACCTGTTCTGGTTCTTCGGGCATCCCGAGGTGTACATCATCGCGCTGCCGTTCTTCGGGATCATCACGGAGATCCTGCCGGTCTTCAGCCGCAAGCCGCTCTTCGGCTATCTGACGCTGATCGGCGCGACGATGGCGATCACCGGTCTGTCGATCGTGGTGTGGGCGCACCACATGTTCGTCACCGGCGCGGTGCTGCTGCCGTTCTTCTCGTTCATGACGTTCCTTATCGCCGTCCCGACGGGCGTGAAGTTCTTCAACTGGATCGGCACCATGATCAAGGGCTCGCTGTCCTTCGAGACGCCGATGCTGTGGGCGTGCGGCTTCCTTGTGACGTTCCTGTTCGGCGGCCTGACCGGGGTGATCCTGGCGTCGCCGCCGCTGGACTTCCACGTCTCGGACTCGTACTTCGTGGTGGCGCACTTCCACTACGTCGTGTTCGGCACGGTGGTCTTCGCGATCTTCGGCGGGCTGTACTTCTGGTGGCCGAAGTTCACGGGGAAGATGCTCGACGAGCGGCTCGGCAAGATCCAGTTCTGGACGCTGTTCGTCGGCTTCCACACCACGTTCCTCGTCCAGCACTGGCTGGGTGCCGAAGGGATGCCGCGCCGGTACGCCGACTACCTCGCGGCGGACGGCTTCACGGCCCTGAACACCGTCTCGACGATCGGTGCGTTCCTGCTCGGCGCCTCGACGCTGCCGTTCCTCTACAACGTCTGGAAGACCGCCAAGTACGGCGTGCCGGTCGACACCGACGACCCTTGGGGCTTCGGCCGCTCCCTGGAGTGGGCCACCTCCTGCCCGCCGCCGCGACACAACTTCACGACCCTGCCCCGGATCCGCTCCGAGTCCCCGGCGTTCGACCTGCACCATCCGGAGTACGCGGCGCTGGCTCCGCAGCCCGAGCCGAAGAGCGAGCAAGCGAGCGAGCGAGGCGGTCGTGAGCCGTCCTGATCGCCTCGGTCAGTTCGGCCGGCTCCAGCACCTCGAAGTCGAATCCCGTCATCATCACGTGGATCACCATCACCTCCAGGCTCGACGCCCCGGTGCGCAGGATGCAGCTGTCGGGCCCCTCCGCCTCCAGCACCCCCGCACTCGGTGAGATCCGCTCGGCGGCCCGTTCCTTGGGCACCAGCAGCCGCACGACCGCGTGCGAGGCGTACGCGCGCGTGGAGACGCCTAGCGAGACGTACGCGGCGAGATCCTCGGCGGGCGGGGTGCGCGCAGCGAAGCGGGGGCCGTGCGGCGGCTTCGGGGTGATCCGGTCGACGCGGAAGGTCCGCCAGTCGTCCCGGTCGAGGTCCCAGGCGACCAGGTACCAGCGCCGCTCGCTGCACACCAGGCGGTGCGGTTCGACGGTACGGCGGCTGGAGGCGCCGATGGGGGTCCCCCCGGTCGAGGTTGTTCGAGACTGGGGGCGGTCGCTGTACTCGAAGCGCAGGCGCTCGGCGTCCCGGCAGAGGTTGGCGAGTTCGGTGAGGACGGCGGGGTCGACGGCGTCCGGTTGCGGACCGCGCAGCATCGGGACGGTGAAGGCGTTCAGGGCGCCCACGCGGCGGCGCAGCCGGCTCGGCAGGACCTGCTCCAGTTTGGACAGAGCCCGTACCGAGGTCTCGCCGATGCCCTCGATGCCCTGCCCCGCGGCCGTGCGCAGGCCGACGGCGACCGCGACGGCCTCGTCGTCGTCCAGGAGCAGCGGGGGCAGCTCGGCGCCCGCGCCCAGTTGGTAGCCACCACCGGTGCCGGGGCTGGCGTTGACGGGGTAGCCCAGCGCGCGCAGCCGGTCCACGTCCCTGCGCACGGTGCGGGAGGTGACTCCGAGGCGGTCGGCAAGGTCGGCGCCGGACCATTCGCGGTGGGCCTGCAGCAGCGAGAGCAGACGCAGGAGTCGTGCCGAGGTCTCCAACATGCTGCCGAGTCTGCCAGTCATCGCGGACAGTGGCTGTCCGCAAGCCTTTCTACCTTGGGCTCATGGCAGACAACAGCGCGACCGCGAAAACCCGTGAGATCCGTCCCTTCCGGATCGACATCCCGCAGGCGCAGCTCGACGACCTGCACACCCGCCTGGACCTCACCCGCTGGCCGGACGAACTCCCGGACGCCGGCTGGGAGTACGGCGCCTCCCTGCCGTATCTCCGCGACCTCGCCGCGTACTGGCGCGGTGCCTACGACTGGCGCAAGCACGAGGCCGCCCTCAACGAGCTCCCGCAGTACGTCACCGAGATCGACGGCGCCCAGGTGTACTTCCTGCACATCCGCTCCGCCCGCCCGGACGCGCTCCCGCTGGTCCTGACGCACGGCTGGCCGGGGTCGGTCCTCGAGTTCCTCGGGGTGATCGGCTCGCTGAGCGAGCACTTCCACCTGGTGATCCCGTCCATCCCGGGCTTCGGGTTCTCCGGGCCGACGCGCGACAGGGGCTGGAACGTCAACCGGGTCGCCCGCGCGTGGGCGGAGCTGATGGGCAGGCTCGGCTACGAGCGCTACGGCGCCCAGGGCGGCGACCTGGGTGCGTTGATCTCCCCCGCACTCGCCCGGGTCGCGCCGGAGTCCGTGGTCGGCGTCCATGTGAACGCCGCCTCGGTCGGCTTCATCCCGCTCGGCCCGGTCGACGAGGAGGCGCGGCAGGGACTGACCGACCGTGAGCTGCGGAGCCTCGCGAGCATCGCCGAGTTCACCACGGACGGCTTCGGCTACAACGCGCTGCAGTCGACTCGCCCGCAGACCCTGTCGTACGGCCTGACCGACTCGCCCGTCGGCCAACTCGCCTGGATCATGGAGAAGTTCCAGGCGTGGACGCACTCCTCGGCCGCGCTGCCGGAGGACGCGATCGACCGGGACACGCTCCTGACGAACGTGATGCTGTACTGGCTGACCGGCACGGCCGGTTCCGCGGCCCGCATGTACTACGAGAACAGCCATGTGCCGGACTGGTTCCCGGGGCAGACCTCAGGAGTGCCGACCGCGGTGGCCAACTTCGGCGAGGACGTGGCGATCCGCCGCTGGGCCGAACAGGCCAACACCCTCGTCCGCTGGACGGAGTTCGACCGCGGCGGCCACTTCGCGGCCCTGGAGGTGCCCGAGCTCCTGGCCGGTGACGTCAGGAAGTTCTTCGCCTCACTGCGGTGACGGACGGGGGCTCACTGCTGATACGGCAGTTGCGGGACGTCGAAGCACGTGCGGTTCATGTCGCCCTGGGAGACCCAGCCGTGGCCGTCCTGCCAGCGAGCCACCGAAAGGCAGGTCCTGCGGGACCTCGGCGGGTCGGCCAGGCGCTCGAAGCGGACCGGGACGAGCAGACCGTGCGCGGTGTAGTCCTGGCTGCGGTTCATGAAGGCGTCGACGCACGCGCGCGTGACGCCTCGTGGCGCACAGGACTTCGCCGCGTCCGTGAACCACGTCGCGGCCGCCCAGCCCTCCAGCTGCCACTGCGAGTGCGTCTCGAGGTCCTTCGTGGCGTCCCTGAACTCCCGTACGGCCGCGTTGCCGGTGTCCTCGAAATTCCGGCTGGATCCGGTCGCCCACAGGGCGTTGCGGCAGCGTGGGGCGTCCTTGTAGTCGTCCTGGACGGTGGACGTCCAGTTCTGCACGTTGGTGACCTTGGCGGTGACCTCGACGCCGGCCGCGTCCATCGCCTCGCACAACCGGGCGTTGCCGTGGCTGTCGACGGCGTCGAAGACCAGGTCGGCGCCCTGTTCCTTCAGGTCGGCCGCCACGGCGCGGAAGTTGGGCAGCGCGAAGTCGACCTGTTCGGTGACGACCTTGTAGCCCTCGGCCTTCAGACCCTGCTCGACGAGCCGGGCGTAGGCGGCGGACGCGGCCTGGTTGTAGGAGACGACGGCCGCGGTACGGGCCCCGTGCTCGCGCTTGAAGTAGCGGTAGACCTCGGTGCCGCCGTACTGCTTGCCGCCCCAGCCGGTCGTGCCGTTGCGGGGTGCGAGGCTGCCGTAGATGCCGTAGAGGTGCGGCCAGGTGTCGTAGGCGGCGCCGATGGGCTGGCCGCCGATGTCGGGCACGCGCGCGTGGGAGACCCGGGAGGCGCCCGCGTAGTCGAGGGCGGTCGTCGCGACCAGGGCGACGACTTTGTCCTCGTCGATCAGCCGGTGCACACAGGCGTTGTCGCCGACCCCGCTGCCGCCGTCGTCGCACTCGCGCACCTCGACCCGGCGGCCGCCGACGCCCCCGCGCGCGTTGAGCCGCTCGAAGTACGCCTTGGCCCCGTCCCGCGGGCCGGTGAAGGCACTGCCGCCGACCGGGCTGGTGGCGCTGGTGACGATTCCGACGCGGATCGGGGTGCTGTCCCGGGCGGGGGTGGCCCGCTCCCGGTGTTCGAAGTCGCTCTCCGGGAGCCTGCTGCCGCACGCCGTGCCCACCGTGAGCAGCAGGACCGCGAGGGCGGCCTCAGCAGCCCGGAAGCGCCGACGCCGTGGCATTGCCGCTCAACTGGACCAGCGCGCACAGCGTGTTGACCGACACCTTCCAGGTGCCGTCCTGCTCGACCGCCGTTCCGGAGGCGTCCGGCAGGGCGGTGGCGCCGTTCAGCATCAGGGTGTACGTCACGTCGGCCGCGGTCGGCTTGGTGAACCCGACCTTGGTCACCTTCGCCTGCACCTGTCCGCCACGCTGGTCGCCGCTGAAGGCCTGGAGCACCGGCCCCATCTCGTCGCCGTTCTCCAGGACGGCCTGTTTGTCCTTGGTGGAGGTCTTCGGGTCGAAGAACTTCTCCCAGTTCGCCTTGATCTCCCGCTGTGCGGCCGCCGCGTCGGCGGGACCGCTCGGCGAGGGTGCCGCGGAAGGTGTGGTCCGCTCCACCGAAGGCGTCGGCGGCGGGCTCTCGCTGCCGCCGCCGCTGTCGTCGCTGCACGCCGTGAGGGCCACGGTGAGGGCGAACCCCACCGCTACCAGCCCTCGGCTGCCGTTCCCCCACGTGCGGTCGCTCCCGAGAACCATCTGGCTCACCACCGGGTGTCGGTCCGGGCCACGAGCGCCCGGTGCTTTCAGGGTCAGCTTCCAGAAGGCATAGTGCAAGCGATTGGCTTACATGGACAGGCACACGACATGTGGGAGCCAGAGATGCGGACAGCCCGACTGCGGACCGTGCACCCCGTCCTGTGGGCCGGCTGGGCCGCGCTCGCCGCGGGCGCGGTGCTGTGCGTCCTCGGCTGGTACGGCGTCTCGGGCGAGCGGTATGCCGAGCGGCAGCTGCCCTACCTCGCCTCGTGCACGGTGCCCGGCGCCGCGCTGATCGTCGCCGGGTCGGTGCTCCTCACCCACGGCCGGGGCGCGCTGGCCGCCGCACGTGTGGAGGAGCTGTACGGCCTCCTGGTCGCCCCGGAGCCCGTCGAGGCCGAGGAGTCCGGCACGGCGGCCGGCGCGCCCCTGGCCGTCAGCGGGGACCTGCTGATGGTGCCCGGCGGCACGCTCTGGCATCGCGCGGACTGCCCGCTGGTCGCCGGGAAGGTGGAGTCGGTCCCGGTGGACGCCAAGCTCCTGGCCGGCGGCGAGCTGGGCCCCTGCCCGATCTGCGAGCCCGTCGAGGAAACCGACTGATGTCGTCGCTGACCTACGACCTGACCCTCGCGGGTCTCTCGGTGGGCAGCGCGGCCGCGCTCACCGGAATCGGCCTGATCGTGACGTACCGCGCGACCGGCGTGCTGAACTTCGCGCACGGGGCGATCGCGATGGTGTGTGCGTACGTGCTCCGGCAGTGCGTGGTGGAGTGGGGCTGGCCGCTGTGGGCCGGGGCGGTGGTGACCCTGCTGGTCCTGGCACCGGCCCTGGGTGTGGTGCTGGAGCGTTTCGTCTTCCGGCCCCTGTCCGTCCTGGGCGGCGATCCGGCCCAGACCCTGGTGGCCTCCATCGGCGTCTTCGTGCTGCTGGTGGGCGGGGCCGCGCTGCTGTGGGGACAGGGCGCCCGGGACGACGCCCCCGAGCTCGTGCCGGCGGACCCGTGGGGGCAGCTGACGGTCGTCCTGCTCCTGGCGGCCGGCGTGGGCGCGGTGATCCGCTGGACACGCTTCGGACGGGAGCTGCGGGCCGTCGTGGACGACCGCGGGCTGGCCGTGCTCGGCGGGATCGACGCCGACCGGGTGGCAGCGGCCGGCTGGGCGTTCGGCGCGTTCACCGCGGGCCTGACGGGCGTCCTGCTGGCCCCTTACGTCCGCCTGGACCCGTACGGGCTGCCGCTGCTCGTCATGGAGGTGGTGGCGGTGGCGGTTGCCGCTCGGATGCGGAGCCTTCCGGTGGCGGTGCTGACAGCGCTGACGATCGGGGTGGCCCAGAGCCAGCTGACGAGACTGCACCCATCGGGCCGGGGCGAGGCGCTGCTCCAGGCGGTGGGGGCGAACCTGTTCGTCGTGGCCCTCCTCGTCGCGGCCCTGGCGTTGCCCCGCGTCGGCACCCGGGACGCGCTCCCGCGCACGGCCACCGCGCGCGTGCCCACGCCTCAGGGCGCGTGGATCGTCGCGGTGGTGCTGTTCCTGCTCCCGCTCGGCTTCGCGGGCTCGGACCTGCACACGTCGGTCCAGGTCCCGGCACTGGGCGTGGTCCTGCTCTCCCTCGTGGTCGTGACGGGCAGGAGCGGCCAGATCTCCCTCGGACAAGCGGCCTACGCGGGCCTGGGCGCCCTGTTCACGGCCCTGCTGGCGGCGGGCCGCTTCCCCGGCCTCCCGCGCCTGCCGGAGCTGGCCGCGCTGACGCTCGCGGTGGTCCTGGTGGCCCCCCTGGGCCTCCTCACCGGCTGGCCGGCGATCACCCGCCGGGGCCTGGCGCTGGCCCTCGCCACGTTCGCGGTCGGCGTGGGCGTGAGCCGTTTCGTCTTCGCCCAGCCGTACGCCACGTCCGGTCTGTCCCTGGAGCGTCCCGAGGGCTTCGACGGCGACCGCGCGTACTACGTCCTGGAGCTGGGCCTGCTCGCGCTCGCCCTCCTGGCGACCCACGCGCTGCGCCGAGGCCGCACGGGCCGGGCCCTGGCCGCGCTGCGCGACCACGAGTCCGGAGCCTCGGCGGCAGGCGTCCGGGTCCCCGCCCTGAAACTCCTCGCCTTCGTCGCGGGCGCCGCCCTGGCCGCCCTGGGCGGCGGGATGCTCGGCATGGGCCTGCGCGCCTTCGACCCCACCGCCTACGACCCCGTCCGCGGCCTCCTCTGGTTCGCCGCGGTGGTCGTCCTGGGCGCCGACAGCGCCCTGGGCGCCCTGGGAGCGGCAGCTCTGCTGGTCGGCCTCGACGCGGGGGCGCGGGGCGGGGTGGCGGCGGCGCTGATCGGAGTGCTGGCGGTGCTGGTGGGCCGCTTTCCCGGGGGGCCGTACGAGGCGGTGCGGGCGGTGGCGGGGCGGCTGAGGCCGAGCAGGCCGGCAGTCCTGACCCCGCTGGGAGCCGAGGTGAAGCAACGCCTGCATGCGTCCCGCCGGGTACCCGCACCCCCCGACGGCGCTCCGCCCCCACAGGGGCCACCCGCGCCCGGCCATGAACGCGGCACGGGTGGTGCGGGGGGAAACGCGGACCCGGCCGAGGACCGGGCAGTCCTCACCGCCCACGACCTCCACGCCCGCTACGACGGCTTCACCGCCCTCGCCGGAGTCGACCTCACCGTCCCACCCGGCAGAATCACCGCGATCATCGGCCCCAACGGCGCCGGAAAGTCCACCCTGTTCCACTGCCTTGCGGGAACGCTCCGCCCCACCCAAGGCCAAGTCCGCTACGGCGACCGCGACATCACGCACCTGTCCCCCCACGCCCGCACCCGCCTCGGCATCGCCCGCACCTTCCAGGAACTCGCCGTCTTCCCGACCCTGACCGTTGCCGAGAACGTCCGAGTAGGCGCGGAACAGGGCCACATCGCCGATCCGGCCGCCACGGCCCGCGCCCTGAGACTGCTCGGCCTCGACGACCCCGTGCAGGACTCCCCCGCCGCCGGGCTCCCCACCGGCACCCTCCGACGCGTGGAACTCGCCAGAGCCCTCGCCGGCAGCCCTGGCGTCCTGCTCCTGGACGAACCCGCCGCCGGCCTGGACACGGCCGAGGTGACCGCCCTGGCCCGCGTCCTCAGGGCCCTCGCGGCGGACGGCACCGCCCTCCTCGTGGTCGAGCACGACCTCGACCTGGTCGCCGACCTCGCGGACGTCGTGCACGTCATGACCGCGGGCCGTGTCATCGCCTCCGGCCCCCCGGCCCACGTGCTGGACGCACTCGACGCCCGGGAGACCGCCTTATGACAGCCCTCACCGCCATCTCCCTACGGCACGCGCGCGTGCGCTACGGTCCCCTGGAAGCCCTGCACGGCATCACCCTCACCGCGCCCGGCCCCGGCCTCACCGTCCTGCTGGGCCGCAACGGCTCCGGCCGTACGACGGCGTTGCGCGCCCTGGCCGGAACGGTGCCGCTCACCGACGGCAGCGTGGTGTGGGACGGCGCCGACGTGACCCGCGTGCCGGCGTACGAGCGGGCCCGGCGCGGTCTGTGTCTGGTCCCCGAGCGCCGGGCGGTGTTCGGTTCCCTCACCGTCCGCGAGAACCTCGAACTCGCCGCCCCCGCCCACGACCTGGCCCTG
Source organism: Streptomyces sp. NPDC005483 (assembly GCF_040606035.1). NCBI lineage: Bacteria > Bacillati > Actinomycetota > Actinomycetes > Kitasatosporales > Streptomycetaceae > Streptomyces > Streptomyces sp. NPDC005483. The sequence goes on from NZ_JBEXEA010000013.1 coordinate 239,059, forward strand.
GACGCCTACCCGCAGCTGGCCGCCCTGCTTCCCCGCCGCGCCGGGACCCTCTCCGGCGGCGAGCAGCGCATGCTCGCCCTCTCCCGTGCCCTGCTGGCACGCGCGCGTGTGGTCCTCGTCGACGAACCCGCGCAAGGCATGTCCCCCGCGGTCGCGGCCCGCACGTACGAACTCCTCGCCGCACTGGACGCGTGCGTGGTCGTGGCCGAGCAACGGCTGCCGCCCACGCTGCACGGCCGGACGGCGATCGTGTACGAACTGCGGCGCGGCGCGGTCGGGTTCAGCGGAGAGGCGGCGGAGCTGCGGCCGGGACGGGCCTGACCGCTCCGTATGCGCCCGCACGACGAGGGCCCCGACCGGTCGGGAGACCGGACGGGGCCCCGTGCCCGTGGCAGGGGGGAGCTCTCAGATTTCGAGGCGCTGCCCGGGCACGATCAGGTCGGGATCAGCGCCGATGACGGCCTCGTTGGCGGCGTAGAGCTTCTGCCACGTGGTCCCGTGCCGGGCGGCGACCTTGCTCAGTGTGTCGCCCGGGCGGACGGTGTAGTCGCCGCGGGAGGCGCTGCGGTCGATGTGGTTCTCCGAACGGGCCGGCGTCTTCGCCGGCTTGGACGGAGCGGCCTTGGTCCCGGTCGAGGTCCCCGCCGAGCCGGAGGAGGCCGCCGGCGCGCTGCCGTACGCCCCGGCGCGTGCCGAGCAGGTCGGCCAGGCGCCCCAACCCTGGGCGCTCTGGACCTTGGTGGCGACGGCGATCTGCTGGGACTCGGTGGCCTGGTCGGCGGTGGGCGCGTAGGCCGTACCGCCGTACGCGCGCCACGTGCCGGCGGAGAACTGGAGTCCTCCGTAGTAGCCGTTTCCGGTGTTGATGTGCCAGTTCCCGCCACTCTCGCACTGGGCGATGCGGTCCCACACCCCGCCGTCCGCCGCCACCGAGTTGCCGGCCGCGGCCAGCAGCCCGAGCGGGGCGAGCAGGACGGCCCCGGCGAGGGCCGTGGTGGTTCGGGTCCTACGAGAGTTGTCGCGGGTGGTATCGGCACATTCGGACATGTGATTCCCTCTCGAACAACTCGGGCTCCCCCAAGGCGGAACGCACTCCCGGCACAGGGGCCGGGTGGTCGCGCTCCGCCCCGCCCGCCGGTAGGTGGTGCGATGTGCTGGCTTCGTACGTCGGCGGACGTTCCCGAGCGGTGCTCGCTGCACACGGCGGAGGAATGTAGAGAGCCTGTGGAGGTGTCAGCAACCAACTCCTTGTCATTCCAGGCCAGTCCGCCGTTACCGAGGGTATCGGCGAATTCCAGTCACCCACTTCATTCGCCGATTTCCTGATTTGTCGACCAGCACCCCTGTCGACCTGTGACCCACTTCACGCAACCAACCCCCTTTGACATCCGTCCACTTGACCCTGAGTGCCCGACTCCGTACCCGTGGTGACCCTGCGCGGTGGTTGGTTCGATTCCGTTCGCCCTGGGGCGTGACTCCCGCCACAGATCACCCGTTGTCTTCTTCATGAGCCCGGGACCCACCCGGGCACCACATCCTGAGGGAGCCACCCGTGCCGCGCATGCTCGACGTCAGCGACGAGGTACGCGCTGAGATCGGCGACGAAGAAGCCGACCGGCTGCTCGCCGGAGACAACGCCCCCGGCAGCTACGACTGCACGTCCTGCCGCACCCAGGGCGACTCCGAACAGGAGCGCACCAGCACCGTCCTGTTCATCGGCGACGAGACCGCCGTCCTGGCCTTCGCCCACGCCACCTGCCTGCCCTCCCAGGTCGTCCAGGTCACCGAGGAACAGCTCCAGGGCGCGGTGAAGTCCATCACCGGCGACTCCGTCGACCTGGACCCGGACAAGGTCGTACCCGAGCAGGCGGTGCTCGGGGTGACCAGCGGACTCATTCTGATCGCCGGGGAGTTGCACCCGGCGCTGGTCGTGGAACCGACGGGGCCCATCGCACGGCCGGGCGCGACGGGACGCGGCGACGACTTCCTGCCGCTGCTGATCGAGCAGGGGTTCATGCCGCTGACGGCGATCGAGTCCGTGCCGTCCGTGCTGCACGGATGGTCGGTGCTGCTCGCGGTGGGACAGCTGCACGCCGTGCTCCAGCCGTCGCCGAACGGCGGTCAGCCGGTGGCCTGGTGGCAGGCGCACCAGCCGCTCCAGGTGACGGACAGCTGGCGGGCCGCCGTCAACAAGCACCAGCAGGTGCTGATGTTCGCCGCGCCGGTGGGGTCCATCGGACGGCAGCCTCGCGAGGACCTGCTGCGGGACGCGCTCGACAAGGCGGCGGCGAACGGCAAATTGGTCGCGGCCGCGATGCCGCTCGCGGGCACGTGAGGAACGGCTGAAGGATCACGCCGAACCGCATCCCCGAGGTCCCGGTGTCGTTTGGACATACGTGCACCCATACGACGCTCCGCGCCGGTTTCCCGGCGAACCATCGGCCACGCCGATCTACGACGCGCTCTACTCCGAGTACGTCAAGACCTTCCGTTCGCTGCCGGGTGACCGCAGCGGCGAGGAGGAGCTGGGCTTCACCGCGTTCGGGAACATCCCGCACGCCTCGGGCTCGTTCAGCAGCTCGTACAGCGCCTACAGCGCGGGGGCGTTCAGCGCCCGCCAGCAGTCGCAGTGGCAGCTGGTGGGACACATCGGACAGCAGCACAGCGGGATGCACCACGTCCCGGCGGCGCTGCCACCCGGTCCCCGCAGAGGGAACTGAGACATGAGGAAGGGCGGCCCCGGTGGGGCCGCCCTTCCTCATGTCTGCGTCACTTCTTCTTCGCGCCGCGCTTCTCGCGCACCCGCACCGAGATGTGGATCGGGGTGCCCTCGAAGCCGAACTCCTCGCGCAGCCGGCGCTCGATGAAGCGCCGGTAGCCCGCCTCGATGAACCCGGAGGCGAAGAGCACGAACCGCGGCGGCTTGGTGCCGGCCTGGGTGCCGAAGAGGATGCGCGGCTGCTTGCCGCCCCGGATCGGGTGCGGGTGGGCGGCGACCAGCTCGCCGAGGAAGGCGTTCAGGCGGCCCGTCGGGACCCGCGTCTCCCAGCCCGCCAGCGCCGCCTCGATAGCGGGAACCAGCTTCTCCATGTGCCGGCCGGTGCGCGCGGAGACGTTGACCCGGGGCGCCCAGGCGACCTGGCCGAGCTCGGTCTCGATCTCCCGCTCCAGGTAGTAGCGGCGCTCCTCGTCGAGGGTGTCCCACTTGTTGTAGGCGAGGACGATCGCACGGCCCGCGTCGACGGCCATGGTGACGATCCGCTGGTCCTGGACCGAGATGGACTCGGAGCCGTCGATCAGGATGACCGCCACCTCGGCCTTCTCGACGGCGGCGGCGGTGCGCAGCGAGGCGTAGTAGTCGGCGCCCTGCTGGAGGTGGACCCGCTTGCGGATGCCGGCGGTGTCGACGAACTTCCAGGTGATGCCGCCGAGTTCGATCAGCTCGTCGACCGGGTCGCGGGTGGTGCCGGCCATCTCGTTGACGACGACGCGCTCCTCACCGGCCACCTTGTTCAGCAGCGAGGACTTGCCGACGTTCGGGCGGCCGATCAGCGCGATGCGTCGCGGGCCGCCGATCCCGGTGCCGCCGAAGGTCTGCTCGGGCGCCTCCGGCAGCGCCTCCAGGACGGCGTCCAGCATGTCGCCGGTGCCCCGGCCGTGCAGCGCGGAGACGGGGTGCGGCTCGCCGAGGCCCAGGGACCACAGGTACGCCGCGTCGGACTCGCCGCTCAGGCCGTCGACCTTGTTGGCGGCCAGCACCACGGGCTTGCCGGCCTTGCGCAGCAGTCGTACGACCGCCTCGTCGGTGTCGGTGGCGCCCACCTTGGCGTCCACGACGAACACGACGGCGTCGGCGGCCTCGATCGCGTACTCGGCCTGCGCGGCCACGGAGGCGTCGATGCCGAGGACGTCCTGCTCCCAGCCGCCGGTGTCGACGACCTTGAAGCGGCGCCCCGCCCACTCGGCCTCGTAGGTGACGCGGTCGCGGGTGACGCCGGGCTTGTCCTCCACGACGGCCTCGCGGCGCCCGATGATGCGGTTCACCAGAGTCGACTTGCCGACATTCGGGCGCCCGACGACGGCGAGCACGGGCAGCGGACCGTGACCGGCCGCCTCGATGGCACCCTCGACGTCCTCGACGTCGAAGCCCTCTTCCGCGGCGAGCTCCATGAACTCCGCGTACTCGGCATCGCCAAGCGCCCCGTGGTCGTGCTCCTCGCCCGAGCCCTCGGAGTGGATGTGGTCGTTCATGAAGTCCGTACCTCGTTCATCGTGGTGATCGGTGGACCACCCGGCCCTTTCGCCGGGTTGATCCACTACTCAGTGTCGCCCAGGACCCGCCCGGCGGATCATGCCGGCGTCGCGGGCCCTGGCACGCACATCTGCCGCGTTGTCGTCGGTCGCCGACGCTCCGCGTCGACTCCCTCCTCCGCCTTGCAGCTGCACGCACCAGACCCCGCTCACGTGGGCTGCCGAAGTACCGTACCTCGCAGCCGCCCTGATCCGCCGGACAGGCCCTAGCGCCCGGTGAGGCGCCTGGCGTTTTGCAGGTGACTGCTCAGTTGCTTCTGGATGCGCTCGGTCGCCTCGTCGAGCGCCGTGCGGGTGCGCCGTCCGCTGCCGTCGCCTGCCTCGAAGGGGTCGCCGAAGACGACGTCGACGCGGCTGCGCAGCGGAGGCAGCCCCTTTATCAACCGTCCCGGCTTCTCCGAGCTTCCCAGAACCGCGACCGGCACGACCGGCGCACCGCTGCGGACCGCGAAGTAGGCGAGGCCGGCGCGCAGGGAGGCGAAGTCGCCCTCGCCCCGGGTGCCCTCGGGGAAGATACCGAGGACCCCTCCGGACTTGAGGACGTCGAGCGCCTGGGTGATCGCCCCCCGGTCGGCGCCCGAGCGGTCCACCTTGACCTGCCCGATCGCGATCAGGAAGGGATCCAGCGGCCCGATGAACGCCTCCTTCTTGATCAGGAAGTGCGTCGGCCGGGGTGACACACCCATGACCATCGGGCCGTCGATGTTGTGCGAGTGGTTGACGGCGAGGATCGCGGGCCCGGTCGCGGGCATCCGCCAGGCGCCGAGCACCCGCGGCTTCCACAGCCCGTACATCAGCCCGACGCCGATCCGCCGCCCGACCTCGGCGCCCTTCTCCGACGGAACGCTCACTTCCCGGCCCGCTTCTCCTCGACGAGGGTGACGACGCACTCGATGACCTGCGCGAGGGTGAGCTCGGTGGTGTCCACCTCGACCGCGTCGTCCGCCTTGGCGAGCGGCGAGGTCTTCCGGCTGGAGTCGGCCGCGTCCCGCTTGATCAGGGCCTCGCGGGTGGCCTGGACGTCCGCACTCTTCAGCTCACCGCTGCGGCGGGCCGCGCGGGCCTCCGGCGAGGCGGTGAGGAAGATCTTGAGGTCGGCGTCGGGCAGCACGGTCGTACCGATGTCGCGGCCCTCGACGACTATCCCCTTCTCGGCGGAGGCCGCGATCGACCGCTGGAGCTCGGTGATCCGGGCCCGCACCTCGGGCACCGCGCTCACGGCGCTGACCTTGGAGGTGACCTCCTGGCTCCGGATCGGACCGGCCACATCCGTCCCGTCCACCGTGATCGTCGGGTTCTCCGGGTCGGTGCCGGAGACGATCTCCGCCTTCCCCGCGACGGCGGCGATCGCGGACGGGTCGTCGATGTCCATCCCGTTGGTCACCATCCACCAGGTGATCGCCCGGTACTGGGCCCCGGTGTCCAGGTAGCTCAGCCCCAGCTGCGCGGCGACAGCCTTCGAGGTGCTCGACTTGCCCGTGCCGGAGGGGCCGTCGATGGCGACAATCACGGGCTGGGCGGCGCCGTTTTCCACGGGGGGACACCTTTCGGGTGCGGTCTGGCGGGTGGTGTGGGGGCGCGACTGTGCCCCGCACAAGGTTACTGGGTGCGCGTCACCCGTCCGGACGCCGTCGTCCCGACGCCGGTCCGGGCCGGGCAAGGGCCCCGGGGCGGGCCCTACTGCCGAATGGCCCAGCCCCGCTCCCGCAGCGACGCCGCCAGCACGGGCGCGGCCGACGGCTCCACCATGAGCTGCACCAGACCCGCCTGCTGTCCCGTCGCGTGCTCGATCCGAACGTCCTCGATATTGACCCCGGCCCGCCCCGCGTCCGCGAAGATCCGGGCGAGCTGCCCGGGCTGGTCGTCGATGAGCACGGCCACGACCTCGTACACCCGGGGCGCGGACCCGTGCTTGCCGGGCACCCGCACCTGCCCGGCGTTCCCCCGCCGCAGCATGTCCTCGATGCCGGACGCGCCCTCGCCCCGCTTGGAATCGTCGGCGGACTGGAGCGCCCGCAGGGCCCGCACGGTCTCCTCCAGATCCCCGGCGACATCCGTGAGCAGATCGGCCACCGGCCCCGGGTTCGCGGAGAGGATGTCGATCCACATCCCGGGGTCGGACGCGGCGATCCGGGTCACGTCCCGGATCCCCTGCCCACACAGGCGTACGGCGGCCTCCTCGGCGTGCTCGAGCCGCGCGGCGACCATGCTGGACACCAGATGGGGCATGTGTGAGACGAGCGCCACAGCACGGTCGTGGGCGTCGGCGTCCATGACCACCGGCACCGCGCGGCAGTGCGAGACCAGTTCCAGCGCGAGGTTCAGCACCTCGGTGTCGGTGTCCCGGGTCGGGGTCAGCACCCACGGCCGCCCCTCGAAGAGGTCCCCGGAGGCGGCCAGCGGCCCGGACTTCTCCCGGCCGGACATCGGATGCGTACCGATGTACGAGGAGAGGTCGAGTCCCAGCCCCTCCAGCTCCCGCCGCGGCCCGCCCTTGACGCTGGCCACGTCGATGTACCCGCGAGCGACACCCCGTCGCATGGCGTCGGCGAGCACTCCGGCCACGTGCGCGGGCGGCGCGGCGACGATCGCGAGGTCCACGGGCCTGTCGGGCGCCTCGTCCGTACCCGCGCCGAGGGCGGCAGCCGTGCGGGCCTGCTCGGGGTCGTGGTCGGCGAGGTGGACGGTGACTCCCCGCGCCGCCAGTGCCAGCGCGGCCGACGTCCCGATCAGCCCGGTCCCGATGACGAGCGCGGTCCTCACTGGGCGATGTCCTTGCGCAGGGCGGCCGCGGCACCGAGGTAGACATGCACGATGTCGGCGCGGGGCCGGTCGGACTCGATGTGCGCGAGGACCCGGACGACGCGGGGCATGGCGCCCTCGATGTCGAGTTCCTGCGCGCAGATCAGCGGTACGTCGACGATGCCGAGCTTGCGGGCCGCGGCCGCCGGGAAGTCGCTGTGCAGGTCGGGCGTGGCCGTGAACCAGATGCTGATCAGGTCGTCCGCGGTCAGCTCGTTCCGCTCCATGATGGCGGTGAGCAGCGCCCCGACCTGCTCGTCCATGTGGCCGGCCTCGTCCTGTTCCAGTTGGACGGCGCCCCGGACCGCTCGTACCGCCACGGCATTGCTCCTTGCTGATGTACAACCCGGCTCTTCGTACGACCAGCCTAGTCAGCCCGTGCGGGGCGGGTGGGTGGCGCCCGCCCCCTGAGATGGCTTCCCGGACCGTGTCAATGTCACCCGAACGTCGCAGTTCCGCTACTTGGGGTGGAAACACACCCGTGCGCCTCTGGACGCGGGACCCCGGGTCCGCTCTGATGGCAGGAAACTCGCCTCGGGGGAGGCCCCTTTCATGAAGCGTTCCGGACCGTTGCTGACACTGCTCGCGGGGTTGCTGTTCGGCCTGTTCATGCTCTCGCTCAACGCCACCACGGGAGAGAAGTCCACGTCCTCGTACGTGAAGCCGCCGGCGTCCGTGAAGCCGTCGGCCGGCACCAAGGCATCACCGGGCACCGCACCGGCATCCACGTCCGCGCCGCCCAGCCCGTCCCCGGCCCGGACCTCGGTGCCCGAGGGCGTCTACACGGGCCGTACCGACGACGACTCCTCCGCGGTCGCGGTCACGGTGCGCGACGACAAGGCGATCGCGTACGTCTGCGACGGCCACAACATCGAGTCGTGGCTGCAGGGCGACGTGACGGACGACGGCAGCCTGCGCCTCACCGGAAAGGGCGGCGCGAGCCTGGACGCCAAGGTGAAGGGGACCAAGGAGCTCCACGGCACGGCCCACGTCGGCAGCGGGAGCTACGCCTTCACCATCGGCAGGACGAAGAAGTCCTCCGGGCTCTACAAGGCGAACAGCACCGTGGCCGGCGCGAAGATCGAAGGCGGCTGGATCATCCTGCCGGACGGCGAGCAGGTCGGCATCGTCAAGCGCGACGGCAAGCCCTCCCCGGCGCCGGAGATCGACCCCGAGACCGGTGCGGTGACGGTCGACGGACAGCAGCTCACGGCCCGCCCGGTAACACCCTGACCCTAGGGCCTGTCCGGCGGGTCATGCCGGCGTCGCGGGGCTGGGCACGCCCGTCTGCACCGAGCAGCACCGTTTTTTGCAGCCGGCCTGATCCGCCGGACAGACCCTAGCCCGAGGGAGCCGATCATGACCGTCGACCCGAACGCGGCCACCCAGAGCTGGCCCTCGCCCGAACCCGAGCGTGGCCCCGGCCCGGCCCGCTATCTGATCCCGGCCCTGGTCGCCGCCGCGGTGGCGGTCGCCCTGGGCGTCTACGGCAAGGTCCACGACCCGGCGGGGACCGCCTTCAACCTCGCCGGCTTCAGCAGCACCGGCGCGGTGAAGTCCTGGCTCGCGACGGTCGCGTTCTTCTTCGCGCTCGTGCAGCTCGTTTCGGCGCTGATGGTGTACGGCAAGCTGCCGGGGCCGAGCTGGTCGTCCACCCTGCACCGCTGGTCCGGCCGGGTGGCCTTCCTGGTCGCGGTGCCGGTCGCGGTGCACTGTCTGTACGCGCTGGGCTTCCAGTCCTACGAATCACGCGTTCTGTGGCACTCCCTCTTCGGCTGCTTCTTCTTCGGTGTCTTCAGTGCCAAGATGCTGCTGCTCCGTTCGGAGCGACTTCCCGGGTGGCTGCTGCCGATCGTCGGAGGGCTCGTCTTCACCGCGCTCACCGTCCTCTGGCTGACCTCGGCCCTCTGGTTCTTCCGCACCTTCGGAGTCACGACATGACGCACAGCCCGACGCGGCGCACGATCCTTCTCGCGACGGGCGCGGCCACGCTGACCGCCGGCTGCAGCGAGTACGGCGACGAGAACAGCGACTCCGGGTCCAGTTCGGTGAAGGCCGGCACGGCACTGGCGAAGACGAGCGAGATCCCGGTCGGCGGCGGGAAGATCTTCAAGGACGAGAAGGTCGTCGTCACCCAGCCGAAGGAGGGCGAGTTCAAGGCCTTCTCGAACATCTGCACCCACCAGGGCTGCCAGGTGGCCAGCGTGTCCGGCGGCACCATCAACTGCCCTTGCCACGGCAGCAAGTTCAACATCACGGACGGCTCGGTGGCCAACCCGCCGGCAAACCAGCCGCTGCCCGAGAAGCAGATCAAGGTCAGCGGCGACTCGATCGAACTCGCCTAGCGAAAAACCCGGATGGCCTCGGCGCACCGCCCGGATAGAGTCGGGCGGTGCCCGAGCTGAAGCAACTGCGTGCTGGTCACGCCCCGGCCGTCCTGGCCTTCGAGCTGGCGAACCGCGCCTACTTCGCCGCCTCGGTCTCCGACCGCGGCGACGCCTACTTCGACCGCTTCGCCGACCGGTTCAGCGCCTTGCTGGCTGAACAGGAGGCCGGCATCTGCGTTTTCCACGTGCTCATGGCCGAGGACGGTTCGGTACTGGGGCGGTTCAATCTGTACGACCTCGAGGACGGTACCGCCGTACTCGGTTACCGGGTCGCGCAGCACGTCGCCGGCCGCGGCATCGCGACCGCGACCGTTCTGGAGCTGTGCCGCCTGGCAGTGGCGCGGTACGGGCTGCGTACGCTGCGGGCGGCCACGGCCCACGAGAATGCCGCGTCCCGGAAGGTGCTGACCAAGGCCGGGTTCGTCCCGGTCGGTCCGGCCGATCCGGCCGAACTCGGCGGCAAGCCGGGCACCTGGTACCAGCACGATCTGGCACTCCAGCAGTAGCGCGCACCGGCCTGCCGGTCCATCGATCCGCCCGGTCCACGGCTGAGGCGTCAGGCGTCCCAGAGCGCCCCGAGCGTCACGAGTTCACTGCCGTACTCGATCCGGTCGGCCCACTCGACCGGCCACGCGTCCGCTCCCAGGTGGGCGCCCGCGAAGGCACCGGTCAGGCAGGCGATCGAGTCGGAGTCGCCGGAGCTGCACGCGGCCCGCCGCAGAGCTGTCAAGGGCTCCTCCGGGAACTGCAGGAAGCACAACAGCCCGGTCGCCAGGGCCTCTTCGGCGATCCAGCCGGCCCCGGTGGCCAGACAGGGGTCCTCCTCCGGCGAGGCGCCGCGCAAGGCGTCGTCGAGCCGGTCGAGGACCGTCAGGCACTCGTCCCAGCCGCGCGCGATGAACTGCCCGGGGGTCGGGTCCTGACTCCTCTCCCACAGGTCGCCGAGCCAACGCTCGTGGTAGTGGCCCCGATTCACCAGGGCGTACGACCGCAGCAGTCCGACCAGTTCACCCGGTTCGGCGCCCTGCGCGAGCAGCCGTACGGCACGCGCGGTGAGGTCGGACGCGGCGAGTGCCGTCGGGTGCCCGTGGGTGAGCGCGGACTGCAACTGGGCGGCGCCCGCGCGCTGTTCGTCACTGAGCCCGGGGACGAGTCCGACGGGCGCGACGCGCATGTTGGCGCCGCAGCCCTTGGAGCCGATCTGGCTGGCGTGCTGCCAGGGCAGATCCGTACGCTCCAGCAGGTCGCAGGCCCTCAGGCAGGTGTTGCCCGGGGCGCGGTTGTTCTCCGGGGAGCGGTTCCACGCGACGAACTCCCGCCGGACCGGCTCCGCCATCTCGGGCCCGAGAACCCCCCGGTCCATCGCCGTACGCAGCCCTCTGCCCACGGCCAGCGTCATCTGCGTGTCGTCGCTGACGACGGCCGGCGTGCGCAACTCCATCTCCCGCCACGGCCCGCACTTGGCGAGGATCGACCGCACGTCGTTGAACTCGGTCGGGAAGCCGAGGGCGTCCCCGAGGGCGAGGCCGACGAGAGTGCCGGTGGCGGCGCGTTTGGTCAGGATCGTGGTCATGCGGGGCGTCCTTCCGGGGACGGTCGGAGAAGAGGGGGGTGCAGAGTGGTGGCCGGTCCGGCGCGGTAGAGCGCGGCCGGTTTGCCGCGGCCGCCGGTCAGACGTGCGGCACCGGGGACGGCCTCGACGAAGCCGGGGGTGGCGAGCACCTTGCGGCGGAAGTTGGGCCGGTCGAGGGCGGTGCCCCAGACGGTCTCGTACACCTGCTGGAGCTCGCCGAGGGTGAACTCGGGCGGGCAGAAGGCGGTGGCGAGGCAGGTGTACTCGAGCTTGGCGCCGACGCGTTCATGGGCGTCGGCCAGGATGCGGTCGTGGTCGAAGGCGAGCGGCCCCGCCTTGTCGTACGGCACCCAGCGGGCCTCGGCCGCGTCGCTGCCGCCGTGCGGCTCGGGAGGGTCGGGGAGCAGCGCGGCGAACGCGACGGAGACGACTCGCATCCGGGGGTCGCGGTCGGGTTCGCTGTAGGTCCGCAGCTGCTCGAGATGCAGCCCGGAGAGGTCCGACAGCCCGGTCTCCTCGGCGAGTTCGCGCCGGGCCGCCGTCTCCGCGGACTCGTCCGGGTGCAGGAACCCGCCGGGCAGCGCCCACTGTCCGGCGTACGGCTCCTGTCCCCGCTCCACGAGCAGCGCGCGCAGGGCGCCTTCGGTCACGGTGAGGACGGCGAGGTCGACGGTGACGGCGAAGGGTTCGTGGGCGTACTTGTCGTAGTCCACTCACATCCGCCCCTTCATGGTCAGCATGACTAATAGTCACTACGACTATAAAGAGCGCGAGAGCTTTCCACAAGCCTTCAGAGTGGTCGGCCCAAAAAGGCGAGAAGCCGGGTCCCGGCATGCGCGCTCGACGGCACGGAGACCGGTTCGGCGAACCGCGCACCCCGGTCCTCCTCCCCCACCACGCACCGGGCGACGGACAGGAGTTCGTCCGCGAGGCCGTCCGGTATGGGCCGCGGCCGTCCACAGGACCGGCCCACGTCCCACCCGTGCACGGTGATCTCGACGGCGCCGACGGCGGCCATCACCCGCACGTCCAGCGGCCGTTCCCCCACCAGCACGCCTTCAGGCGGTCCTGCGGCCCAGGCGCCGAGCACGGCACACGCGCGGGTGCGGAAGCCGCAGACCCGGTCGGCGTGCGGGAGCAGTCCGATCCGCCCGCCGCTCAGCCCCTCGTACAGCGCGTCCAGCGAGTCGTCGAGATGCTCCAGCAACTCGCCCAGATTCCACTGGGCGCACGGGGTGCCCCTGCCGAGGTCCACACGCTGCGCCGCCGCGACTCTGCCCAGCGCGTAGGCGAGCGAGCGCTCCAACAACTCCCCCGCGCTCATGCCCGCACCCACGCCAGGACGCCACAGCAGCCCCTCGGCGGCCTCACAGGCATCTCCCGAGCCCCGAGGAGCCCGACGGCCCGCGAAGGCCGCACACGGCCCTCCAGCGCTGCCGGACCCGTCCCGCCACAGTCGGCGTTCCCCACGTTCATCCCCACTCCCTCCGTCACGGATACAGACCGAGAGGAGGACGAAAACGCATCGGCCGGCCCCGGTGGATTCCGGAACCGGCCGCACACACGCGTGTGGAGGGACTACAGGTCGACTTCCTTCATCAGCATGCCGACCTCGGTGTTGGACAGCCGCCGCAGCCAGCCCGACTTCTGGTCGCCCAGGGTGATGGGGCCGAAGGCGACCCGCACCAGCTTGTCGACCGGGAAGCCGGCCTCGGCGAGCATCCGGCGCACGATGTGCTTGCGGCCCTCGTGCAGGGTGACCTCGACGAGGTAGTTCTTGCCGGTCTGCTCGACGACCCGGAAGTGGTCCGCCTTCGCGTACCCGTCCTCCAGCTGGATGCCGTCCTTGAGCTGCTTGCCCAGGTCGCGCGGGATCGGGCCCACGATGTGCGCGAGGTAGACCTTCTTCACGCCGTACTTGGGGTGGGTCAGCCGGTGCGCCAGCTCGCCGTGGTTGGTGAGCAGGATCACGCCCTCGGTCTCGGTGTCGAGCCGTCCCACGTGGAAGAGCCGCGTCTCACGGTTGGTGACGTAGTCGCCGAGGCATTGACGGCCCTCGTTGTCCTCCATCGTCGAGACCACACCGGCGGGCTTGTTCAGCGAGAAGAACTGGTACGACTGCGTCGCCACCGTGAGGCCGTCGACCTTGACCTCGTCCTTCTCCGGGTCGACCCGCTTGCCCTGCTCCAGCACGATCTCGCCGTTGACCTCGACCCGGGCCTGCTCGATGAGCTCCTCGCAGGACCGCCGCGAGCCGTAGCCCGCGCGCGCGAGGATCTTCTGGAGCCGCTCGCCCTCCTGCTCGGCGCCCGGGAAGGTCTTCGGAGGCTTCACGTCCTTCTTGCCGGCGTACCGCTCCCGGTTGCGCTCCTCGGCCCGCGCCTCGTACTCGCGGGAGGTCGCCGGCACCCAACGGCCCCGCCCGGTGCCCTGACCCTGCTTGGGGCCGCCCTTGGCGCCGCCGCGCGCGGAGGCACCGCGCCCGGACTTGGGTCCGTCGTGGGTACCGCCGGGGCCCACGTCGTAGCGGCGCTCCTCGGGGCGGGGGTTCTTCGGCCGGCCGCCCTGCTTGTCGTCGCGGTCGTTCCCGGCACCGCGGTAGTTACCGCGACCACCGGCACTCCCCCCGCGACCACCGCTGCTCCCGCCGCGGCCGCCGCTGTTGCCACCACGGCTCCCGCCGTTGTTTCCGCTGCTGTTCCTGCCGCTGCTGCTTCGCATCAAGTTTCCGTCTAGTTGTCGTCTGTGTCCTCGGAATCCGGGGCGTCCGGATCGAACGACGGTACGGCTTCCTGGGTCTCGGCCTCGATCGCCTCCGCCTCCGGGAGGAAGGGCGCGAGCTCCGGGAGCTCGTCCAGACCGCGCAGGCCCATCCGCTCCAGGAAATAGTTCGTCGTCACGTACAGGATCGCACCTGTTTCGGGTTCCGTGCCCGCCTCCGCGACCAGACCCCTCTGGAGAAGGGTGCGCATCACACCGTCACAGTTCACTCCGCGCACCGCGGAGACCCGGCTGCGGCTGACCGGCTGGCGGTAGGCGACCACCGCCAGCGTCTCCAGCGCGGCCTGGGTGAGGCGGGCCTGCTGCCCGTCCAGGACGAACCGTTCCACGGCCGGGGCGTACGTGGCCCTGCTGTAGAAACGCCAGCCGTTGGCGACGTGCCGCAGCTCGAAGCCACGCCCCTGGGCGGCATACTCGCCCGCCAGTTCCCTGAGCGCCCTGGTGATCTGCCGCTTCGGCCGCTCCAGGATCTTCGCCAGGTGCTCCTCGGTCGCGGGCTCGTCCACGACCATCAGGACGGCCTCCAGGGCCGGCTTCAGATCGAGGTCGGCGACGCCCGGCAGTCCCGCCGGGGCCTCGGTGGTGTCCTCGCTCACGCCTTGTCCTCCTTGGGCAGCTCGGGCGGTCGGTCGAACTCGTCGGTCACCGTCGGCTCGGCCTCCCCCTCGCCGCCGGTCCACCGCACGACCAGCTCCCCGAGCGCGGTCTCCTGGTCCAGGGCCACGGCCTTCTCGCGGTACAGCTCCAGCAGTGCCAGGAAGCGCGCCACGACGGTCAGGGTGCCGTCGGCGTCCTCCACCAGCAGCCGGAAGCTGGCCTCACCGAGCTCCCTGAGCCGTGCGACCACGATCCCCGCCTGCTCCTGGACACTCACCAGGGGCGCGTGGATGTGGTCGACGTACACCTGCGGCTTGGGCTTGGGCTGCATCGCCTTCACGGCGAGCTTCGCGAACCCCTCGGGCCCGATGCTGATGACAACCTCGGGCAGCAGATCGGCGTGGTGCGGTTCGAGACCGACGGTACGGGGGTAGCGCCGGGCCTCCTCGTCGAGGCGCCGGTTGAAGATGTCGGCGATCTGCTTGTAGGCGCGGTACTGGAGCAGCCGCGCGAAGAGCAGGTCACGGGCTTCCAGAAGCGCCAGGTCGGCCTCGTCCTCCACCTGAGCGGCGGGCAGCAGCCGGGCCGCCTTGAGGTCGAGGAGGGTGGCGGCTACGACCAAGAACTCGGTCGTCTCGTCGAGATCCCAGTCCGGCCCCATGGCCCGGATGTACGCCATGAACTCGTCGGTGACCCTGGAGAGCGCAACCTCGGTGACGTCCAGTTTGTGCTTGGAGATCAGCTGGAGAAGCAGGTCGAAAGGTCCCTCGAAGTTGGCGAGCCGAACCTTGAAGACCCCGTCGGACTCGCCGCCCTCCCGGGGGCCGGCCCCGGCCTCCCCAGGGTCGGCCTCCGCGGCCCCGGCTTCCGCGGGCTCAGCCAATACGACTGCGGCTCCCGCGAGCTCGGCCTCCGCGACCTCCGCCAACACGGACTCAGCCTCGGCTACCTCAGCCAACGCGGCCCCGGCTCCGGCCGGCTCGACCTCCGCGCCCTCAACCTCCGCGGACTCGGCTGTCGCGCGTCCGAACTCCGCGACCCCAGCCGACGCGGACTCAGCCTCAGCAACCTCAGCCAAAACGGCCGCGGCCCCCGCCGGCTCGACCTCCGCGACCCCAGCAGACGCGACCTCGGTTCCCGCGGACTCGGCTTTCGCGCGCCCAATCTCCGCGACCCCAGCCTCCGCGGACCCGGCTTTAGCGCGCCCGAACTCCGCGACCGCAACCAACGCGGACTCGGCTCCCGCGGGCTCAAACTCCGCGACCTCGATCTCCGCGGCCCCAGCCGAAGCGGCCTCGGTTCCCGCGGACTCGACTCCCGCGCGCGCAGCCTCCGCGGCCTCGACCTCCGGCTCCGCCGAGACCCCCGCGGCCTCGATCTCCGCCTCCGTGACCGGCTCGACCCGCGGAGCATCGGGCTCAACCCGCGGAGCGCCCGGCCCCCGCCCCAGCACACGCCGACGGCCGGCTGCTGCACCGGTGCCGGGGGGAACGTCGTTCGAGGTCATAGCCCCCGCAGGCTACCGCTACCGCCCACGCAGCCGACGGACGAGAATGCTCGCGTCCCCGCGGGACTCCAGATCCGCCAGCACCACGGCGACCGCCTCGCGCACGATCCGTCCGCGGTCCACCGCCAGCCCGTGCTCACCCCGGAGCACGAGACGGGCGTGCTCCAGATCCATGAGCTCCTCGGCCGACACATACACGGTGATCTTCTCGTCGTGCCGCTCGCGCCCGCTGGGCCGCCGAGCCGGTGACCGGCCGCGCTTGCCACGCGGCTGCGCGCCGCCGGAGGCCTGGGCAGAACCTTCCTGCGCCTCCTGACGTCGCGCGGTGCGCTCCGCGGCGGCCGCCCGGAGACGGGACTCGCCCGCCTCCGCGGACTCGGCGTCGGCCGCCACGTGCTCGGCCCCGTCGCCGTCCCCGCCCTGTGCGGGCACGGACTGCGGCGCGTCCTCGGCCACGTCGGACTCCCCCGCGGGAGCCGGTACCCGGGCCTCGCCGTTGGCCCCCCGCCGGGGAGTGGACGCCTGGAGCGCCATTCCCCCTGTCGTACGGAACAGTTCGTCGGCCCCCGGCAGACTCACTCGGCGTGACACCGGGCGAGCACCTCCCTGGCGAGCTGGCGATAGGCGGCGGCACCGACGGAGTTGGAGGCGTACGTGGTGATCGGCTCACCGGCGACCGTGGTCTCCGGGAAGCGGACCGTGCGCCCGATGACCGTGTGGTAGACGTGGTCGTCGAACGCCTCGACCACGCGGGCCAGCACCTCACGGCTGTGCACGGTGCGCGAGTCGTACATCGTGGCGAGGATCCCGTCGAGCTCCAGCTCCGGGTTGAGCCGTTCCTGGACCTTCTCGATGGTCTCCGTCAGCAGTGCGACACCACGCAGGGCGAAGAACTCGCACTCCAGCGGCACTATCACCTTGTGCGCGGCCGTCAGGGCATTGACCGTGAGGAGACCGAGCGAGGGCTGACAGTCGATCACGATGTAGTCGTAGTCGGCCATGAGCGGCTTCAGGGCCCGCTGCAATGTCGACTCACGGGCGACCTCGGAAACCAGCTGGACCTCTGCCGCCGACAAGTCGATATTGCTCGGCAGCAGGTCCATGTTGGGGACCGCGGTCTTCAGCAGGACCTCGTCGGCCGCCATGCCCCGCTCCATGAGCAGGTTGTAGACCGTGAGGTCGAGCTCCATCGGGTTGACACCGAGACCCACCGACAGCGCGCCCTGCGGGTCGAAGTCCACGAGCAGCACGCGCCGGCCGTACTCCGCGAGCGCGGCACCCAGGTTGATGGTCGACGTGGTCTTGCCCACGCCGCCCTTCTGGTTGCACATCGCGATGATCTTCGCGGGGCCGTGGTCGGTCAGCGGGCCCGGGATCGGGAAGTACGGCAGCGGGCGTCCGGTCGGTCCCACGCGCTCACGGCGCTGGCGGGCCGCGTCGGGCGCGAGCGTGGCCGCGTACTCCGGATCCGGCTCGTACTCGGCGTCGGGGTCGTAGAAGTGCCCCTCGGGCAGTTCGTCGTAGTCGGCGAAGTGGTTGTGGGGCGCGCCACTTCCGTCGCCGGCCATGGCGTTCACGTGATGGCCATCCATGCTGTGGTGTGCTGTCCGCACGGTGCGCGGACTCTGGTGGGCTGCGAAGGTGCGCACCGCGACGGAGCCGACAGCCTCGAACCCTGCGGGGCTCTGGGCCTCGGCAGGCATTCCTGGTTGACCACCCCCGGGAGAAAATGTCGACTCATTCACAAGTCGTCTTACCTCCTTGGTGACCAGGAAACTTCTAGACAAGGTCAGCGTGGCACCATGCCGACGGTTGGCGACTCTATGGCGTGTCGGGTGCTCACAGCAACACAATCCGCCGGACCCGGCAGGATGTGTCGGCAATGAAACATCCCGCTGTCAAGGGCGTACGGCAGTCGCACGGCAGGTTTCGCCGGTGTACGAATCGGTTCAAGGGTTACGTTCGACGCGAGTTGACCGAGAGTCGCAAAGTGACCATACACACATCCGGCCGGACCTTGTGGGGCAAGGTCCGGCCGCATGTGCCTCGTTGACGCGCCTTGTTGACGTATCGCCTTTACGAAAAGGTGACTTAGCTATCGACCCAGGTCACGGACTCAGCCGAGCAGCGTCTCGAGCTCGGTGTGCTCCAGGCCGTGCGCCTCCGCGACCTCCCGGTAAGCGACCTTGCCGTCATGGGTGTTGAGACCCTTCGCCAGCGCGGGATCGCGGCGCAGCGCCTCCACCCAACCCCGGTCGGCGAGTTCGACGATGTAGGGCAGCGTCGCGTTGGTGAGCGCGTAGGTCGAGGTGTTGGGCACCGCGCCCGGCATGTTGGCGACGCAGTAGAAGACCGAGTCGTGGACCTGGAAGGTCGGTTCGGCGTGGGTGGTCGGACGCGAGTCCTCGAAGCAGCCACCCTGGTCGATGGCGATGTCGACAAGGACACTTCCGGGCTTCATCCGGGAGACGAGCTCGTTGGTGACCAGCTTCGGGGCCTTGGCGCCCGGGATGAGCACCGCGCCGATGACGAGGTCGGCGTCCAGGACGGCCTTCTCCAGCTCGAAGGCGTTGGACATGATCGCCCGGACCTTGGTGCCGAAGACCTTGTCGGCCTCGCGCAGCTTGTTGATGTCGCGATCGAGCAGCGTGACGTGGAAGCCCACGCCGACGGCGATCTGGGTGGCGTTCCAGCCGGAGACCCCGCCGCCGATGACGACGGCCCGCGCGGGCTGGGTGCCGGGGACGCCGCCGGGCAGGACACCGCGGCCGCCGACCGAGCGCATGAGGTGGTAGGCGCCGACCTGGGGGGCGAGCCGGCCCGCGACCTCGGACATCGGGGCGAGCAGCGGGAGCGCCCGGGAGGGCAGCTCGACGGTCTCGTAGGCGATCGCGGTGGTGCCCGACTCGATGAGCGCGTCGGTGCACTCCTTGGAGGCGGCCAGGTGCAGGTAGGTGAAGAGCGTCTGGTCCTTGCGGAGGCGGTGGTACTCCTCGGCGACCGGCTCCTTGACCTTCAGCAGCAGGTCGGCGGTGGCCCACACCTCGTCGGCGGTGTCCAGGATGCGGGCGCCCTCGGCGACGTACTCCTCGTCCGGGATGGAGGAGCCGACACCGGCGCCCCGCTCGATGACGACCTGGTGACCGTGGCGCACCAGCTCGTGCACACCGGCGGGGGTGATGGCCACCCGGAACTCGTTGTTCTTGACCTCGCGGGGGATGCCGACCTTCACGTGGATCACGGTCCTTGGCTCAGAGTGTGTGGGGCAATACAACACATACCCGGGCATGCGTGAGCACACCAGGAGACACCGCAGGAGAAGGTGCGGCAGAGCCAGTCTAATGAAGGTGTTCCCGCTGTCTAGCCTTTCATTGCATCAATCTTCTGCGGATGTACTACGGATTTCGCAGGCGTCAGCGTCTTGTTTCGGTTCCTCGACCTGCTCAGACCCGGATTCCTCCTGGGAAAGCTCCTCCCCCAGCAGCCGATCGGCGGCGCCGCGGTGCAGCTGGGCCGCCGCGGGATCGCCGAGGCGGTCCAGCGTGTCCGCGAGCCGCAACTGGAGCGCGGCCTGCAGCCGGACGTCCTCGGCGCGGCGTGCCCACTCCACGGCCTCTTGGCAGGTACGCAGCGACTCCTCGGGGTGTCCGGCGTACTCCTGGACACGGGCGAGTTCGCTCAACGCGCGCGCGTGGGCTGCGACATCGCCGTTCTTGCGGTGCCCGGCGAGCGCGGCCCGCCAGTTCCTGACCGCCTCTCCGTAACGGCCGGCGTAGGTGTGCGCGGTGGCGATACGGCCGTACAGCCGGGCGGCCTCCGCGCGCTCGTCCCGGGCCAGCCGCTGGGCGAGGGCCCGGCCGAACCAGTCGGCGGCCCGGTCGTAGTCCCCGAGCTCCAGATGCGCGCCGCCTACGGATTCCATCGCGCGGCCGGTCGCGTACGGGTCGTTCGCCTCGCGTCCGGCGTCCAGCGCCGCCCGGTAGCGCGCCAGCGCCTCCCGGGTCCGGCCGGTCTGGGCATCCAGGTCGGCGAGGTTCAGCAGGGCGGCGGCCTTCTCGCGGGGCAGGGCGCGCCGCTCGGCGATGTCCAGGACGAGGCCGTGGATGCCGTAGAGGTCGGGAGCGGCGGCCTTCATGCCGAAGTGGGCCACCATCGTGCGCACGAGCTGCGACATCAGGCGCCGGGCCAGGGTGTCCAGCTCCCCGTCGGCGACCGCGAGACGGGCCGCGGCGAGCAGGGCTGGCCGGCGGATGCGCAGCCAGTCCTCGGCGGCCCGGGGGGTCGGGAAGCGCACGGAACGCGGCATGCCCTGGAGCTTGTCGCGGGAGTCGGGGCTGTCGGTCTCGGTGATCGTGCGGGAGGCCTGGAGCAGCCGTACGGTCCGCTCCAGCATGCGGGCCCGGGCCAGCTGGAGCTCGGCCGGGCGGTCCTGGGTGTCGGCGAGGGCCTTGAGCAGGGGGTACAGACAGCCGGGCACCTCGTACTGCGGCAGCGGTGAGTCCACGGCGTGCAGCAGACCGAGCGCGACGAAGTCGTCCAGGGTCGAGCGGGCCCCGCTCACCGAGCAGCCGGCGAGCGCCGAGGCGGTGTGCGGGTCGATGAGGCCGGCCGGGGCGAGGGAGAGCAGGCGCAGGGTCCGGGCGGCCGGGTCGGGCAGGGACGTGTAGACGAGCTTGAAGACCCGGCTGAGCGGGCTCCCCTCGTCACTCTCCGTATGCAGGTGCTTGGCCAGATCGGCGACGGCCGCCTTGGGGCGGGCGGCGAGCCAGCCCCCCGCCAGCATCAGCGCGGCGGCGTGGCCCTGGCACTCCTCGACGAGCCCCTCGGCGGCACGGGGGTCGACGGTGATGCGGACCGACCCGGTGTGCCGGGACAGCAGCTCCAGCGCGGACTTGGTGTCGAGCCCGCCGAGGGTGCACGGACGGACGTCCGCGATTCCGGTCAGCGGACCTCCCGACACGGCCACGACCAGGCACTCCGGGGCATCCGGAAGCAGGGCGTCCACCTGTTCCGCGGTCACCGCGTCGTCGAGCAGAACCAGCGCACGCCGATCGGCGAGGGCCTCGCGCAGCACCGCCGTGAGGTCGTCCTCGGCGGCTCCGGCGGGCGCCTGCACGCCCAGCACGGTGAGCAGTTCCCGTGCGGCGTCCCCGATCGGTACGGGGGTGCCGTCGGGCTCGCTCAACCGGGCGCGCAGCACCCCGTCGTAACGGTCAGCGACCGCCCGGACGAGTTCCTCGGCGAGTGCGGTCCGGCCGGACCCGGGGCGCCCCGCGATGAGCAGCACGCGCGCGCGGGGTGCCTTCCTACCGGAGAGCGTGTCGAGTCCCGCCCGCTCGATGTCGGCCCGCAGCTCCTTCAACTCCCGCGTCCGCCCCAGGAACCGGCCCTCGCCGGACAGCCGTACGCCGCCTGCGTCCACCGCCTGATCCGTCACGGGCCACACTCCCGTCCCACCGCACGCGCAAAGCCCGCCGGTGACCCCGGTTCGGGCTTTTAAGAGCCTAGTTCACGCTGTGCAACGTTCCTGGCGGAGCGCGGCGGTGAGGACTGAAGAGTCCCTCGATCGGATCAACGGATCATAGGATCGCCGGTCTCGGCAGTACCGCCAGGGGCGCGGGGAACTGCGCGACCACCCACATCGGACCCGCATCCCGCGACGATCCGACACGACTACGGCGCTACCCGCATCGGCATCAGCCCTCGAACGGCCGCGCAGGCCACTCCGCCTCAGCCGACCGCAACCCGTCCAACCCGCCGGAGGCACGCGCGGCGACCAACGACAGGACCCCCACCACCAGGCAGGCGTTATGAAGTTCCCCCGCCAGCGCCCCCCGCACAAGCTCGGGCACGGGCACACGCGCGTACTCCAGGTCGATCTCCTCGTGCTCGACCTCGAAGCGCTCGCCGTCGGCCTCGGAGAGCCCCCGGGCGAGGAAGATCCGGATCGCCTCGTCGCAGCCCCCCGGCGACGTGTAGACGTCCGTCAGCACCCGCCAGTCCTCCGCCTTGACGTGCGCCTCCTCGTACAGCTCCCGCTGAGCCGCGTGCAGCGGGTTCTCACCCGGCACGTCGAGGAGCCCCGCGGGGATCTCCCACAGCTTCTGCCGTACGGGGTGCCGGTACTGCCGGATGAGCAGGACCCGGTCCTCGTCGTCGAGGGCGAGGACGGCCACGGAACCCGGGTGGACCTGGTAGTCGCGGCCGACCACCGACCCGTCGGGCATGACCACCTCGTCCGTGCGGACGGAGGTCTTGTTGCCCACGAAGGGGGTCTTCGTCGCCCGGATCTCCCACTCTTCCGGGGTGTCCTTGATCGTCATGCCCTGTCCTTCCCCACCTGCGCAAAAGAAGCCGGGACGCCCGCCCTTTGAATGCGCGCGCCCCGGCCACCGTACAACTGTCGTGCTACTTGGAACTCTGCCGCTCGACCGCCGCCTTCACCAGGCCGGCGAACAGCGGGTGCGGCCTGGTCGGACGCGAGCGCAGCTCGGGGTGGGCCTGCGTGGCGACCAGGTACGGGTGGACGTCGCGCGGGTACTCGACGTACTCGACGAGCTTGCCGTCCGGCGAGGTGCCGGAGAACAGGATGCCCGCCTTCTTCTCCAGCTCCGCGCGATAGGCGTTGTTCACCTCGTAGCGGTGCCGGTGCCGCTCCTCGACGTACTCCTTGCCGTCGTACACCTCGCGGACGATGGAGCCCTCGGCGAGCTTGGCCGGGTACATGCCGAGCCGCATGGTGCCGCCCATGTCGCCCTCACCGGCGACGATGTCGAGCTGCTCGGCCATGGTGGAGATGACCGGGTGGCCGGTGGCCGAGTCGAACTCGGTGGAGTTGGCGTCCGGGATGTCGGCGAGGTTGCGCGCGGCCTCGATCACGATGCACTGCAGGCCCAGGCAGAGACCGAGCAGCGGGATCTTGTTCTCGCGGGCGTACTTGATCGCGCCCACCTTGCCGAGCACGCCGCGGTCGCCGAAGCCGCCCGGGATGCAGATGCCGTCCACGTCACCGAGCTGCGCCGCGGCGCCGGCCGGCGTCTTGCAGTCGTCCGAGGTGACCCACTTGATCTTGACGCGGGCCTTGTTGGCGAAACCGCCCGCGCGCAGCGCCTCGGTGACCGAGAGGTAGGCGTCGGGCAGGTCGATGTACTTGCCGACCAGGGCGAGGGTGATCTCGTGGTCGGGGTTGTGGACGCGGTCGAGCAGGTCGTCCCAGGTCGTCCAGTCCACGTCCCGGAACGGCAGGTCCAGCTTGCGGACGACATAGGCGTCCAGGCCCTCGCCGTGCACGGTCTTCGGGATGTCGTAGATCGACCGGGCGTCGGGACAGGCCACCACGGCGGCCTCGTCGACGTCGCACATCAGCGAGATCTTGCGCTTGATCGCGGTCGGCACCTCGCGGTCGCAGCGCAGCACGATGGCGTCCGGCTGGATACCGATGTTCCGAAGGGCCGCAACCGAGTGCTGGGTCGGCTTCGTCTTCAGCTCACCCGAGGGGCCGATGTACGGCAGGAGCGAGATATGGACGACGAAGACGTTGTCACGGCCGACCTCGTGGCGGACCTGGCGGACCGTCTCCAGGAACGGCAGCGACTCGATGTCGCCGACCGTGCCGCCGACCTCGGTGATGACGACGTCGACCTCGTCGGTCGCCATGCGGCGGATGCGGTGCTTGATCTCGTTGGTGATGTGCGGGATGACCTGGACGGTGTCGCCCAGGTACTCGCCGCGCCGCTCCTTGGCGATCACCGTGTTGTAGACCTGGCCGGTGGTGACGTTTGCGGAGCCGTCGAGGTCACGGTCGAGGAAACGCTCGTAGTGGCCGATGTCCAGGTCGGTCTCGGCGCCGTCGTTGGTGACGAACACCTCACCGTGCTGGAAGGGGTTCATCGTGCCCGGGTCGACGTTGAGGTACGGGTCGAGCTTCTGCATCACGACGCGCAGGCCCCGCGCCTTGAGCAGCATGCCGAGGCTGGAGGCCGTCAGTCCCTTGCCGAGCGAGGAGGCGACACCCCCAGTGACGAAGATGTGCTTGGTCGTCGTGGCTGTGCTGTTTCGAAAAGCAGCGGTCATGGCCAAGAGGGGGCTCCCGTGGTCGCGATCTGGAGGTGCGGTTCGGGGGTCAGGCGCCCACCGGTCCACGGGCTACCAGGGTATCAGCGCCTCGGGGAGATGGCTTCCGGCCACGCTCCGCGCACACTCCGACACGGACCCGCACGAGCGCCCCCGTTTCTCACCCGTTGCTCACCCGTTCGGCTCAGCCGCGTTGCCCGGAGCGGCACACAGATCATCTACGTGCGTCGTATCCTGCTCGGACACTCACTGCCGAGCCCGGCCGGAAACGCGGGACCACCCCCACCCGTAGGCCCCGGAACAACGAGAGCTCGTCAGTTCGTTGAGCAACAGTTGTCGTTTTGCCTCACAGCAGCAGGACTGTTTTGCTTCACCGCTCAACGACGCATTACAACGACCCCCTTGACCGCACCAAGCGACAGCCCCCTTTTTCCCTGAGGGGGTGACGTGGCCGTTCGACTGGAGTTGCACGTGGCCGGGCGCATCGAAGACTACGCACTCATCGGAGACATGCAGACCGCAGCCCTGGTCTGCCGGGACGGCACGGTGGACTGGCTGTGCCTGCCCCGCTTCGACTCGCATGCCATCTTCGCCGGCCTGCTGGGCACCGAGGAGCACGGTTTCTGGCGGCTCGGCCCCGCGCACGCGGCCGACGCCGAGCCACCCACCGCGGCCCGGCGCACCTACCGCGGCGACTCCCTGATCCTGGAATCGGAGTGGGACACCTCACGCGGCACGGTCCGGGTGACCGATTTCATGCCCCCGCGTGACGGCGCCCCGCAGCTGATCCGGATCGTGGAGGGCGTCTCGGGCCGCGTGCCCATGCGCTCGGCCCTGCGAATGCGTTTCTCGTACGGCCGTGTCGTCCCGTGGGTCCACAAGCACGAGGGGCGCACGGTCGCCGTGGCGGGCCCGGACTCGGTGTGGTTCGACACCGACTGCGAGACGTACGGCAAGTCCCTGACGACGTACTCGGACTTCACGGTCGCCCCGGGTGACCGGATCGCGTTCACGATCTCGTGGGAGCCCTCGCACAAGCAGCCGCCGGCGCTGCCGGAACCGGAGCAGGCGCTGGAGGCGACGGAGGACTTCTGGCGCGAGTGGGTCGAGCACTGTACGTACCACGGCCCCTACCGCGAGGCCGTCATCCGCTCGCTGATCACCCTCAAGGCGCTGACGTACGCCCCCACCGGCGGCATCGTGGCGGCCCCGACGACCTCACTGCCCGAGGACATCGGCGGCGTCCGCAACTGGGACTACCGCTACACCTGGCTGCGCGACGCGGCCATCACCCTCTCCTCGCTGCTGCGCACCGGTTACCGCGAGGAGGCCCGCGCCTGGCGGGAGTGGCTGCTCAGGGCGGTCGCCGGCGACCCCGAGAACCTCCAGATCATGTACGGCATCGCGGGCGAACGGGAACTGGGCGAGGCGGAGCTGGACTGGCTGCCCGGTTACGAGAACTCCGCGCCGGTCCGGGTCGGCAACGGCGCCGCGCACCAGCTCCAGCTGGACGTGTACGGCGAGGTCACCGAGGCCCTGCACCTGGCCCACATGACGGGCCTGTCGCGCAACGACTACGCCTCCCTGCTCCAGCTCAAGCTGATCCGCTACCTGGAGCAGCACTGGGACGAGCCGGACGAGGGCATCTGGGAGGTGCGCGGCCCGCGCCGGCACTTCGTGCACTCCAAGGTGATGGCCTGGGTCGCCGTGGACCGCACGATCAAGCTCATCGAGTCCGGGGACGCGGACGGCCCGCTGGAGAAGTGGCGCGAGCTGCGCGACGACATCCACCGGGACGTGTGTGAGAAGGGTTACGACAAGGAGCGCAACACCTTCACGCAGTCGTACGGCTCGAAGGAGCTGGACGCCTCCCTGCTGCTGATCCCGCAGATGGGCTTCCTGCCGCCGGACGACAAGCGGGTGATCGGCACCATTGAGGCCATCCAGCGCGAGCTGTCCACACCGGACGGCTTCATCCTGCGCTACCCGACCTCCGGCGGCGACGAGAACGTCGACGGCCTCCCCGGCGACGAAGGGGCCTTCCTGGCCTGCTCGTTCTGGATGGCGGACGACCTCGCGATGATCGGCCGGGTGGACGAGGCGAGAAAGCTCTTCGAGAAGCTTCTCTCGCTCCGCAACGACCTCGGTCTGCTCGCCGAGGAGTGGGACCCGCGCCTCAAGCGCCAGGTGGGCAACTTCCCCCAGGCCTTCAGCCACGTCCCACTCATCGACACGGCCCTGCGTCTGACGGCGTCGGGGGCGTACGGGGGCTGATCCTCACGGACCGACGGCGGGCGGCGGGGAGCTCGGCCCACACACACCGGCCGAGCCGCTGCCGCACGTGACGGAGATCATCGGGGCGCTCAGACCGGCCTGAGCGCCGCCCGGGTCCCCCGCCGTCGCCGTCACCAGGGCGGTCTCGTCGAGCCCGGCTTCGGCAGGCGTCGATTCGCGCCGGTAGGCGTCCAGGTCGCCCACCAGCGTCACCGCGCCCGCGGGCCGGGGGCCGGGGGCGACGGTTCACGCCCTCGCCCACCAGCCCCACAGCTACCGGTATCCGAGCCGGTCGGCGTGCGCCGCCCCCCTGAGCGGCTGCTCTGCCTCACCACGCCGAAGTCCAAGCAGCGGCCGCCACCCCTGCACGGCAGCGGACACCCCTCGGGTAGCGTCCGGCTCATGGACAGCGGCACGAACAGCGGTTTCGACACCCAGGGCGCCGGAATCACCGTGCAGCGCGCGCTGGAGCTGCCCGGTCTGCGCAGCGGGCTCCCGGAGATCCTCGCGGGCGCGGACCGGCTCACCCGGACCGTGCGCTGGGTGCACGCGGGCGAGGTCCCGAACATCGCCTCCCTGCTGAAGGGCGGGGAGCTGCTGCTGACCACCGGCTACGGGCTCGGCACCCGCCCGGCCGAACAGCGTGCGTTCGTGCGCACCCTGGCCGAGCGCGGGATCGCCGCCCTGGTCGTCGAGCTGGGCCCGCGTTTCACCCGGCTGCCCGCGGCCCTGGTCGACACGGCCCGTGCCACCGGGCTGCCGCTCGTCCAGCTGCACCGCGAGGTGCCGTTCGTGGCGGTCACCGAGGAGATCCACACCGAGATCGTCAACGGCCACTACGCACTGCTCCAGCGGGCCGAGGAGGTGCACCGCCGCTGTACCGAGGCCCTGCTGGGCGGCGGCGGTGTCCCGCAGGTCCTCGGCATCCTGGCCGACTTCAGCGGTAACCCGGTCTTCCTGGAGACGACGGACGGGCAGCTGCTGTACGCCGCCGGGGAGGGCCCCGAGGGCGCCGATCCGCTCCAGGTGTGGGAGGGGCTGCGCGGCCAGCACAAGGACACCCCGCCGACCGGCTCGGCCCTCGTGGACGTCCCCGGGGGCGGGCCCGGCGCGGGTTCGGTACGGGCGAGACTGGTCCTGCTTCCCGTACGGGCCCCGCTGGCGCCCGTGCACCGCATGGCGGCCGAACGCGCGGCGGGCATCCTGGCCGTCGTCCTGATGCAGGCACGCCAGGAGGAGGAGCTCGCGGCCCGCGGCCGTGGCGACTTCCTCACCGACCTCGCCGAGGGCCGCATCACCCCGGAGGACGCCCCGGCGCAGGCGCGCGTGCTGGGCTTCAAGCCGGGCGCCGGCCCGCTGCTGCCCGTGGTGATGCATCTCGGCTCCTCGGGCGGCGGCTGGGCGGTACCGGCCCGGGCGGTCTCCGAGGAGCTGGCGTCGGTCGGCGTGCCCGTGCTGCTGGGCGTACGGCCCGTCGAAGGCCGTGTGCTCGTCCTGCTCGGGCTGCGCTCGGAGTCGGACCGGCCGGCGGTCGCGGACCGGGTCGCGGCTGCTCTGCGGGCGGGCGTGGAGCGGGCCGGGGTGCGGCGCCCCGGCGCTCAGCCGCCGGTCGTCGTCGTCGCGGTCGCCGGTGGCTGGGCGGCGGCCTCGGCGGGCCTGCGGCACGCGGCGGAGACGGCGACGGCGGCGCAGGGCCTGTCGGACCGCCCCTGGTACGACGCCCGCCGCCTCGACATCGACCTGCTCCTGTGGCGGCTGCGCGACCACCCTGACCTAGCCGCCTTCGTGGACCGCGCCATCGGCCCGTTGCGCGCCCACGACGACCGCTCCAAGCCGCCGCTGCTGCCGACCCTGGAGACCTATCTGGCACACGCGGGCCGCAAGGCGGAGACGGCCCGCGAACTCCACCTCAACCGGCAGACCCTCTACAACCGCCTCGCCCGCATCGGCGAGTTGCTGGGCACGGACCTCGACGACCCGCAGACGGTACTGGCGTTGAGCCTCGCGCTACGGGCACGCCGGCATGTGCCCTAGCTTTCCCGGGCTTTCAGATGAGCGGCCGGTGCCGGGTCAACTCGTCGTAGACACTGAGCACCTGCGCGACGGTCTCGTCCTCGGTCGGCCAGGTCGCCGCCTGGCGCACCCCGCGCTCCTTGAGGAGCTCCCGGCGCTCGGGATCGCCGAGCAGCCGTACGACGGCGTCCGCGAGGGCCACCGGGTCGCCGTACGGGACGAGTTCGGCCGCGTCGCCGACGAGTTCGGGGATACCGCCGACCCCGGTCGCCACGAGCGGCACGCGCGCGTGGAAGGCCTCCTGGGCGAGGACCGAGCGCGCCTCCCAACGGCTCGGCAGAATCGCGAGATCGGCGGCCGCCAGCAGTTCGGAGACGTCGTCGCGTCGCCCGATCAAACGAACCGGCAGACCTTCTTCCTCGATACGGCTCTGCAGGACCGCCCGCAGCGGCCCCTCCCCTGCGACGACGACCAGCGGTACCGGGTCCAGAAGGCGCCACGCGCGCGTGGCGTCCAGCAGCGTCTCGTACCCCTTGTGCCGCTCCAGGGCGCCGACGGCCATCAGCAAGGGCCGCCCGATGGCCCCGAGTTCGGCTCGCACCTTGGGCCTCAGCCGGTCGGGATCCTCCTGTTCGACGACCCCGCGCGGCCCGGGCAGGGCGACGGCGGCGAGCCGTGCGTCCCGGGCACCGGTCCTGCGGGCCCGGTCCACGAGCGCGGAGGTGGACCCGAGCACCACGGAAGCGGCCTTCACGACCCGGCGTTCCAGAAGGCGCACGAAATGGGCCCGCGCGCCCTCGGCGTACGCCCGGTCGTGCCAGGTGACGACCAGCGGGGTCCGCCGTCCGCTGAGCGCGAGCACCGCGCGGAACGAGGCGTGCAACCCGTGCGCGTGCACCAGATCGGCGTCCGCGCACGCCGCCCGCAGCACGGCCACGGAGGTCGGATCGCTGCTGCGCGGCACGTGCACGTGTTCGGCACCGGCCCCGGAGAAGTCGTAGGAGCGATCCGCCTCGGCAGGGGCGCACACCGTGACCCGCACGCCCCGCGCGACGAGCCCCGAGGTCAGGGAGCGCACATGCGCGCTGCTGCCGGCATTGCCGCCGCCCAGCACCTGCACGGTGCGCAGCGGCGACTGGCCGTGCGGTGAGTGGCTGCTCACGGGGGTCACGTGGCCGGGGCTCCTGGTTCGGGTCGGACGGTCACGAGGAAACGTACAGAAGGTATCGAGCGGAGGGGTGTACCGCGCGCTTCCTACGCGTGATGGGTTCTCCGCCAAGGATGCCAGGACGTACAGGCGTTCCGCGCATGCGGAGAACGGGGGAAGGGTGCGTGCGGCGAGTCGGGGTCACTCACAAGAGTGACGGAAGCCCTGTTCCGGCCTGAAGCCCGCAGCCGACAGACGACTCACCTGATCCCCGCAGACGGCCGCGGCGACAACCGCGGCCGCGTGCGCAAGGAGCCCCAGCCTTCCGTTCCCGGCGACGACAGCGGCTCCCAACGCCGCCCCCAACGCATGCGCCCCCACATCCCCGATCATCGCGCGCTCACCGAGGTCGTCCGGCAACACGGCCACCGCGGCCCCCACGGCGACGCCGGCCAACTCCGACCGCACCATCCCCGACGTCCCGAGCGCGGCCACCGTACCGGCCGCCCGACCCGGCCGTACGTCCACGAGGTTGACGAAATGCGCGGCCCCGGCGATCACCACACCCGCGAGCGCCTTGTCGACGGCTCGCTCCTTCATCAGCGCGCCCGCGACCAGGCCGGCCGCCGAGATCCCGAACAACTTGACGGCCCCGCTGGTGACCTCACCGTCCCGCAGCGCACCCAGATGCGCCCGGAACCCCCGCCGATGGTCTCCGGCGAGGTCGTCGTACGCCCCGCAGAGGCCCGCGACGGCGACCGCCATCCCCGCAGCGGGCCGAATCCGCCCGGCCCCGACCGCGGCGGCCAGCGCACTCGCGGGCCCGGCGTACAACCCGACCGTCCGCCCTGCGTAGTTCGTCCGCTCCCAGCGCTCCCGCCCGCCCGGTGCCGTGGCCCGGAGGACGGCCATGCCGGCGCGCGTCAGGGCCGCGGTGACGCCGAGGGACGCACCCCTCACGCGTCCGCCCGCGCCGTCGCCAGCAGCTCCTCGGCGTGCGCCCGGGCCGTCTCCGAGTCCTCCTGCCCGGCGAGCATCCGGGACAGCTCCCGAACCCGCTCCTCGCCCTCCAGCACCTTCACGCCGGACCGGGTGACGGATCCGTCGTTGGTCTTCTCGACCAGCAACTGCCGGTCGGCGAAGGCGGCGACCTGGGGCAGGTGCGTCACGACGACGACCTGCGCGGTCTTCGCGAGCCGCGCGAGACGCCGCCCGATCTCGACCGCGGCCTTGCCGCCGACACCGGCGTCGACCTCGTCGAAGAGATACGTCGGCACGGGGTCCGTCCCCGCGAACACGACCTCCACGGCCAGCATCACGCGCGAGAGTTCACCGCCGGACGCGCCCTTGGCGATGGGCCGCGGCGGGGCGCCCGGGTGCGGGGCGAGCAGCAGCTCGACCTCGTCGACGCCGGACGGCCCGTACGCGACCGCCCGCCCGCCGACCTCCACACCGTCCGGGTCCTCGGTCTGGCGGATGGCGAAGGACACGCGCGCGTGGGGCATCGCCAGCGAGGCCAGCTCTGCCGTCACCGCCGCCGCAAACCTCTCCGCGGCCTCGGTTCGCGCGTCCGACAATGCCTGCGCCAGCCCGCCCAGTTCGGCCCTGAGCGCGTCCCGCTCGGCGGTCAGTTCGTCGATCCGCTCGTCGTCGCCGTCCAGTTCCGTGAGGCGCGCGGCGCTCTGCTCGGCCCACGTGAGCACGGCGGCCACGTCCTCGCCGTACTTCCGCGTCAGCGCGGTGAGCGCGGCCCGCCGCTCCTCGACGGCCGACAGCCGCAGCGGATCGGCGTCCAGGTCGTCGGCGTATCCCGCGAGCTCCCCGGCCACATCGCCCAGCAGGATCCCGATCTCCCCGATCCGGTCGGCGAGCGCGGCCAGGGCGGGGTCGTACGACCGTACGGCCTCCAGAGCCCGCTGAGCGCCCGCCACGAGCGTCGCGGCGTCGATGCCCTCGGGATCCTCGGGGTTCCCGGCAACGGCGGCGTGTGCGGCCGTGGCCGCCGAGGACAGGGCCTCGGCGTGCCCGAGCCGCTCGGCTTCCTCGGCCAGCTCGACGTCTTCCCCTGCCCGAGGCTCCACGCCGGCGATCTCGTCGAGCCCGTACCGCAGCATGTCGGCTTCCTGGGCCCGCTCACGCGCGCGCGTGACGATCTCGTCCAGCTCGACGGAGACGGACCGCAGCCGCCGGTATGCCTCGGTGTACTTGGCCAGCGGCACGGCGACGGCATCGCCCGCGTACCGGTCGAGCGCCTGGCGCTGCCGGTTGAGCTTGAGAAGCCCCTGCTGATCGGTCTGCCCATGGACGGCGACCAGCTCGTCGGCGAGCTCGGCGAGCACCCCCACGGGCACCGACCGCCCGCCCAGATGCGCCCGGGACCGCCCTTCGGCGGAAACGGTACGGCTGATCAACAGCGCCCCGTCGTCGAGCTCCGCCCCCGCTTCCTCGGCCCGTACGAGGACGGAGTCGCCGGCGGACACGGTGATCCGCCCCTCCACGACCGCCTTCTCGGCCCCGATCCGCACGAGCGCCGCGTCCGCCCGCCCACCGAGCAACAGCCCCAGGCTGGTGACCACCATGGTCTTGCCCGCACCCGTCTCACCGGTGACAGCGGTGAACCCGGGTGACAGCTCGACGACAGCGTCATCGATGACTCCGAGCGACCGTATCCGCATCTCTTCCAGCACGGTGAAGACCTTACGAGGTCCGAGCAACGAGATGCGAGGCCCCCTGTCACTCGGGCGAGTGGAGGTTCTCAGGGGCGCGGGGCTGTATCGATTTGCGGGTCCGCCGCGCGGGCGCGAGCAACCACGAATCGCCCGCAGCCGCCCACGCTCCGCAACCAGCCCCCGCAGATGGCTAGTGCGGCGCCCCCCGCCACCCGGAAACCGGCAGAGCGAACTTCGCCACAAGCCGGTCGGTGAAGGAGGCATGATGCAGTCGAGCCAACCGCACCGGCACAGCCCCCCGCCGCACCTCGACCCGCGCCCCTGGAGGCAACTCGAAGGTCCGCCGCCCGTCACACCACAGCACACCCGGCGGAATATGAGGCAACAGCTCCACCGCCAGCACGGAGTTCGGCGAGGTCACCAACGGCTTGGCGAACAGCGCGTGCGCGGAGATCGGCACCATCAACAGCGCCTCCACCTCAGGCCAGACCACAGGCCCACCAGCCGAAAACGCATAAGCCGTGGACCCGGTAGGCGTGGACAGCACGATCCCGTCACACCCGAACCCCGTCACCGGCCGCCCGTCGATCTCCAGCACGACCTCGAGGAGCTTCTCCGCACCGGCCTTCTGCACAGCGGCTTCGTTCAGCGCCCAGTCGGTGTGAACGATGTCCCCGTTCCGGTGAACGACGACATCGACCGTCATCCGCTCCTCGACCTCGTACGCCTTGGTCACCACCCGGTCGACGACCTTGTCGAGATCGTCCCGCTCGGCCTCCGCGAGGAATCCGACACTGCCCAGGTTGACGCCCAGCATGGGCACCCCGGACGCGCGGGCGAACTCGGCGCCGCGCAGCAGCGTCCCGTCACCGCCGAGCACGATGAGCAGCTCGCACCCTTCGAGGCACTGCGGAGTCGCCTCCTTGACCAGCTGCACCTCGGGCGGCAGCGGCAGGTCGGCCGCCTCGTACTCCAGGACGCGCACGCCGATGTCGGAGCGCAGCAGCCCCTTCACGACCAGCTCGGCGCTGCGAATGGCCGCGGGCCGCCCGGTGTGGGCGAGCAGGAAAACAGTACGAGCTCGGTTCTGGCTCAACGCGGCCCCTCCGCCACTGCACGGTCGACATCGGCCGGGTCCAGGGCGGGCGCCCCGGCACGCAGCCACAGAAAGTATTCGACATTGCCCGAGGGCCCGGGCAACGGACTGGCCGTGACGCCCCTCACCCCGAGCCCGAGTTCCCACGCCTTCTCGGCCACTCCCCGCACGGCCTCCGCCCGCAGCTGCGTGCTCCGTACGACTCCCCCGCTGCCCAGCCGTTCCTTCCCCACCTCGAACTGCGGCTTCACCATCATCACCAGATCGGCATCCGGCTTCACGCACCGCACCAGGGCGGGCAGTACCAGTCCGAGCGGGATGAAGGACAGATCCCCCACGACAAGATCCACTGGTTCCCCATCGATCG
Organism: Streptomyces sp. NPDC005483; assembly: GCF_040606035.1. Taxonomy (NCBI): domain Bacteria; kingdom Bacillati; phylum Actinomycetota; class Actinomycetes; order Kitasatosporales; family Streptomycetaceae; genus Streptomyces; species Streptomyces sp. NPDC005483. Next base: position 272,656 of record NZ_JBEXEA010000013.1, read on the forward strand.
CTTCGAGCGTCAACTCGCGTACGTTCGTACGGTCCTTGACGGTGACGCGTTCATCGCTCTGGAGAGACCACGCGAGTTGTCCGTAGCCGACGTCGACGGCGACCACGTGCGCGACCCCGGCCCGCAGCAGCACATCGGTGAAGCCGCCGGTGGAGGCACCGGCGTCCAGCGCCCGCCGCCCCTCGAGAGCCAGCCCCTGCGGCCCGAACACCTGAAGGGCGCCCGCGAGCTTGTGCCCGCCCCGGGACACGTAGGCGGGATCGCTGTCGTCGCTCTGGACCACGATCGCCGCCGCGGTCTCCACCTGGGTGGCGGACTTGGTCGCGACGGTCTTGCCGACGGTGACCCGCCCGGCCGCGATCAGCTGCGCGGCATGCTCACGCGAGCGCGCGAGCTTCCGCCGGACCAGCTCCGCGTCCAGCCGAAGGCGTACGACTCCTGCCACGTTCGGTTCAGCTCCTAGTGCCATACGAGGGTGAGGGCACCCGCTGGTCATACGACGGCGAGGGCGCCGGGGGTCCCGGGCGCGCGTCCAGCGCAGTGAGCGCGTCGCGCAGCCCTTGGTGTACATCCTCGTACACCTCGATGTGCCCGTCCGTGGCGAGGTGGTCGGCGTCGCCCAGCCGCTCCAGCTGAGCGTCGACCTCGGCGTTGCCGGTGGGGATGCGGGGCACGTTCAGAGGGGCGGGGCCGGCCGGGTCGTGCTCGGGTTCGGCTGCGGCCTCGTGTGAAGGCTCTGGAACTGCGTCGTTCATGCCCAGACGCTACCCCGAACCGCTGGGGTACCGTCGAGCGCGATGGCCACGATCGAGGAGTGCCGTGCCGCACTCGAGAAGCTCTCCGACAACATGGGCAACGCCGAGGGGGATGTCGCCACGGCGGCGTCCATGGACCGCTCGGTGAGCTGCCGTATCACCGATCTCGACGTCACCTTCGTCGGCCGGATGACGGGCGGCCGGATCGTGGTGCGGGACACGATCCAGGGCCCCCCGAAGGAGAAGGCCCAGATCGGACTCACCCTGGCGGGCGACGATCTGGTGGCGCTGGTGAACGGCGAGCTGAACTTCGCCAAGGCCTGGGGTTCGGGCCGGGTGAAGCTGGAAGCGGGCCTGCGCGACCTGCTCCGGCTCAGGAAGATTCTGTAGCACTCACCGTCTCGCTGCCGGCCTCCACGCGCGCGCGTGCCTTGCGCGAGGCCGGCACCACCAGCGGTGTCCCCGTCTCCGGATCGTCGATGACCTGGCAGCGCAGCCCGAAGACCTCCTCGACCAGGCCGGCCGTGACGATGTCGTTCGGGGCTCCCTCGGCGATGATCTTCCCGCTCTTCAGCGCGATGAGGTGGGTGGCGTACCGGGCCGCGTGGTTGAGGTCGTGCAGGACGGCGACCAGGGTGCGGCCCTGCTCCTCGTGCAGCTCGGCGCAGAGGTCGAGGACGTCGATCTGGTGCTGGATGTCGAGGTAGGTCGTCGGCTCGTCGAGGAGGAGCAACGGGGTCTGCTGGGCGAGCGCCATCGCGATCCACACCCGCTGCCGCTGACCGCCGGACAGCTCGTCGACGTACCGCTCGGCGAGTTCCTCGACCCCGGTCTGCCGCATGGACTCCTGGACGACCCGCTCGTCCTCGGTGGACCACTGGCGCAGGATGCCCTGGTGGGGGTAGCGGCCGCGGCCGACCAGGTCGGCGACCGTGATCCCGTCGGGTGCGATCGACGACTGCGGGAGCAGGCCCAGCGTCCGGGCGACCTTCTTCGCGGGCATCGACTGGATGACCTGCCCGTCGAGCAGCACCTTGCCCTGGCTGGGCTTGAGCATCCGCGAGAGGGCTCGCAGGAGGGTGGACTTGCCGCACGCGTTGGGGCCGACGATCACCGTGAAGGAGTGGTCGGGTATCTCCACCGACAGCTGCTCGGCGATGACGCGCTGGTCGTAGGCGAGGGTGACGGCGTCGGCGGACAGACGGTTCACGGTGCTCCTTGGGGTGTTCAGTCCGCTGGTGAGGATGGTCTCGGCGCTCATATCCGGCCCGCCTTGCGCTCGGTGACCAAGAGCCACAGCAGGTAGACGCCGCCGAGGACTCCGGTGACCACGCCGACGGGCAGCTGGTCGGCGCCGAAGACCTTCTGCGAGATCCAGTCGGCGGTGACCAGGAGGGTGGCGCCCATGCACAGGGACGGCAGCAGGTTGGGGCCGGGCGAGCGGGTGAGGCGGCGGGCCAGCTGCGGTGCGGTGAGCGCGACGAAGCTGACCGGTCCGGCGGCCGCGGTGGCGGCGGCGGTGAGCAGGACGGCGGCGACCAGGAGCAGCAGCCGTACGCGCTCGACCCGCACGCCCAGGGCGCCCGAGACGTCGTCGCCCATCTCCATCATCCTGAGGCCGCGCCCGTTGACGAGGACGAGCGGGACGAGGACGGCGCACAGCCACAGCAGCGGCCAGACCTGCGCCCAGTCCCGGCCGCTCAGGGAACCGGTCATCCATACGACGGCCTGGGCGGCCTCGGTGAGCGTGGACCTGGTCAGCAGATAGCCGTTGACCGCGGTGACGATCGCGGAGACCCCGATGCCGACCAGGACCAGCCGGTACCCGTGTACACCCTGTTTCCAGGCGAGCAGATAGATGGCGAGTCCGGTCACGAGCCCGCCCACGAGCGCGCCGAGGGTGATCTGGTTCGCGCTTCCGGAGAACAGCACGATCATGGTGAGCGCCCCGGCCGTGGCTCCCTGGCTGAGACCGAGCACGTCCGGACTGCCCAGCGGATTGCGGGAGATGGCCTGGAACAGCGCGCCCCCGAGCCCGAGCGAGGCGCCGACCAGGAGCCCGACGAGGACCCGCGGCAGCCGCAGCTCGTTGATGATGAACTCCTGCCCGGCGTTGCCGCTCCCGAGCAGCGTCTTGAGCACGTCCCCGGCGGGGATCGGGAAGTCGCCGGTGCCGATCAGCACCACGCTCGCGGTGAGCGCGGCGAGCAGGATCAGGGCGACGACGACGGTGGCCCGGACGTCCAGCCGGACGGAGAACCCGCCGGGGGTCCTGATGGCACGGTTGGTCCTCACAGCTGGGCCGTCCTCCGCCGTCGTACGAGAAAGATGAAGACCGGCCCGCCGATGATCGCGGTGACGATGCCGACCTGGAGCTCCGCGGGCCGGGCCACGATCCGGCCGATCACGTCGGAGCCCAGCAGCAGCACGGGCGACAGGACGGTCGCGTACGGCAGGATCCAGCGCAGGTCGGGGCCGGTGAAGGAGCGCACGATGTGCGGGACCATCAGGCCCACGAACACGATCGGACCGCACGCGGCGGTCGCGGCCCCGCACAGCACGGTCGCGGAGAGCATGGCCAGCGCCCGGGTGCGGTTGAGGTGGGCTCCGAGGGCCTTGGCGGTGTCGTCGCCCATCTCCATCGCGTTGAGGGGCCGGGCGAGCGCGAGGGCGAGGAGTGAGCCGGTCGCGAGGAAAGGCAGCACCTGGAGGATGGTCGAGTTGTCGGCCGAGGACAGTGAACCGACCGTCCAGAAGCGCATCTTGTTGAGCGCCTGGCCGTCAGTGATCATCACGGCCTGGAGATAGCCGTACAGCGCCGCGCTGATCGCCGTACCGGCCAGCGCGAGCCGCACCGGAGTGGCACCCCGGCTGCCGCCCAGGAACCAGACCAGGGCACCTACCGCGGCCGCGCCGAGAAAGGCGAACCACACATAGCCGCTCAGCGAGGTGACGCCGAAGAAGGTGATCGCGGTGACGACCGCGGCGGACGCGCCCGCGTTGATGCCGAGCAGCCCGGGGTCGGCCAGCGGATTACGGGTGAGTGCCTGGAGCACCGCCCCGGACAGGCCCAGCGCGGCGCCCGCGAGCAGCCCGAGAACGGTCCGCGACAGCCGGTCGGCCACCACGACGTCGCCGTAGGTCCCCGTGTCCTGGAACAGCCCGTGCCAGACCTGTTCCACGGACAGCCCTTTCGCCCCGACCGCGATGCTCGCCATCGCGACGAGCACCAGGATCACGACGGACACGAGGAGCCCAAGGACTCGTATCGCCCGGCGGGTCGGGGGCGCGGGGGCGGTCTCCGCGCGCTGTTCGGGAGGACTGTCGACCAACACGCAGTTAGGTTAGCCTACCCTGCCAACGAGCCACGATCCCGAGGTCCTGACCGCTCCCGAACTCACCGAAGTCCCTTCGAGCCCAGCGGCTCACAGCCCCAGCCTGGCCAGCGCCTTCTCAGCGTCCAGCTCGCACACGCCTTCCCCGGCCGCCGTCCAGGCCGCCGCGCACAGCGCCCGCAGCCCGTCCAATGCCTCGCCGTCACCGTCGAGTTCCAGCCGCTCCTCGCCCGCCCTCGCGGTCCAGCCACCGCACCGGAAGCCTTCTCCCGCCTCGGTGACCTCGGGCTGCCCGGTGAGCATCCCCCGCAGATCGGCGTCCACATAGGTCGGCCGGTGCTGCGGCGGCGCGGCCAGCAGTTGGGCGCCGTCGGTGACTCCCGTGAGCACGAGCAGCGAGTCCACCTCCCCGTTGAACGCGCCCTCGATGTCGGTGTCCAGCCGGTCCCCGACCACCAACGGCCGCTCGGCGCCGGTCCGCAGGATCGTCTCCCGGTGCATGGGAGGCAACGGCTTGCCCGCGACCTGCGGCTCGGCACCGGTCGCAATCCGCACGACCTCCACCGCGGCGCCGTTGCCCGGCGCGATCCCGCGCCCACTCGGAATCGTCAGGTCGGTGTTGGACGCGAACCAGGGCACCCCGCGCGCGACGGCGTAACTGGCCTCGGCGAACCGCCCCCAGGGCAGGTCCGGCCCACCGAAGCCCTGCACGACCGCAGCCGGATCGTCGTCCGCCGATTCCACGGGCTCGAGCCCCCGCTCACGCAGGGCCACGCGCAGTCCCTCGCCACCGATGACAAGGACCCGTGAACCGGCCGGCACCTGCTCGCTGATCAGCCGCGCGACGGCCTGCGCGGAGGTGATGACGTCGTCGGCCCCCGTCGGTATCCCCAGCTCGGTGAGGTGCTCGGCCACGGCATCGGGCGTACGCAGCGCGTTGTTGGTGACGTAGGCGAGGTGCATACCCCCCTCCCGCGCGGTGGCGAGCGACTCGACGGCGTGCGCGATCGCGTTCCCGCCCGCGTACACCACCCCGTCGAGGTCGAGCAGCGCGGTGTCGTACGCCTCGCTCAGGGCCTGCTCACTGCCCTCGGGCCTCGTCCTTGCGCGCTGGCTCATTCCGCATCGCTCCTCGTTCGACGGCTTTCCCCCGATCATCCCCCATGCCACCGACACCCGTACGATGCCGGGATGAACACAGCAGGTCACCCGGAAGCAACAGCGCGCCGAGGCCTGGAACTCACCCCGTTCCGAGGCCTGCGCTACGACCCCGACCGGGTCGGCAGCCTGGCCGCCGTGACATCACCGCCGTACGACGTCGTGGTCCGCCCCGACGGCCTGCACCAGCTCCAGTCCAACGACCCGTACAACATCGTCCGGCTGATCCTCCCGCAGGCGACGACACCGGCCGAACGCAACGAACAGGCCGCCCGCACCCTGCGCGGCTGGCTCTCCGAGGGCATCCTGGCCGCCGATCCCGAGCCCGGTCTGTACGTCTACGAACAGCAGGACGGCGCCGGCCTGCTCCAGCGCGGAATCATCGGCACCCTGCGCCTGTCGGAGCCGTCGGAGGGCGTGGTCCTGCCCCACGAGGACGTCATGCCACATGTCGTCGCCGACCGCGCGGCCCTCATGCGCGCCACCTCCGCGAACCTGGAGCCCCTGCTCCTCACCTACCGCGGCAACGGCTCGGAGTCCGTCACGACGACCGCGATCGAACGCACGGCCCAACAGCCCCCGCTCCTCGCCACCACCACCGAGGACGGCTACAGCCACCGCCTGTGGTCGATCACCGACCCCACCGAAGTGGCCCGCATCCGGTCGGACCTGACCCAGCACCAGGCCCTCATCGCCGACGGCCACCACCGCTGGGCGACCTACCGCCGTCTACGCGCGGAGCACCCGTCCCCCAGCCCCTGGGACCACGGCCTGGTCCTCCTCGTCGACACGGCCCGCTACCCCCTCCGCGTCCGCGCCATCCACCGCCTCCTGCACGACGTCCCGGTGTCCCGGTCCCTGGCCCTCCTCGACGGCCTCTTCCGGGTACGACACCTGGCCGTGCCCCTCGCCGAGGCCCTGGACGTCCTCGCCGACGCGGCCTGCGCGGGCAACGCCTTCCTCCTCGCCGGCGACGGCGACTTCCACCTCGTGGACCGCCCCGACCCGGACCTCCTGTCCCGCACGATCCCCACGGACCGCCCCGCCGCCTGGCGCACCCTGGACGCCACGGTCCTGCACGCCACGCTCCTCGCCCACGTCTGGCACATCCCCGAGGACGACCCCGCCCGCATCGCCTACATCCACGACACGTCCGCCACGGTCGAGAAGGCGGAACGCGACGGCGGCACGGCGGTCCTGATGCACCCGGTCCGCGAGGACGTCGTCCGCGAGCTCGCCCGCCAGGGCGTCACGATGCCCCGGAAGTCGACGTCGTTCGGCCCGAAACCGGCGTCGGGTCTGGTCCTGCGCGCACTGGACGTATGACGCACGAAGGGGCGGGATCCCAGGATCCCGCCCCTTCGTTCACCGACGGCACATGTCAGTCCTTGAGGTCGCCTTCCTCAACGTCCTCGCCGTCCTCGTCCTCCACGACTCCTGCTTCTTCGACTTCTTCTACGACGTTCTCGGCGGCCTCGCCGTCACCTTCGTCGTCCTCGTCGTCCTCGTCGTCCTCGTCGGCGAAGGCGTCGACGAACTCGACCCCGTCCAGCTCGGCCAGCCGGTCGGAGGCGTCCGTGCTGCCGTCCTTGTCGGACTCCACGGCCTTGGCGAACCACTCCCGCGCCTCGTCCTCCCGACCGGCCGCGAGCAACGCGTCGGCGTACGCGTACCGCAGTCGCGCGGTCCACGGCTGCACCGAGTTGGAGGCCAGCTCGGGGCTCTGCAGCGTCACGATCGCCGCGTCCAGCTGCCCCATGTCACGCCGGGCACCGGCGGCGACGAGCCGCATCTCCACCTGCCCGGCCTTGTCGAGCTTGTGCACCTCGGGCGCCCCGGCCATGTCCAGCGCCTTCTCCGGCCGCCCGAGCCCACGCTCGCAGTCGGCCATGACGGGCCACAGCTCCACGTTCCCGGTCATCCGCCGGGCGGCGCGGAACTCGGCGAGGGCCTCGCTGTACTTCTGGGTGGCGTACGCCGCGAACCCGGCCGCCTCCCGTACGGCGGCGACACGCGACGCGAGCCGCAGGGCCACCTTGGAGTAGCCGTAGGCACCCTCGGGGTCCTCGTCGATGAGCCGGGCGACCATCACCAGGTTCTTGGCGACATCTTCCGCGAGCCCCTTCGGCAGGCTCTGCAGCTCCTGCCGTACGTCCTTGTCGATCTCCTCGCCCGTGACGTCCTCGGGGATCGGCAGCCGCTTGATCGGCTCACGGTCACGGTCCCGCTCGTCACGGAAACGCCCGCCACCGCCGCCGCGCCGATCGTCGCCACCGCTCCGGTCGTCCCGCCCACGGAACCCACCGGGCCGCCCACCACGGTCGTCCCTACGGGGTCCACCGCTGCCACCACGGTCGTCACGGCGGGGCGGGTAGCTGCTGCCGCGGTTGTCATCGCGACGGAAGCCGCCGCGGTCACCACCGGCACTGCGGTTGTCGTCACGGCGGAAGCCGCCACGGTCGTCGCTGCGGCGGTCGTCACGGCGGTCATCGCGACGGTCGTTGTCACGGCGGAAGCCACCGCGGTCGCCGCGGTCGTCGCTGCGCCGGTCATCACGGCGGTCATCGCGGCGGGGCGGGTAGCTGCTGCCGCGGTTGTCGTCCCGGCGGAAGCCGCCACGGTTGTCGTCGCGGCGCTCTACGCGCTCGCCACGATCCCCGCGGTCCCCGCGGTCGTCACGACGGAAGGCAGGACGGTCACCGTCACGCCGGAACCCACGGTCACGGTCGTCCCGGCGAGGCCCGGCCGGCCGGTCATCACGACGGAACGGAGGACGAGCCCCACGATCACCACCACGGTTGTCACCACCACGGTCGTCACGGCGGGGCGGGTAGCTGCTGCCGCGGTTGTCATCGCGACGGAAGCCGCCGCGGTCACCACCGGCACTGCGGTTGTCGTCACGGCGGAAGCCGCCACGGTCGTCGCTGCGGCGGTCGTCACGGCGGTCATCGCGACGGTCGTTGTCACGGCGGAAGCCACCGCGGTCGCCGCGGTCGTCGCTGCGCCGGTCATCACGGCGGTCATCGCGGCGGGGCGGGTAGCTGCTGCCGCGGTTGTCGTCCCGGCGGAAGCCGCCACGGTTGTCGTCGCGGCGCTCTACGCGCTCGCCACGATCCCCGCGGTCCCCGCGGTCGTCACGACGGAAGGCAGGACGGTCACCGTCACGCCGGAACCCACGGTCACGGTCGTCCCGGCGAGGCCCGGCCGGCCGGTCATCACGACGGAACGGAGGACGAGCCCCACGATCACCACCACGGTTGTCTCCACCACGGTCGTCACGGCGGGGCGGGTAGCTGCTGCCGCGGTTGTCATCGCGACGGAAGCCACCGCGGTCACCACTACTGCGGTTGCCACCACGGTCATTGCCGCCACGGTCGTTCCCACCGCGGTCGTTGTCGCGGCGGAAGCCGCCGCGGTCCCCCCGGTAGCCTCGATCGCCACGGTCACCACTGTCCCGTCGTTGCTGATCGCGCTCCGGTCGGTCATCGGGAGAGTTGGTGGACATGGTGACTCCTGTCTTCGGCACTGCAAGCATTCAAAAAAAACAAAAGGACCCCTGGCCCCAGCTGAACGCTGGGACCAGGGGTCCTCCAAATATTGTTCGGCGGTGTCCTACTCTCCCACAGGGTCCCCCCTGCAGTACCATCGGCGCTGTGAGGCTTAGCTTCCGGGTTCGAAATGTAACCGGGCG